>JAFQTK010000109.1 GCA_017409065.1 bacterium
GAATTTAAACTTTCAAATTCGGGAAAAGACTTTAAGATTTTGAATTTGAAAACTAATAGAATTTTTGAAATGACTAATCTATCCCCCAGCGAAGTAATTACAGTCGATAATCAAAATGAGATCATCACTTCAAATACAGGATTAAACCGCTTCAAAAACCTGTCAAGAGGTAAAAATCAAGGTTATTTAAGTTTTGCTCATGGGGTTAATAAATTTGAGTGTTATGGGTATGCTGAGTACTTGAAAATTACTTATCAATTTGCAGTACGGCTTGGAGGTGGATAAAAAATGAACTTTGAATTTGACATAAATAAAAGCTACGAAATTCCATTGATAACGCTTTGCAATCCGGATTTTAGTGTGATTACCGATATTACAAACATCACTAATTTGCATATAAAACCGAGATTTAATGCAGTTTCAGAAGCTAATTTTGATGTATATAAAAATGATTTTTATGATTTGATTTCAAAGAATAGACTAATTAAAATTCAAGGCTTTGGGTACTTTGTAATCGTTTCGGTGGGTGAAACAAACGAAGGCAATTCGCCATATAAGTCTATTATCGCTTATTCTTATGAATACACACTTAACTCTAAAGGTGCAAATATCAAAGACGGAACATACAAATTTTATGACCCAGTAAGTCCGAAAGATACTTTACTTCAAAAGCTTTTAGAAATTGCTCCCTCTTGGAAAATAGGTACAGTTAGCAGTAGCCTTTGGAATAGATACCGAACTTTTGAAATACCGACTAATAGTCTATATTCTTTCCTTATAGAAGATGTCGAGAAAGCATACGAGTGCATTTTTGATTTTGATACGGAAAACAAGCTCATAAACGCTTATACTTCGGAAGATATTGTAAAAGACACTAACATCAGCCTTTCATTTCATAATCTCATTAAAAACGTGAAAATTGAGGAAACAACAAAAGATATAATTACTTGTCTTGCTGTGCATGGCTCGGGTGATTTCACAATTAGTGAAGTTAATCCTTTAGGAACGTCAAATATCTATGACTTTTCCTATTATCTTAATGAACAATGGATGCAAAAATCGTTGATAGATGCTATCAAAAAGTGGGATAAAAAAGTTAAAGATTCTGAAAAAACTTATACCGAAAATTTTTCAAAACTTAGAGATTTAAACGCAGAACTTTTAAAGCTTCAAGGCGAGCTTGCAACTTTGCAGAATAACTTAAAAGCTCAGGAACAAGTCAGAAGTGCCCAGATGCCAAACATTTCAAAAGATGTTGTCAGTAAAATAAATACGCTGAACAAAGAAATCTCGTCAAAGCAAAAAGAAATTGATTCTAAAAACAAGGAAATATCTGAGGTCCAAAAGACTTTGCAAGATATAAACACTAGTCTTAAGTTTGCTAATAACTTTACGAAAAAGCAGCTTTTAGAGATTGATAATTTCATATTTGAAGCAACTTATACCAACTCAAATTTTGTTGTAACCGATAAAATGACAGCTACCGAAATTCAAGATATGAGCAAACAGCTTTTAGAACGTGGTAAAAAAGAAATGAAAAAGCTTTCGCAGCCTTCTTTTACGTTTAGTATGGAGCTTGCGAATTTTTTATTTGCCGAAAAGTTTAAGCCATTCATTGATGAACTAAAGCTCGGCAGTTTAATTCATGCGGAAGTTAAGGAAGATGTTTGGGTTTCTCCCATACTTTTGGAAATTGATATTGATTACGATAACCCAGAAAACTTTACCATGACTTTCGGCAACAAGTTCCGATTAGAAACAAGTGAGTGGACGTTTAATGAGCTTTTCAATCAAAGCAAGACAACAAATTCTGTTTCAAGAAATTACAGTAGCCTAATCGCACCAATCAAAAATGGCGGTCTTAACGATCAAGTTACAGCTTACATGCAAAATTCTTTAAATGCAGCGAATCAAGAGATAATAAGCTCGGAAAATCAAGATATTTCTGTTGGAAGCTATGGAATAAAAGGCAGAAAAAAGCTCGATAACGGCAATTTTGATAACCATCAATTAATGATAACTAATAATTTAATTTGCATGACCGATGATAATTGGCAGACTAGCAAGCTTGCACTCGGCAATATGAATGGTAATTATGGCGTTGTTGCAGATACCATTGTTGGTAAGCTGATTGCCGGAAATGAGCTTACAATCACAAATAAAAACAATAGTTTCAAGCTTGATGGAAGTGGAGCAACGCTTAAAAATGCAAGTTTAACCATTGAAAGTGGAAACTCTAAGATAATTCAGAATGCAAAAGACGGATTAAAAATTCAGAAAAAAGAAAATAACAGCTGGAAGAATAAATTTTACGCAGATTCAAGCGGTGATTTACACCTGACAGGCAAAGTTAATATTGCCAAGAATAGTCATGTTGGAGGTCTTGAAATTACCGACAATTCCATTAAAAGTTCTAACGGAAATATTGTTTTAGAAAGCAATGGTAATGCTAAAATTGGAGCTTTAAAGATTGAAGGGAACAATGCACGCTTTGATGGAACAATAAGAGCCGACCGGCTTGAAGGACAAATTGTCAATAATCAGCTTAAAGATAATACTGTTACAGGTTCAAAGCTAAATTATGGAACGATAACACGGCGAGAAATTGGGAATAAAGCAGTTGGCAGTACTGAAATTATCAGAACAGGGAATGCTGGACTTGATAATATTTATGCAACCCATGCGTATATTGACAATCTATACGTACAAAAAACAGGGACTTTCGCCGGAGAATGTAAATGGACAGACGGCGGTAAAACTTCAAATATTAGACAATCACAAGGAAGATTAATTTTAGAGGCGAATGACGCACTAGAAATAAAATGCCCGCAAAACAGCGGTGTAATAATAAGAGGTAAAACAGTAATAGGTGGTACTGTCTTGGTCGTGGGAGATTTTGAAGTTGCAGATGGCTTTAAAAAACATTGTATACAAGCGACTAAACACTATGGTAAAAGACTTATAAATGCTTATGAAACTGCAGAATACTATTATGGTGATATCGGCGAAAATGAAACTAAAAATGGGCTGTGCCAAGTCGACATAGACCCTATTTTTGCTGAGTGCGTGAATTTGAAAAATGGTTATCAAGTTTTCCTTACCCCTTACGGAAAAGGAGAACTTTTTGTTTTGGAAAGGTTTGAAAACTGCTTCGTTGTATGCGGCGATAACATGAAATTTGGCTGGGAATTAAAAGCTAAACGCAGAGGCTTTGAAAGTGATAGGCTTGAAGAATATAAGGAGAGTGATTAAACATTGGATTCATACGTTACAAGATTACAGGACATTGAGCTGATTGCCGGGGATAGCAAAATAGTACTTGAATTTCAAGTTTTTTATGAAGATGGCGAACCGCTCGATTTGCAAGATGACAGTGCAAAATGGTATCTTTCACCTATCGGTATGAAACATAGTCCAATTCTTGTAAAAGATTGTACGATTCTTCGGGACGGCGATGCAGAAACAGGATATTTATATTACCGATTTACTGTTAGTTTGGATTCAAAAGATACAGAAAACTTATATGGAAAATATGTACACCAGCCTGTTCTCATAGACCGCAAAGGTCAGAAATTTAGACGTGCTGAAGGATATATAACATTCAAATCTCAAATTAAAGATAGTTAGAAAGGAAATGATTCTTTATGATAACAAAATATCAAGCAAATCTTGAAAACAATCATGTTAGAGGAATTACAAATTACACACCGCCAACGTACACTTACATAGGCTTATCAACTGTGGCGATTGATGATTCGGGGATACTACCCGAAAATGCTGAACCCGATGCTTCTACTGGATATGCAAGGATAAGGGTGCGAAACAATTCAGAAACTTGGAATGACTCTGCAAATGGAATTATTTCAAATAAATTACGTATTGAATTCCCGAACGAGTTTTCCGCAAATGCCGGAATTGCAAGATATATTTTTGAGCTTGACGAGTCTGGAAA
>JAFQTK010000110.1 GCA_017409065.1 bacterium
AATATGGAAGGTTAATCTCGCAAGAGAAGTAAGGCAACAGTGATTAATGGTTTAAATTTGGTTAATAGAACTAACTCCGAAGTATATCAGGCAACTTCGGGGATTTCGCATGCCGAGCCTTCTCAAGTTAATTCAAATCAAAGTGCCTCTGTAAGTTCAAAAACTTTGTCTAATCTTTCTGGACCGACATTTACGCAAGCAGTTAGGCTAAAAACATCTTTGACTACGGCTGAGGAGCAAAAGAAATTTTCTGAAATATCAAAGAATTTATCTAATTCAAATCGTAAAAAATTGAATGTATTGTTGAAAAATGGAAGATTATTAAGTTCGGATTCTAATGACAAGTCTACAACATTGGATAATTTACATAAAATTATTACGGAAAAAAGAGCTAACGGACTTGATAGTAAAGGGATTTTAGGTGATGTTGTTGTCGCTTTAGAAAATCCTTATTCCATTACTCAAAAATTTGGAGATGTTCCAACTCCGATAGCAAACCAAATTTTGAATAATCAAAATCTTTATGCAACAAGAGTTGCTTCTCCTTCAAATTATTTGGATGCATTAAAAACATCGGGTAAATTGCCAAATCTTCAGCCCATAACCAAGCAACTTTTGGATGTTGTTTCAAGTTGTTGTGTGGCAGCTAGCATTCAGTTTAATATTGCACATAAAAACCCTGCTGAATATGCAAGAATGGCTGAAGGGTTAAGTTCTCAGCATGCCTCAGTTAGAAAAAATATTAATCTTGCGGATATTACACCTGATGAGGATACTGCAAAATTTTTGTTAAAACAATTTAAGGTACCATTTTATCAAGTAAAAGATGGAGTGGTAGAAGTAACAATGTCCCCTGATAAAAATGCTCTAGTGCGGGCTCAAATTCAATCTACACCAGCATATAAAGATTCAGGAGAACGTAGCCCTGTTGACGTATTAATGCAGTCAACATTTATGAATGTTGGTTCTCAACATACTTACAATGCATTGACTGATATTAGAACCGGAACTTTAAACAATGATGACAGAGGTTTGACCGATGTCGAGAAAACCTTAGCTGAGGTAGTATCAGAAGGTAAAAATAAAATTCATGTCGGTTATCAACAGCTAGATGACACGGGCAAAATTGTCGGATATGAATGTCCTCATGAAAGAACTTTGATGCACATTAAAAATGCTCTTGCTTTGGGTGAGAATGTCATAGTTGGTTATACTCATACTGATGCAGATAATAGAGTTATTAACGGACATGAAATCACTATTGTTGGTGTTGAACGTGATAGGAAGGGCAACGAAGTGTTTGTTTGTAACGATACGGACGATTTTAAAGATGCTTCGGTTAGATATGATGTAAAATATTTGTTACCAAAAATTCACCATGCTGGTTTGCCTGTGGCGGCATTAAAAGATGACCCACAACTTGTGAGCTCATGGTTTGATTCATTGACTGAGTATAAAAATTCTCAACTTGTGGCTTAGTCGAATTTTTGTCCGAATTTTTCTTTAGAAACCACTTCATTGAAGTCTTTTCTTATTTTTTTGATTTCTAATTCAGGCTTAGAATTGTAACCTAGTGTTATCATTGACATAAGATATACTTTGTCAGGGATTTCAAGTTTGTTTCTAAGTTTTAAATATATTTCTTGGTTACTTTCAGTAAGTTCGTTTCCTAATGCACCGATTACGCAAGATGAGATTCCTAAGTTTTCAGCTTCTAAAATCATCTGTGACATTGCATAAGTGCATTGTTCCACTGTTCTGAGCAAAACTCTTTCATCACCTTTTAGTTTTGGATAAAGGGTTTCATTTTTGAAGATATTATTTATTTGCTCGTCAGCCATTCCTCGTGATTGCAAGATTTTTCTAAATTTAGAATCATCCCAAGCCGTAATATCAGCCAAACATAATATTACGTGAGAGGCTGTTTTTACATGATTTTGGCAAAATGATAGTTCATATAGCAGATTTTTGGTTTCTTGTTCGCTTATACTTATAAAATGCCAAGGTTGCACATTCATCCAGGACGGAGCTAGTCTTCCTGCTTCAAGTATTGTTTTTATATTTTCATCTGAAATTTTTTTGTCTGAATAAGTTCTAACGCTTGAGCGGTTTACTATTTCTTTAATCATTCGATTTGCTCCTTATTCTGCAATGTTAATTGTAAAATCATTTCTTGTGTAATCTTGTGAGTCAGGAACATAAACAAATTGCATTCCCTTAATTTCAGGGATTTTGCGTTTTAGTTTCGTTATTGAGTCAGAGTTTACGCTTTTGTTATGTCCGATAATTTGTGAATGAGAAATTTGGTCTTTTTCTATTGCATTAACTGTATGCCCAAGAGTTTCAAGTTTTTCTTGAATAAGAGCAGCTTCTGACTTTTTACTGGAAAGGTATCTTAATCCTATTGTATAACTTTCAGGAGCATCTTCTTTCACTCTATAAATCATTCTGTCTATGACGTCTTGAGTTCGTTCAGGATCTAAAATCCAATAGCTGGTTATTCCTTTTGTAGATGGACCACCGGGTAATGTTGCAACTTCAACAGCATCCATGTTTATATCTCTCATTAATGCAGCAAAATGAGATAGCTCATATAAGGTCATATCTGTTTGAATATTGTTGAAAGCTACTTTTAGTGCTTCAGGAATTTGAGGGATAATTGCAGGATTTTTTATTGATTCTAAAAGTCCTTTCAAGAACCATTGTTGTCTTGCTGTTCTGCCAATATCTCCCCTACCGTCATTTCTGAATCGTAAAAAGCCTTCTGCTGCTTTACCATCTAATTTTTGGTAGCCTTTGTCAAGGTGGACATGGAGTTTGCCTGAATAATCGTCATAATGCATTGGTTTTTCAACATAAAGTGAAACTCCGCCGATTACGTCTACCAATTCGCTTATTAGGTCTGCATTTATAACTATATATCTGTCAATTTTTACTCCAAGCGTTTCTTCTATTGTTTTTTTTGTAAGGTCTATTCCACCCAAGGCGTGTGCATGATTTATTTTTTGAACACCTTTGCCGTCAGCAAGGTAAACTTTGCTATCTCTAGGTATTGATATTGCATTTATAGAGTGTGTTGTTGGATCTATATTCGCAAGAAGAATTGTATCTGAACGAGTACCTTTAAATTTATCTGTGTTATTGCCATTGGAGTCTACACCTAGTATCAATAAATTTTGGCGTTTATTAAAAAATGGTATATTAAACGATTTTTTTTCACTTCTGTTTTTTTTAGTAAAAGAGGTAAAAATATTATTTGAAACTTCTTTATTTTCTGACGTGTTGACTCTGGGTGGATTCATAAATGTGCTGTAAACTATGAATGCACACACAAAACCTATAATTATCACACTTGCAACTGCTAAAAATGATGCGATTGCTGAGTTCTTATTTTTCGGCTTGTTATAATTTAAAAATTGTTTGTACTGCTCGTCTTTGTCTTTTAACTCATTCATTTCTAAATTCTCTCCTACACAAGCAATATTTTACCTGAAAAAAAGAGAAAAATAAAACTATTTTTTTGCGTACAAAATCAATTCCATATCAATTATAAGAACTTTTTTTTCAAACTCGTAAGGTACAATATCTAAAGAATTAATACCCATCAAGTATTGGTGTCTGTATATCTCTCTTAAGAAATTTTGTAGTTGCGTGTATGAACCAATAAATTCTGATTTTAGTAATGTAGTAGTATGTGATGAACTGTGATCTCGTTTTATTGGATCACTTTCAGGTGCATCTGTAAATTTCATTGACCTTACTTTTATACCTGTTTGCTTTGCCAATGATAAAACAGTTTCATACATCTCATTAAAGTAAACATCTGTTTCTGCGTTTTTTATCTCAGATTGAAAAATTAATTTTTCTTCTTTTGCAGGAGCTTCTTCTTCCTGTTGTTGTGCCTTTTTAGCTACATCAACTTTTCGTTCCAAGTCAGCAACTTTGTCTTTTTTTACGGATATTTCTTCCTGTGTAGATATATATCCGGTTACCAAAGGAACACCCTGCCATACAGCAGCCGCAGCTGCTATTATAACTATTGCTAAATAAGGTAAATATTTTGTTAATATCGTTGTATTCAACTCTTTTCTCCTTAATCAACAGGAATTACCGGTGGAACTTTTGATTGTTCACCTGCTGATGGTAAATTTCCACGTCTGTTTGATGACCCTGTTTGTGTTTTTTGTGATTTAGCTTGTGTTTTTGCAACAGAAGCATAAGCCGAATTAGCCAATTCAAATGAATAAATTTCAGGCTCATTATTTGAATTTATAATATCGTCACTGCCAATCACGTCTAATTGAGTTACTGAAACTTCTGTTTCTC
This sequence comes from bacterium, assembly GCA_017409065.1. Classification (GTDB taxonomy): domain Bacteria; phylum Cyanobacteriota; class Vampirovibrionia; order Gastranaerophilales; family Gastranaerophilaceae; genus RGIG2134. The sequence goes on from JAFQTK010000110.1 coordinate 4,327, forward strand.
CTGTAACTTCTCTAATTCCTCTTAGAAATGCTGCAATATCACTACTTTCAACCGATGCTCCTTTTATACCTACTGCATTTCCTGTTCCTACATAGAATCTTTCTATCCATAATTTTTCAGGGATGCCATATGATAGTGCATCATAGTAAAGCATTTTCTTTCTGTTTGTATTAACAACCTCATTTATAGAGCTGCTAATATCGATAACTTTCGGTTTTACGGTTTTATATGATTTAAGCTCTGTTTCTAATTGTTTTTCTTTTTGAGAAAGCGAGTCTAATTCGCTCTTTAAAGTATTGGTTAAAGATTGCATTGTAAAGAATAGTCCTGCAAATATTGCAAGTATAATTACAACAAAAATTACCGCAACTTTTACCGCAGCAGCAGGTGTTAATTCATAAACAGAACCACCTATTTCAATTAAATCAGGAGCATTAACTCCATTTTTACCAGCTACCCCGGAATCTAAATAATTGAATTGAACAGGGTTACCTGTTCCGTAATCTACTGACGTACCTATTGCTGATAACGAAATATGTGGAACATATTTTGGTAAAACGTTTAGATTGACATCGATAATAGGTGCAGTTTGGAATTTACTGCTTTGTTCAATATATCTATCTTTTGAAGGATTTATAGCTAATTTTTGGCAGATTACTGCGGCTGAAACATCTTCTGCTTCAGAAATTACCAATATTTTGCTAGCCGGCATAGAATGAATCACATTGCCTGCCATTGTACATATAGCTGTATAAACCTCTTCTCCTGAGAATGACTTAACTGCAAGAGGCTCTTCATAGTAGTTGTTCAAATGTGCGTTCTCAAAATTAAATACAGAGTAACTGGTTGGTGAAATTACCAATATGTTTAACGAGCCATCGTCGAGCATGTATTCTAATTTTTCAGAAAAAGCTAAGCCCCCAATCATTGTGGAAAAAGAGTTTTGAACAGAAATAAGGTTGGCACCGATATCTCCGCAAAGCTCTTTTAACTCTCTTACTGTATTTTCCTGTATTGCACTATAAGCTATTATTTGATTAGCTCCGGTTTCCCCGACTTTTGCCCAACTTAAACGTGGATTTGTTTTTGAAAAAATGAATTCAGACTCTACATCAGTAAGTAAAGCTTCTCCAAGTTCAGATAATTCAAATCCGAAAGGTATATTTTTTGTTATACCAAATAGCACATTAGGTAAAGAAAATATTATATTGCAGCCTTTTGGTGCTATTCCTAATTCATTTAAGGCAGATTCCAGTTCGTTTCTTAATGCACTATAATCCTCTACGGTCCTTTCAATTTGGTCGTAAGCAACGTAGCGATTAGTGTATTTCGTAACTTCTTTTTCAGTGCGAGAGGTTTGTATTACCTCCAGTAATCCATTGGTATTTAATGAAACACCTACAAACTCTTGAGAATTTGAATTTAATTTTCCAAATAAATTATCAAACATTATTCCAACTTCTATTTCCTACACTTTTATTATACAATAATTTATTATAATATACACTTCGTAAAAAAACTTAATACTTTTATAGGATAATTATGGAAAATAATAATATTATTTATGGAAAAAATGCTGTTTTAGAATTATTAAAGAATGAAAAACGCAGTATTAATAAGCTTGTTATTTCAAAAGGATTAAATAGAGATAACAAAATAGACGAAATTGTAAATTTGTCAAAAGCAAAAGGCGTAATGTTTCAATTTGTGCCGAAAGAAAAGTTTCTTCAATATAAAGGCATTAATCATCAGGGAGTTATTGCGTATGTAGCTCCAATAGAGTATGTTGAACTTGATGATTTCCTGTCTAAAGAGGGAAAATCTGACTACAAAAAAATTATTATACTTGATGGTGTTGAAGATCCTCATAATCTTGGGTCTATAATTAGGACTGCTGTATGTGCTGGATTTGATGCTGTTATTATTTCACAGCATCGTTCGACTCTTTGTTCTGCGACAGTTGAAAAAACTTCTGCAGGTGCTATTAACTACATAGATATAATTAAAGTTAATAGCCTTGTGAATGCTGTTGAATTATTAAAGAAATCAGACTTTTGGGTAATTGCAGCTGAAGCAGATGGAAAAGATAATTACTTTGAGGTTGATTATACAGGCATGAATTTTGCTATCGTAATGGGAGCCGAACACTCAGGAGTTTCACGAACTTTGAAAAAACAAGCAGATTTTTTGGTCAAAATTCCGATGTTTAATGAATTTAATTCTTTAAATGTTTCGAATGCTACCAGTATTTTGATATATGAAGCGACAAGACAAATTATGCAAAAATCGACTTTTAAGATATAATTATATTGGAGTTTTAACATGTCACAAAAATATGAAAATATGGTAGATCAAAATCAAGATATAGAGGATGAATCATCGTCACAGGTTGATGTTATTGACGATAGTGATGATGAAATTTTAAATATTTCCCCTGTGAAAACAGGTGAAAATCTTACGTCTATTAATACAGATGATTCAGTTAAAATTTATTTGCAACAAATAGGAAAAATCCCGCTTTTGACTCCGCAACAAGAGTTGGAAGTAGCACAGAAAATTAAAGAAACGGCTGATTCAAACGCTATCAATAAGTTAATAAACGCAAATTTAAGGCTCGTTGTTAGTATTGCTAAAAAATATATTGGTAGGGGCTTATCCTTTTTGGATTTGATTCAAGAAGGCAATTTGGGGTTAATGAAGGCAGCTGAAAGATTTGATTATTCTAAAGGGTATAAGTTTTCTACTTATGCAACGTGGTGGGTTCAACAATCTATTACCAGAGCGATTGCCGATAAGTCCAGAATGATTCGTTTGCCTGTTCATATGATTGAAATGTTGGGCAAAATAAAAAAGGCTACTATTGACTTAACTACTGAAAATGGTGCTCCGCCTACTCGTGAAGATTTGGCTCAGCGTTTAGGTATTTCCGTATCAAAGTTGGCTACTTTGATAAAATCTGCTCAAGATACAATTAGTATTGAAAGTCCTACGACGGCTAAGGATGATACTGCTAAATTAGGTGATTTGATTGTTGATGAGTCTACGTTATCTCCTGATACAAAAGTTACTAATGATAGTTTGTTATCTGATGTGCGAAAAATGTTGGACCAACTAAGCCAAAAAGAACGTGATGTTTTAATTATGCGTTATGGATTGGATGATGACGGAGTTAAGAAAACTTTGGAAGAAATTGGTGCAAGATATAATGTTTCCAGAGAAAGAATCCGACAAATTGAGAATCGAGCGATAAGTAAGCTTAAAAAACTTTGCAGAAATGCAAATGTATCAAGAAACTTAAGAAATTATATTGGAGATTAAAAAAAAAATCCGCATTTTGCGGATTTTTAATTTAATTTTGATAAAACGTTTAATAATTGTTTGTGTTTTTTTATGTCGTGAACTCTTAAAATATCAATTTTATCCAATATTAATTTGGAAGAAATTGCTATTGTTGCTTCATCAAGTTCTTTATTTGTAAAACCAAAAGTTTTTGATAAAAATGATTTTCTTGAATGTCCAACCATAACTGGTTTATTCAGGCTTTTGAACTCTTTAGCTCTGCTAATTAATTCATAGTTTTCATCAAGAGTTTTTCCAAAACCAATACCGATATCTAGAATTAGCGGAGATGTTATTTTATTCATAATAAAAGTAAAATCTCTAAAAATTTCGTCTGCACTATGCGTTTGAATCTTTTTATTATGGGTTAGAATGTACGGAATTTTATTTTGGTTTACAAATTCAATCATTTCATAGTTAAAATCATCAAAACCTACATCGTTTATTAAATTCGCTCCATTATTTATAGCAAATTCTGCGGTTTTTACGTTTCGTGTATCAATCGAAATTGGTATTTCAAGATTTAGTGCTTGAATTTCTGCTAATATTGGTTTTAATCTTTTAATTTCTTCTTCCGGAGTTATTGGTGTGTGATTTGGGCGTGTAGATTCTGCACCTATGTCAATTATATCCGCACCATCTTCGTATAGACTTATAAAATGTTTAACTGCTTTTTCTTGTGAATTGTACATTCCGCCGTCAGAGAATGAATCAGGCGTGATATTTAATATCCCCATTAAGTATGTTCTGGACCAATCAAAATTTATATTCTTTATTTGCAGTGCCGTAGGTTGAGCGAAAATTAAATTTTTTATCAGTTCTGAAACTGTTTTCATTTTAAACGGTTGTTTTGTGAGTGCCAATGTTAATTTTTCAAATTGTGTAATTGATGCTGTCAAAATTGCATCAGAATATTGGACACTGCAATCTAATACACCTCTATTCACAGCTGCATCAAACCCTAATGATAATGCTGTTTGTTTTAAAATTGATGCTTCTTGTGGTCGCAGGTTGAAGATTTTAATTGTTTTGAACTGATTTTTTTTAATTGCGTGATGCTTATAAGAATGGTCAAAACCTATAGTTTCAATCTCTGTTTCTATGTAATTTGGATTTAGTGTTTTTACAAAAATTTCTCTTTCCATTCAAAAATCTTAGACCAAAACTCGTAAATATTCAATATTTTGTTATAAAATAAAAGTATGAACAAGTTTCACGATTTAACTTCTTTTGTCCAAAATGATTTAGCCAAAAAGTTTGCTAAGTTGGAATCTCGGCGAAAAAAATGGATAATGTTAGCTTTGTTGTTTTCAGTTATTTCATTTTTGGTTTGTTCTGTTTTTGCTCTAAGTATAGAAATGGATTCCAAAAATCTTGGTCCTATTGTATTTGTTGCTATTTTGCCATATGTGTTAATTACCGAAAAGTATAAGTTGGATATTCAAAAACGTGTTATGGAATGTTTTTTGTCTTATTTTGACAAGTTTGAATATTCCGATTTGGACTGTATTCCAGATTACAAAATAGTTAAGTCTAAGTTGTTTCATTGCAACAAAAATGATGCTAAAGCTTGTTTTTCAGGGGAGATTAATTCAAATAAAACGACAACCGCTGTTACAAAATTGTTTTTTGAAGACAAAGAATCATTGAAAAAAGAGCTGATTTTTGACGGTATTATTTCGATGTCGCTTACGGATGGTTATTTTGAAAACCTGCTTATAGTGATGAACGATGCTGATTTTGATGTGTTTGAAGATGTTCCACGGGTTGAACATGAATCTTTAAATGTGTTTTCAGAAAGTGCAGAGTATGCAAAAAAAATTATAACTCCTGAGTTTGAGATGTGGTTTAATGATATTGCAAATAAGTTGGGTGTTGAAAAATATGCAATCGCATTATTCGAAAATACCATTTTTGTTTGTGTGTCACTTCCGGAGTGGCAACTCTTTGAATTTAAGTCTATTTACACTAAAATTGCTTATAATAAAAAAATGGCTGAACTTTATAATATTATGACTATGCTATTGGGTGTGAATTTTCTTCCTTTTTCGTTGAGGAGTTTTGGTTCTGATTCAACGAGCAAATAAAGTTTATCGTTATAAATATCAGCGAGAAAATAATTAATGAAGTCATCAAGATTGACTGGTGAATTAATGCAATGGCAAGGGCTTCTGATTTTTGAATTGAATATATTCCGAGAGCTAATATGTATGCATATTGATAAGGTCCTACAAAAATCGAACTCGATGGAATCATAGAGCCTAAAGCTATGAAACAAATTACGAACATAGCAGCGGATATTGGGCAATTAATTCCAAATGAAGTTATAACAAAGTATGTGATTGCTATTTCTAAAATCCATACTAGGAAGCTTGTAAATATTGATAATGTCGAATAAAAAATTGAATTAAATACACTGAAGCCGCTAACAAACAGCTTAAATTGACTACACAGCTTAGTTATTAATCCAACGAGGATATTTTGTATTCTTGTTGGACATTTTGTTGTAAGATTGCAGAGGAAATTACACAGTATATCAATTTTGTTAAATTTAACAATGATATAAAATACGGCTAAACTACCACCAAAAAGCAACATTGACAAGTTTGCAATATTTCTGAGCCAATCTTGGTTCGAGTAACTGGTAACACAAAAATATAATATAGTACAAATGCTTATTCCATCCAAAATCCGCTCAAGCATAACACTTCCAAATATTTTCATTTTACTTTCTTTTGTGTTTGAACCTATTTCATAAGCTCTCCATATATCTCCGGCTCTTGCTGGCATAAATGCATTCATAAGATTGCCTATTACCCAAGTTGAGCCAAGTTGATACAATGGAAATTTTTTATCTGAGAGTAACAGGAATTTCCATCTTAATGTTCTTGCAACTAGCGAACTAGCATATATTCCCACAATAAAGAGTAATTTATCGAAATTAAATTCTTTGAGTGTGAGTATCAGTTCTTTGAAATTGACGTTATAAAATATCAACACCAAAAACAGTGCAGAAATTATAATCCCAATCAGCATTTTACGTTTTTGCTGCATATTTCTCCTAAAATTTTATCAGAACTTTTATGCTATCTTTTGCTTTATTTTTCTCAAATGCTTCTATGGCATTATCAATTTCATAAACATCAGTAATCAAAGGTTTAAAGTTTATTCTTTTTTGCTCAAGCAATCTTAACGCCGGTTCAAATTGTCCGCATCTTGAACCCAATATTGTAATTTCATCAACTACAATTGGTGCAAAATTAAATTCTTTACCACTAGCGACAGTGCTTTTTAAAACTAAAATTCCTCTGGGCTTTGTCAATGCCAAAGCGGTTTCAAACCCGTTAATTGAGCCAGTTGCTTCTACAACGACATCCCATGTTTTTGTTATTTGTAAGTCTTCCAATAATACAGTTTTAACACCCTGTTGTGATGTAATTGCTAATTTATTGGTATGTTTTCCAACTTGCGTAACATTTAGCCCTGCTCCGCTTAATGCCAGTGCTATTGTCAATCCTAATTTACCATCGCCTAAAACCAAGACATTTGCATCGGGGCGAATGTGTAATTGTTCTAATATTTCCAACGCTGCAGCCAATGGCTCTACCATAACGGCTTCTTCATCTGAGATATTATCAGGAACAACCAACAAATTTTTAATTGGCATTGTGACATATTCTGCCATGCAGCCATCTTTTTGCCATATACCAAGTGTTTGTCTGTTGAAGCAATGCCGTTCCAATCCTGTTTTGCAGTATTCGCACTCTCCGCAGCCACAGTTGATTTCACCGACAACTCTCTTTCCCACAAGTGTTTTGTCTTCACTATTTACAGATTCAACAATTCCTACAAATTCGTGTCCTAAGATGCCGTTATAGCCCATGTAGCCTTTTGTTATTTCAAAATCGGTATTGCAAATACCTGCCATCAAAACTTTAATAAGAGCTTCTCCGCTTTTAGGCACAGGCATATTATAATCACTTATTAATTTTAAATTGTTATCAAAAACGACTGCTTTCATACATACTCCCCAAATTACATAAAAAGGGGCAATGCAATGCCCCTAAAACATATTTACATCGTACCTGCTTGCCAGCTGTTTAAGTAAGCCTCTTGTTCAGGTGTTAGTGTATCAATTTCTAATCCCATTGATTCGAGCTTTAATTTCGCAATTTCTAAATCAACCTCATGTGGTAAGGTGTATAGTTTATTTTCTAATTTGCCTTGATTTTTGATTAAAAATTCCATTCCTAATGCTTGGTTTGCGAAACTCATATCCATAACAGAAGCCGGATGCCCTTCTGCTGCGATTAAGTTAACTAATCGTCCTTGTGCTAAAACATATATTGATTTTCCATTTTTAAGTTTATATTCTTCAAGGCTTGGGCGAATTTCTTTTATTTCAACTGTTTCTTTTCTTAAATCTGTAACGTTTACTTCTACATCAAAGTGTCCAGCGTTGCAAACCATAGCTTCATCTTTCATTGATAGCAAATGAGGCATGTCTACAACATTCTTATCTCCGGTAATTGTTACAAATAAGTCGCCTTCAAGTGCAGCTTTGGCAATCGGCATAACTCTAAAACCTTCCATTGCGGCTTCAAGTGCTTTAAGTGGGTCGACTTCTGTAACAATAACATTAGCCCCCATACCTCTTGCACGCATAGCACAACCTTTGCCACACCATCCGTATCCGCAAATAACAACAACTTTACCCGCTAACAATATATTGGTAGCTCGAATAATGCCATCCATTGTACTTTGCCCTGTTCCGTAACGGTTGTCGTATAAGTGCTTTGTTTGAGAGCTGTTGACACCAACTGCCGGCCATTTTAGACTTCCATCATTTTCCATTGCCTGAAGTCTGATTATACCGGTAGTAGTTTCTTCGGTAGAGCCAATTATATCCTTAATTAGATCAGGACGTTTTTGGTGTATTGTGGCTACAATGTCGCATCCGTCATCAATGATTAATTGAGGATTGTGATTCATTGCTTCTTCAACGTGGCGAGCATAGGCTTCTTTTGACTCTCCGGCGTAACCAAAAACAGGAATACCATAATGTTTTACAAGTGCCGCTGCAACGTCATCTTGGGTAGATAAAGGGTTAGATGCAACTAAAATTGCATCTGCTCCGCCTGCTTTCATTGCAATACACAATGCAGCTGTTTCTTTAGTTACATGGACACAGCTTGAAAGTCTGATACCTGCAAATGGTTTCTCTTTTTCAAAACGGTCTTTGATTTTAGCAAGTACAGGCATGTCTTTGTATGCCCATTCTATTTGCCTTTTTCCTTGATCTGCAAGATTAATATCTTTAATATCACACTTTAACTGTGTCATTGTCATTTTAGACTCCCTTTTTAGCTTGTTTTTCTTTTATACTTAGCGCGGAATCATGTGCCAAAACGTATACTGAGCAAGTTTTGTAGCTTTTCATATACCAAGCACATTTCTCCTGTGAACATACCATTGGATACTCACTACCTGCACTCATTATCGGGCAATATGTAATTTGATTGCTAGACATAATTTCCCCCTTATTTAGCTTGAAGTTCTGCTGCTTGTTTTAGTAAGTTACAATTTTCAGAACGTTTTCTTTCTTCATCTTTGTAGATTCTTGTTCTGTTAATAACTTCATCGAAATCAATTTCGTGAGCATCAAAATCAGGTCCGTCGACACAAGCGAATTTAACTTTACCACCAACAGTAACACGGCAAGCACCACACATACCGGTACCGTCAACCATAATAGGGTTCATACTCGCTTCTGTTTTGATACCTTTTCCTCTTGTAAGTTCAGCAACAGCTCTCATCATAGGCATTGGACCAACAGCGATAGCGTAGTCAACTTTTTCTTTTGCCATAATGCCTTCCATAACACCGGTAACAAAACCTTTTGTTCCCAAAGAACCGTCATCAGTAGTGATATGAAGTTCAGTACAAGCATCTTTCATTTTTTCGTTCCAGAAGATTAAATCTTTGTTTCTAGCACCCATAATCATATAAACTTTGTTTCCTGCCTCTTTGAAAGCTTTTGCAATTAAATAGCAAGGTGCTGCACCATAACCTCCAGCCAAACAAACAACAGTACCGTAATTTTTGATGTGAGTAGGTTGCCCAAGTGGTCCGACTATATCAATGATTTCATCACCAACTTCAAGTTTAGCAAGTTTTTTAGTTGTGTGACCTACTGCCATATAAACAATAGTTAATTCCCCTCTTTCTCTGTCAAAATCAGCAATTGTAAGAGGAACACGTTCGCCTTCTTCTTCTACACGAAGTATTATAAACTGACCTGCTTTAGCATTTCGTGTGATGTAAGGAGCTTTGATTGTTAATTCATATTGGTTTGGACAAAGCTCAACTTTTTTAAGAATTTCATATCCCATTTCTATCTATACCCCATTAATCTTTTTGTGACTATAAGGATATTATAATACAAACAATTTTCATTTTTTACCAATTGTTAAGTAAGTTTTATAAAAAAGCTTTGTTGATGTTTGGGTAATAATTTATCTTGCAATAATTTCTGTTAAAGTGCTAAAATATTTATATGTTCTGCAGATGAGGCTCGATTTATGGCAAAAATTCGTGATTTGACACTTACAGATATTCCTAAGCTAAATAAGCTTATGTCTTTTTTGGAAACGGATGCAAAATCGTTTTTGGATGGAATAAATTTACCATTTCCATTTAGTTTGCTAAATAAAATTTGCCCAATGAGATTAAAAATTGTACCTGAATCATATGTTTTAACTGATAAAAATGATATTTTGGCCTGTATTTCCGTGAAAAAGTTTGATGGAAATCATAAAAAATGGAAAATATCAAAGTTGTTTATGTCTGATAATCCTTTTGATACGGGACTTTTGCTTATTCAGTATGTAATAACAAAATTTGCTGCAAAGGGTGTTCATACCTTTATTGCGAATGTTGATGACACTCAAGATGAAATAATCAGAATTTTTGTTGATGGAGCAGGGTTTAGACAATGTTCACGGCTTCAGATGTGGCGTTATAATGATTGTGTACAGAAGGAGTATTCTTTGGATGGGTATCAAATTCGTCCTTTTAAAAACTCGGATGCCCAAGCTGTTGCAGAACTTTATAATGAGTCGATTTTGCCACATTTTCGACCTTCTTTGAGTAAACATAAATGTGAGTTTTATGAAAATATTTTTGTTGGATTAATGCATAATACAGAGTTCCGCTATGTAATTGAGGACAAGCAGCGGAAGCAAATAGTTTGTTATTGTATTTTAAGTACGTCTGACAATAAAAACTATATTATGGATGGGGTTATTTCAAAAGGATATGAGAATTTGTTTGAAACTATATTGAATTATGGTTATAAACAAGCTCAAAAAAGAACTGCAGATTTGAACTTTTTTGCGATAAATCGTTATTATATGCAATCTTCGACACATATTGAAAATGTATTGCGTGAAAACTCTTATAGTCCAATGAATAGCTCGGCTATATTGGTTAAGGATTTGTTTAGAATTGCAAAATCAGAAAATCAGGTCAAGCAGGTTGTTTTTTACAACGATATTAATTCAAATCCGGCATTTGATAAATTGTAGTTATAATTTTTTGAGAAGATTTTGCATTGTTAAAAGTGTAGTGTAACTTGGTAAAATGTGTAATGTTTCATTTTGTTCCAACTCAGAGAATGCTTTGTTTAGTGCTTCTTCTATGTTTGGAATGATTTGTAATTTATTGGATTTATAATTTGTATATTTTAGTCTTAACGCCATATCATTAGCTCGATTGCCAGTTGTATAAATGGTATTAGGGTAATTTTCAAATGCGTCAAAATCAGTATCCCAAAGCCAAGAAATGTCACGTCCGTCTGCGTATTCATCATTTATCGCAATTAGTAATTTTGAGTCTTTATCGTTACAGATTGTATGTATTACTTCACTTGCTCCAACAGGATTTTTTATTAATTGGATAAATACGTTTTTTCCATTTATTTGAAGTTTTTCGGCCCTTCCAAATGCAGATTTGTAGTGGTCAAAAGCTTTTTGTATGATTTCGCTTTTTACATTTAAAGACAACGCAACAGCAATTGCAGCAAGTGCATTGTATGCATTGTATAGCCCCGGAATGTGTGCTTCAAACGTGAATTTGCTATTATTATAATTTACTTCCAAAATTGATTTATCGTGATAAATTTTAGCTGTTGCATTTATTTGCGGTGTTGGTCTTGTGTATCCGCAAGGGCATTTGTAGTGACCTAAATGTCCGTAAAAATTTTGAGAGTATTTGAATTTATTTTTGCAAGTACAATAAATGTTTTCGATAGATTTTTGTATTTGTGTAGTATTTTCAACTATTTCAATACTTTCAAAGCCGTAAGTAATTGTATTATCTGTATAAAGGGTTTTTAGCATTGGGTCATCTGCGTTTAACAAAACTGTTAAGTTTGGGTTTTTGTCAATTGCTGTTCTGATTTTTTTAGCGGTAGTTTCAATTTCTCCATATCGGTCTAATTGGTCGTGGAATAAGTTTGTTACTACCAAGTAGTCGGCATTAATTTGGTCATAAACTTTGCTTAAGTATGCTTCATCATTTTCAAGTACAAAGTAGTCGGCTTTTTTGAATGGATTTATTCCTAAAGCTATTGCCGTAGCTATGCCTTGGGGCATATTAGCTCCTTTTTGGTTGTGTAAGACATTTTCACCTTGTTCTTTTAAAATTGTTGCAATTATCCCAGACGTGGTTGTTTTTCCGTTTGTTCCGGTTATCGTTATAATTTTTTTATTGCAAAATTTCGATGAATCCTTCAAAAAATCTTTGTCAATTTTGAACGCTGCAACTCCAGGGAATGAGGTTCCTGCGTTTTTTGAATATAAATGTAGTAGTTTTGAGGCTGCTTTAGCGCCAAATAGAGCTGAGTAAAATTGTAAATTCTTTATTGTATCCATAAATAATGTTAATTGTGTATTTATTCTTTCTACATTTTACATTATAATCAAAAAAAAGGTAAAGTATATTATGGAAGCAATTTTATTATTATTTATTATAGCTGTACAATTTGCACTTGTGTATTTTGGTGTTAGGTATTTAGTCCAATTAAACGACAAATTGGTTTACCTTAATGAACAAGTTTTAGTCTTTACTCCAAAAGCACAGAATCAAATTCAGGATTTTAGAAAGGTTCTTGTAAAGATTAAAAAAACTATCGAAGGATTGGTTAATACTAATAATAAGTTGAAAATTGTAAGAAACGTACTTCTTGTTAAGTCTTTGATTGTTGCAATATATTTGTTTAAAAAACGCAAAAGTATTTTAAGCTTTTTTTCGCTGTATAATATAATCACCGGTTTTAAGAAAATGTTGATGGAACTTAAATGATTATTGATACACATGCACACATAGATTTTGATGAATATGCTGATAAATTTGAGCAGATGTTGGTTTGTGCAAAGGAAAACAATGTAGAAAACATAATTATTCCAGCTGTTGAGCCTACAACTTTTGAAAGAGTTTTGAAAACGGCTGAGAAATCGCAAATGTTGTATTGTGCAATGGGAGTTCACCCGTCTGAAGCCAAAACTTATAATGATGAAGTGGAACAAACAATAATTGAATATTGTAAATCAAAAAAGGTTGTTGCAATAGGGGAATGCGGCTTGGACTACTATTGGGATAAATCATTTAATGATATTCAAAAAGAAGTATTTGTGAGGCAAATTCGAATAGCCAATGAACTCCATAAGACATTGATTGTTCATGATAGGGAAGCCCATTTAGATACTTTAACTCTCTTGAAAGAAAATGCCTCTAAAGAATTATCTGTTGTTATGCATTGTTTTTCGGGAAGTTATGAGTTTGGAATGGAATGTATAAATCAGGGATATTATCTTGCCTTTGGAGGTGTTTCTACGTTCAAGAATGCCAAAAAGGCTCACGAAGTGATAGAGAGAATGCCTTTGGAGTATTTGCTATTGGAAACTGATTCTCCGTATTTGACTCCTGAGCCGTTTAGAGGGAAGGAAAATCAACCTGCATATTTGAAATATGTTGTAGAAAAAATTGCATCACTTCGTAATATATCACCGAATGAAGTTGAAGAAATTACTACAAACAATGCAAAAAGGGCATTTAATTTGGTATGAAAAAAGAAAGATTAGACAAAGTTTTAGTAGATTTAGGCTATTTTGAAACACGCCAAAAGGCTCAGGCTGCTATTATGGCTCAAGACGTGAAAATCAATGGTGAAACCATCACTAAGGCAGGTTTTCAGATTCTGGTTACAGATGAAACTAATATCGAAATAAAGACAATGCCTTATGTTTCTCGTGGCGGTTTTAAATTAGAAAAAGCGTTAAATAGTTTTAATATTGATGTAAAAAATAGAGTTTGCCTTGATGCGGGGGCTTCAACGGGTGGTTTTACAGACTGTATGCTGCAACGTGGAGCGAAGTTTATTTATTCCGTTGACGTTGGTTATGGGCAATTTGCATGGAAGTTACGTCAATCAGAAAAAATAAAAGTAGTAGAACGTACTAATGTTAAAAATTGTGCATTTGATGATGTGTATGCCGAAGGTGAAGTTGTTGCTGATTTTTGTGCAATGGATTTGTCTTTTATTTCAGTAACAAAAGTTTTACCTAACGTTGTTAATCTTTTAGGTGAAAAAAAAGAGTTAGCTGTTCTTATCAAGCCACAATTTGAGGCGGGAAAAGAGTTTGTCGGGAAAAATGGTGTTGTTCGGGAAAAAAGTACTCATATTGATGTTATTCGAAATGTTATAAATTGTGTGAATGAACTTGATTTGAGTGTTCATGGATTACAATTCTCACCGATAAAAGGACCTAAAGGAAATATAGAATACTTAATTCATCTAAAAAATCAACTTTCGGAATGTGAAATTTCTGTTGAATCTGTTGTTGATGAAGCGTTTCTTAGTCTGACAGATAAGTAGTATTTGTGTTTTCGCTTAGTTCGATAAGTTGTTGAATCTCAATTTTTATATCGTATTTACTTAATTCCTCCGCTGGTATTGGTTGTTTGTTGTGCTTTTTGCATAAGCTTTTATAATACGAAATTTGTTTTTTTGTTGGTGGCTCTTTTTTTTGTTTTTCATCAATTATTTTGGCCCTAATTTCTTTTTGAATGCGTTTTTGTTCTTCGTATATTGGCTTTAATGATTCCTTGTAGTCTAAATGCTTTTTACAAGCATAAACATATTTTTTTATGTCTGACAAATGTTGTTCATTATTCAAATCAACAAACGGATATCTTGGCGGGTCAAAATTATGAAAATATTCTATTTCATCAAGCAAATTATAATAGATGCTCTCTGTGTCACATTCTTTATAATTTTTGATGTAAATTTTAACAAAAGACAAAAAATCTGATTTTTGATTTTTTGTCAATTCTAAAAATATGCTGTTTTTAATCCTATACATTTATCTGAAAATATCTTTAATCGTTAATTTATCTTTTTTATTTTGGAAAAATTTAGCAAAACTCTTAGCAATTGGATTTGTTACCTTTTTATTTTTTAGAACGGTAACTTCAGCCTGTTGAAAAGCCGGATGTGTATTTAATTCAATTAGATTTGTATCTTTCTCCATACTCATATTTTAACTCATTTTTTTAATTATTTCTATATATTTATAAAAAATTTTTCTTTAAAAAAATTGCGTTCGAATTAAAATGGTTTTCCGGTTGTTCGTATAAGTTTTTGTACGACTTTTGACATTTGACATACAAAAGAATAATTCCCTTTTGTTATGGAACAACGAGAACAATCTCCGCATAATTGATAACACTCAATAGCTTGTTCTGTCCAGTTTTGGAGAATAGACTCGGAAAGTTCTCCGTTATTTTGTGGAGCAAAAACATTGTAATTATAATAAGAATTTACAGCCATTTTATCCCTCCCCCTTTTCTATCAGAATGAGCGATTTTTAAGGCTTTTTAATCCTATAATTAGTTGATTTTATTCATAACTGAGTAAATGTTTTATAACGTTTTCTGTATAATAGCTATCTTTTGCTGAAAACGGAAGAACTTCACAGTCCAGTTCTTTTTTGAATTGAGCAATTGTTTGAGCTATTTTCCCTCGTGTAAGACAATCAACTTTTGTAGCTATTGTTATGACCGG
Source organism: bacterium (assembly GCA_017409065.1). Taxonomy (GTDB): domain Bacteria; phylum Cyanobacteriota; class Vampirovibrionia; order Gastranaerophilales; family Gastranaerophilaceae; genus RGIG2134. The sequence goes on from JAFQTK010000110.1 coordinate 19,790, forward strand.
TAAATTTTTGTATGCAAGCCATTCCCTCATTTGATAGTCATTGGCTTGAATTGGATGTCTTGAGTCAATGAATTGTATGCAAGATGTTAATGATTCCCTCTTTTCTAAATAATGTGCGAGGTCTTTCTCCCATTGGTCTTTCATTTCTTTTTTTACATTTGCAAATCCGTACCCCGGCATATCTGCAATGATAAATTGTCCGTTGAAATCAAAAAAATTAATTAATCGTGTTTTACCCGGTTTGTTACTCGTTTTTGCCAATTTCCCGTTATTGGCTAACCTGTTTATAAAAGAAGATTTGCCCACATTTGAGCGACCCAAAAGAGCAAACTCTGGGATATCACCAAAATCAGGACATAAAGAAAGTTTTGGTGAGCTAATAATGAATTTTGCCGGCGTTATTTTTTTCATACATTTGTCTTTTGTACATTACGCTAGTTAATAGGTTGTACATTTTGTAGTTGTTTACAACATTTATACTTGTAACATCATTTTGAGTGATGACGCTCAATGACTTTTCAATGGTGTTTCCTTCGGTTTCGACGTGCATAACCTGAACAAGACCCTTACGGATGATGCTTAAAGGAAGTGACAGAAACATTTCAAAAGTCTTTAGAACATTATTCATAATGTCATCTTACAAAATTTTTGACAAATATGCAATAGCCGTTCAATAAAACTTGTTTATGAATAGGAATTATTGTAATTGCGTTTTAACTATGAACCTAAGTTCAATTTGAAGTCTTTCTTGATGTTATTATCAACCATTTTTTGAGTTGATTCTAACTCAGTTGTAATTGCTTGGTGTTGTGACTCAATAACTGTTTTTTCTGAATCAAGAGCATCTTCTTGATATTTGATAGCTAACATTTCAGGTGTATCATTGATGTTTCCTGCAAATCCTGCTTCTTGTGCTGCAATTGCGTAAGCTGACGCTTGTGTAGCTAATTGTTGTTTTTGGTTACATAAACTTGTGATTCTGTACTCTAAGTCACTTTTGTGTAGTGTCAAAGAAAGTAATCTTGCTTGTGCTGCTGCGAATGCCATAATGCAATCTCCTCTAATAAACGGGTAACGATAGGTAAATAGGTTAAATTAAATAGGTTTTTGATTTTCTCTAAAAAATTTATCTCTCTGTATTTATATAAAAACAATATGGAAGAAATAATTGTTATTTATGAAGTATATACTTTACAATTTGTTACATTCGTTCTTTGATATACATTTGACAAGATAAGAAATATCCTTAAATTGATAATGCCGATTTATCATCCGCATATATGATTTTTTGCAAAAAGCCTTTATTTGCGTGAGGTTTAGCGGTAAAATGTAATAAGTTACATCAGTTAGTGTCAGGTTATGTATAATTCACTTTATCCGGTAAATGTAAAACCGTATTATGTAAATAGGGGATTCGTAAAGCGTAAGGAAGATGAAGAGCAGTCTTCCGGTTCAAAGACGCAGACGCAAGAATCACAGGAACAACAACGTGCTGAACAGGCTAATCAAAATGTAACAAAATTCCCCCGCCAACAGTATCCGACAGGACAGCCTACTGCAATTGATTATTCACGCTCAACGGTCAACGTTGCTCAAATTATAACTGATTTTAAAAATACAACTGCGGCTATTGGAGCACCAGACGATATAAAGGCAGAAGTTGAAACGTATTTGGGGCTTATAGAAGGTGAATCATTAAAAGAAAATCCGAACGGAAAAATTATTCATACAAATCTTAAAACGGCATCTCAAGTTTTAGATAATTATATAACTGCGACACTAAAAAAGCCTTCTGATGTTGTTGAAAAATGGATAGATGCATTATTTTTACAAAAGATAGATTTTAAATCTGACCCGACTGCTATAAATCCTGATTTTCAGGTGCAATTGCCGAAAAAAGAAGAGTCGCAAACAGTTGTTGAAACTGTCATTTCCGAAGATTTTACGGCGGAAAAAAATTCTTCTGCTTCTACATATCCAACATTACCTGAAAATGCTGATGTAAAAAAGGCATATATTCAAGGGAAAAAATATTCTTCAATAAAAGATACTGACAAGGCTTTGTCGGCATTTGAAAATGCATTAAAGTTAGCAAATGAAAAAGAAGACGAGATTGCGAAGCCTTTAATCTTTTTAGAAGTAGCAAAAATTTATGACGGACATGACCTTTTGCCGCAGGCACTAACTTTGTATAACAAGGCTGCAGTAAATACACAAGACCCGACCATTAAAACAAAAGCCTATTATTCAATGGCGAAAATTTATGATGACGCTGTGCAATTTCATCCTGCAATGGAACATTATTTTGCTTCAATTGCTTTTGCAGGGCAGACTGATAATTTAAAGGTGCAAACTTTTTCATTGATGAATATAGCAAATATGTTTGCAGGCAAATATAATGCTAGCGAAGCAAAAAATTATTATGAAACAGCACAACAAATGTCAGAAGAAACATCTAACGATAAGCTTTCAGCAAAAGTTTATAAATTATCAGCATCTAAAATGAGTAATTTAAATGAAACAAAGACCGCATTGGATTATTATAAGCAGTCAAGTTACTATTTTAATAAAAATCAAAATTCTTTGGAGTTGGCGGGTAATTATGCAAAATCCTCTGAATTAATGCTAAAACTTGGTAATAAAAACAAGGCTAAATCTTTATTGTTAAAAGCCCAAAATATATATAAGCAAAATAATATGCCTGAAGAAATGTTTAATATCGAAAAAACATTGCATTCTATCTAGTTTATAGCTTTTCTTAATTGTTGGTTTTGTACAATTCTATGTCCGTTAACATAGACCATATCAGGGTTTGCTTTTGATAAAATATTGCAATAGCTTTCGTTTTCGTTTAGATTGAACACGTTAAAATCTGCGTGTTTACCTTTTGATAAAGACCCAACAATTGAATCAAGCTTCAAAATTTTGGCAGGATAAATTGTAAGATGTTTGATTAAATCAATACAGTTTAAAATATTGTCTTTATTTGCGTAGTTAGCTTCATTAATGAGGCTGTGGTCTTCTTCTATGTTGAAATAACTTTCTGTTCCAAAACCAAAATTTTCACCGAATAAGTCAACAACATCTTTAAATTCTTGTTTACGTCCGTGGTTTAAATCATCATAACGTGGAGAGTAGACAAACTTAACAGATGTATCTGCAAGTTCTTTAAATTCATCTTTTGATAGATAATTTGCGTTAGCCACAAGTACTTTTTTAGATAGGACATTGAGGTCTTTTAAGTATTGTACCGGTGAAATATTTTGTCTGTAAGGGTTTAGTTTTCTCATTCCGAGGTACATATGTAGCATATCTATATCAGAGAATCCGTGTTTTAGCCAATCCATTTCTTCTTGAGATTCAGCTATTCTAATAAGCATTAGTAAATTGTTTTTTCTTGCATATTTAGAAATAATCTTCCACAAACGTTTATGAACCATTGAAAGTGAGCAAGGTGCCACTCCTATAAACATGTTGTCAGATTTATTTTTTATAAAATATTCTATTTTACTGCTAATCTTTCTAAATTCACTTTTTCCGGCATCTCGAGAATCTGCGTATAGTTCAAAGAACAGGTAGGTTTTTATTGGTGCATTGTTAAGAATTTGAAAATATTTATTTTCTTTTGAAACTTGTGCAATACAAGTTGTGCCTGAAAGCATAGCTTTTTCTAACCCATGTTTAAATGAGCGAATTTTTTCTGTTCTTTCCCAACAAAAATATTCTTTATACATTCTGGCTAACCCTCTAACATAACTGCTTTGAGGGATTCCTGCAAAAATATATTTGCGAATTATGTTCTTGAATATTCGTTTAATGAATGATTTTATTGTTTTAGAACGATATTTATTGATATCAGTATATTGAAGCTGAGTGAAAAGGTTTACAAAACCGGGGGTAATAACAGCATTTCCAAAATCTTTAACTTTGACCAAATCATCAAAGTTAACTTTTTCGTGAGGTAATACATCGATAACCTTTCCGTCTTCCACTATTAAGTAGTGGTTTTCAAGTGGTTCACCCTCTGCTGTAATTATCCATTTAGCTTTGTATGCACGCATATCCTACCTCGATTATATTGCTTCTGAATTAATATTAAAACACTATTATCAAGTATTTGCAAGTTATTTAAATTTTGCGAAAGCAGGGCTTTCATTTTTGAAAGATAGTCGCAAGAACGGATTTTCTTCGAGTTTTACTTTTGAGTAATCTAAGAATTGTTTTTTATCTTTTAAATCGTCTTGAGCCTTCATGTAAGCAACTCTGGATGCTTGGCGGACTTGAATTGTTGTGTAAAGTTCAATGCCTATTGCCGGAATTAGCCCAGCTACTGTGCCGATGATAGAGTATAGCGGCATATGCGATTTTGGAGCGTTTTTAATTTTGTGCAAAGCATATCCAAAGGCATTACCGCAAGTAGTTGCAACTAATCCCATTGGAGTTGACAGAAGGGTTACGAAAATTTCGTAAGCTTCTTCATATTTTTTCTTGTTATTATCTGCGGCATTAATGGCTTTAAAAAGATTAACCTGATTTAATCTTGCATCTTCCATTTGTTGCGGAGATAGTTTCATGTTTCTTACTGCCAGTTTAAATTTTTTATCTTCTTGTCGTTTTGTTTTATTGTATTTTTCATATTCAGTCAAATCATTTTTAAATTCTTTTAAAAATGCAACAAGACCTGTTTTTTTAGGTTTTTCAACCTTGACTGTATTTGGATTAATATTATGTTTTGGGGTTTTTAAGAAGTTTGTCGGGTCTGCTAATACTTCGTTCATTTTTTTGTGTCTGGCAATTCTGATTGCATTGTTTCTGTATTCAGCAACTTTGCTGTTTAAAAGGATAACCCCTGCCAATGCAGAACCGACAGATACAAAGTTTTTAGTTTTTGCATTTTTAACTTTGCACAAGTCCATAGCTTTTTCTATTGCCCAATATCCAACAACACCAAAGCCAAACAGACACATAGATGCTACGTCTAAAATTTTGAAGACTCTTTCAATATAGTCTTGGGATTCTAAATCAATTTTATGAACAAGTCTTTGAGTTATTTCTCTTGTTTCTTCCGCTTTCCCAAGGTCTTTTTCATTAAATGTATCGGCTGTGGTTAAGGCTGCTTTTTTAGCTTGGGTATTTTCAAATTCAGTTTTATCTTTGTTGTAGATGGCACGTTTGGTCACGATATCCATGTAGGATTTAACTTGTGCAAATATGTTCAGACTGGATAGCAGTCCTTTTTCTGTGGGCTTGGGCTTAGGCACGTCAATACGTTTTGCATTTTCATTTGCTTGTGCAATTTGTTCATCTGTCAAGATGGCAAAATCTTTAGTATTTGAAAGCTCTCCTTTTAGCGTTTCAAAACGTGCAATACGAGGGGTTTCAATCTCCACTTTAGTCAGAGAAAATAGTAGTGGTAAACTAGAAACGATGCCAAACAGCAGACCTGTTGTCCCAGGGATAACGTGTGGAGCTGAATCTTTCAGCGAACCCATCTTGGAAGCAAGAAAATTCGTCAAGCGTTTCCCAGATTCCGTTGATTGATAAATTTTTCCGATTCCAACTCCGGCACCGGCAAGTAATCCGGTTGTTTCTCCTAAAAACGTTTGTGTTACGGATTCTACGTCTTCTGTCTTTGTTTGAGAATATTCATCCAACGCATCTATCGTGCGTTTTAGCATTTCTCCTCTTTTCTTAGCTACGCTTAATTCTTCGGATGTTAATTTGTGATTTGCGAATGCTGCTTTACGCACCGCATCTTCTCGCAATTTGTCGTTGCGAAAAGTTTGGACATCCTTTGAATGTTCTCTATATGTCAAATATGTAGCTAAGCTCGGCAACTATCATAGACCTCCTAGTATTACATATTATTTTAAGCACCTGAAAAAATTTATATGATAGAATTTATATAAATATTTTACAATTTTTAATGAAAGGATTTTATTTATGGATGAAAAAGCTCTATTTGACCCTGGATTTGCTCCCTTTGTATATTCTTTCAGTGATAATATATTAGCTATTAATCAAGTTTTGGCAAGTGTTAAAAGCCCGCAGCAACGAAAATTTAAGTTTAAAATGCTTCAACCTCAAATAATTTCTCTTGTAGAAAATAATATTTCATTTTATTTAGGATGTCTTATGTGGGCAAAATATTTGAAAGATGAGTTGAAAGATAAAGAAATAGTGGGTAATTCTTTTCTCGGCTTTGATTTTGAAGCGGCACATATTACTGAGGATAAATTTTGTGAAGATATTAATTTATTAATTGCTTATTTTGATAGATATGTTAAAGATACTAAATTCTATTTGGGAAAAGAAAGCCAATTAAGCGATAAGT
>JAFQTK010000111.1 GCA_017409065.1 bacterium
CACCACTTACCCATTTGTATCCTTTGGGTGCTAAAGGCTTTTTATCAATATCTCTGAATATAGAATCATTTTCTACTATATCCTCTACATTAGCTTTAACTAATACTTGATTAGCCCACCTTCCACCTACAACACACCAATCATATTGCCCATCAGGATTATAATAGTAGCCATAGGCATCTTCTTCCTGATGATATGTTAATCTTCTATATTTTTGTGCAAAATCATCAAAGGTTTTATAAATTTTCTTGAATGAATATTCTGGTAATACCTTCATTTTTTTCGCTTTTTTCGTACGTTTATACTTCTTATATTTTCCAAACTCTGATTTATATACTTGTCCATCTTTAAGTGTATATAAGCTTGAAAACCTATAATCATATTCTTCAACAATGCTTCCGTTTGGCATTCTTATAAAAGTCTTCTTTCTTTCATAATCATTCTTATATTCTTCAGTTTCATCGTAAAATTCTAAGTAATCCCTATCTTCAGTTTGCTCGCAAAATCTTTCTAAATAATCATATAGATTATCCCTATCTGTTGACACAAGTGTTAAAAAATGACTCATATGCTTTTACCTCCTTCAATTAAAACAAGCTTTAACTTCATTCTTGCCCTTCTTAATCTACTGGCAATTCCACTTATAGAAATTCCTTCTTTTTGGGACATATCTCTATACTTATATCCATCAGCTTTATTCTTCAGAGTTCTTGATTGCTTTTTAGATAAAAGTGGCATTACCTTTCTTGCCAAATCTAAATAAACTATCTTTTCATCAAAATTATCCTCTTGTCCTAACGAATCAATAAATGTAATTTCACTATCTCTAAATAATGGCTCATCTAAACTTATTAAAATCGGACTTTTCTTTCTCTTTTCTTTATAAACTGCACTCTCCATAGCACGCCATGCTATTGTAGAGAAGTTATATTGCATTAAATTCTTGTTTATGAAATATCTCCTTACAGCTGTTAAATATGCAAATATAACCACATCATAATATTCATTTATCTCTAATCCTTTTTTCTTCAAAAAAGCATACACCAAATTGTGGTGTTCTTCTGCAAACTCACGTTCTGAACTACTTAATCTATAACTCATATTCGTTTCCTCCTTAGTTTTTAAAGAAAAAACGCAGACAGAACATAATTGTCCTGACTGCATTTCCTCTAATTTTTATTTATGCTGCTGGTTTTACAGTAGCATTTTGACTATTCATCGCACTTATTGTGTTTTCTTTCATAATAATAAGCTCTTTGCCATAATAGCTCTCCCAAGCATTTATAAAAGTTGTAACCTCATCTAATAACTTAAACAAATCTTGGTCGTTAATATTTATATAAACCATTTTTTCTGTTTTATAACTATTTGGCATTATATATGTTCCACCTGTTTGGGCTTTAGCAGCTGTACCATATCCATTCTCAATAACAATGGACCACGGATAATTTCTCGGTTTCCCATCAGTTCCAACACTTGCTCTTTTTATTGATAACTTCGATACAAAATTTTTACCATTTTCACTTGTAACAGGAGAAATTTTATCTTGCTTTAACTCAAAATTAGATTGTCCTAAATTAAGACGGCTAAAAACATATTTTATATCCTTAGGTGACATATTAAAGTCAACTACAACCATCTTATCACCAGTTCCATTAGAATAATCCTGAAGTTTAATTCCTATGTTCGAGTTAATGTTCTTGCCGTTTGCATCTTTTTCACCATATGAATGAATATGAGCATAATTTAATACTGAAGCATATTTTAGCTTATCCTTAAACTCTATTAGTTTCTTATTAGTCTTATAGACTGCAATTTGATTTGAAATATATTCTTTTTCCATTCAATTCCCCTCCTCACTTTACATACTTTGTAATTAGCTTTATTAGATTTACCGGCATTTTATTCAAATCAGTAATGTCTAAAAAACCATCTTTATATATTCTTTTGATAGTCTCTTTGTCATCTCCGATTGCCGCTGCAAATAAAGTTATACCTTTTTTCGTATATTCACTCTTTATTTGACTTAAATCTTTTTCAGCATTCATTCCACAATAACCAATATCATTAGGCTGACCGTCTGAAATAATGATAAGAAGTTTTATGCTTTCGGTTCGCTTCATTAGGTTCTCAGCAACATATCTTAAAGCCATTCCATCACGATTACAATTTCTTGAACACATATCCATAATTCTATATCTATCATTTCCATCAACAGAATCAAAATTTGCATATGAATATAAATCCACTTCTCCATCGTCTGCTGTATGTCCTAATATAGAAATAGGAATATTAAGAGCATGACAAAAGTCATATAGAACTAAACTTGTAGCTCTTGCAATCGTAATTCTATCTTGTGATGCCATAGAACCTGATTCATCCACTAATACTGATATTGCTATGTCTAATTCCTCTGGAATTACCTTTTTATAAAAGTATCTACCATCATCTCGTACAAAACTCCTTGCTTCAACTCTCCGTCCCATATACAATCCATTCAATTTTCCACCAAATTTACGATTTATAACTACATTTTTAATACCTTTCTGTAGTTTTTTTGATAGCAAAATAAATTTAGGTGAAGTAGTATTATATGCTTGTTTTAGATAATCAGATATAGGATTTATACGATGAATTGTTATATTAGCATTTCGATGAATATCCCCATAATATATGTTATCTGCTTCATTTTGAATATTTTTAGCTAAGTTATCTTCTTCAACTTCATTTACTTTTTCTTCTGCAATTCTTTTTAATATTCGATTAATGTCGTTTTCAACATTTTCATATCCACTTCCAGCAAAATTATTATCCTTTCTGACAATGCCTGAACCATTTGTATTTTGAAGTGAACTCGATTCATCATTATTTAACCTTCCAAGTTCTTCTACCACAGCCTGTTGGATCTCTTTCTTAGTCTCTGCTATCTCATTTTCATCATCGTCTCCTGAAGTTTGTTCGGCTTCTTGTGTATCTACAGCTTCATCAATACCTTTAGGTTCTATCGTTTTGCCTATAATCTGACCTGCAAGACTATTATCGCATTGTTCTCTTGCCTCTTTTTTAGCCTTTGATGATTTTCTGCCTGAAGAACTTTTTGATTGATTTGGCTGTTCTTGACTACTTCGTTGTTTTTCAATTACTTCTTTTACATATTTCCATAGTTTTAATAGCAATTGCAGAGATGACTTTAGTCTTTCCTTAAAATCATTACAACAAACTGAGTTGTCAATCAGCTTAATACATTCAATTAACTTATCTAAATATTCACCTGTATAATTTCCATCATTATTTATTCTTCCAGCTGTTGCGTATGATAATATCAAATTCAGCATAATTGCTAAACCATCGTATTTAGCATCAATTTGTTCTAATATACTTAATGTATTATCAATACTTAATGCCCTTTTCATAATGATGCACTTTTTTATTTTGCCTGGGAAATCATTACACATTCTTGCTTCGATATAAGCATCTTCTAATATATTCTCAATATGAGATAATACACTTGTTATTACACCTATAGCGATCTCATCTTTTGCTTTTAACAAGTCTTTTATTTCTTCAAAATTAGCTTCTTCTTCAGTATTTTCTGGAATAGGTTTACTTGGATAAAATATACCCTTAGATATTTTAGTCTTAAATAATCCCATTAATGTAAAATCCGTAAAGTTAATATGACCTAACTCGTGTCCAAGAAGTCCTATAACTGCACTGACTTTTACATTTCTGTTTCCTAAAGTACTTATTTCTTTATTTCCAGCATTAATACTAATATATCTATTATCCGTACAAGCTTGAAATGGATTATCCTCATCATAAAATATATTAAGTTTTATAGGCCTTTTATATCTTTTTGCCACCACTTCAGCTATATCTTCCAAGTATCCGGCAAAAGCCTCTGATATAAAAAATTCCTCATCGCTAATTTTAGATTTAGCCTCATTTATCATCTTATGTATATATCTATGAGAAGTTCTCAATCCTATCATCCTCCTTTGCAAAGTAAGAATAGTTTTCTAACTTATTACCAAAGTATTTTGCGATAATACATGCAAACCACCACGGTGGGGATGATATTCCTGCTTCATAATTAGATAAAGTAGTTCTTGTAACTCCTATTTCTTCTGCTAATTCTTCCTGACTTAAAGGTGGATTATGTTTTAATCTCGACTCCTTTAATTTTTCACCAAAATATTTATTTAATCTTATAAAATTTTCATTTAATTTTAATCCTTCCATTCATATCCCTCCCATCTACTGAATACGTGTACTAAGGCAAGAATTTATAAGTTCTTCCCTACATTCTGGATCAGCAGTAGCAAGTGGAATAATTGTGTACATTGCAGATTCATAAGGATTGTTAGTTAACATTGTAGATTGCACCCAAGCTATAAACTCCCTTACGCCACAAGAGCCATCAGTTATCATCGATTCTTTTCGTTTTTGTGCAATATCAATAACTACATCTGCCATCTGTTCAACTAAACTCTGATTGTTGCAACCAGTAACGCTCATTACCCTATTTACAAGCTGTATTTTAGATAGTTCGTCCATATCGTAAATCATATTCATACGAGATATTACTGACTGATTCATAGACTTACATCCTTCATAATCAGTATTAGTTGTGATAACAATTACACATTCAGGATGTCTTTTTATAACTTCTCCAGTAGGTAAAGTTATTGATTCACACTTATCAAGCAGTCCATTTAATCCTACTAAGACTCCTGGATTGCTTATAATAGCAGGTTCCTGAATTTCTACACAATACCCATATTTAATTGCTTTAATAAGAGGTGTTTCTATATACTTAAATCCCTTTTGATTATTATCATTAGCTCTTGCTTTATTTACAAGCAGTTCATAAACTTCTTGATTATTAGCATCCTCCTTATATTCACCCGTTAATTTACAATACACACTTCCAGGATCCATCATAATATCATCAAAGTTTGGTAAACTATCATCCTTAAAAGATGCATCCATATCAGGCAATATTTGACCGATTAAATCAAATACTTCTGTATTAGCTGAACAAGTTAAAAACATAAATGGTAATCCAAGTCCAGCCGCAATAGCTTTAGCAGCCTCTGTTTTTCCTGTGCCTGCTGGACCTCTTAGCATAATGTTTTTTATAGGCATATTTGATGCTGAAGTTTCTTTTATATGCTTGCAAATATTTTCTACTTCGTGAGGAATTTGATACCAATTAGGTAGTTTTGGAACTAAAGAACATTCCTTGTCAGTAAAGTTCCTATCTGATAATTTATACTTTCCAATAAAATCTTCAGGTTTTACTGTTTCGTGTTCTTTTTTTATTTTTTCTGCTTTAAATATCGAATAATTACCATAAATAATGGTATCTGGATTATATACCCCACTTTGAATTGCTAAAGGTGTAAGTAAAGCAATATTGTTAGTCGCAGGAATATCTATTTCAATTCCTACTGTACTCATACTTCCTAACTCTATTCTTCGATAAACATTGTCGCACATCTTAAATCCAACCTCATAAACCAATTCTAAATAGGGATAACCCAATTTTAATTGTTCATAAAACTTATCATAATTCTCCTCGAATTCTTTATCCTCTAAAAGAACCGGCATTAAAGCATAGAATAAAGCAGAGCCACTTTTTCCATTTGGTCCTAATAAATATGGTGAAAAATTCCCAATACCACTGTTATCTGATGATGCAGCAATAAATTTACCCTGTTTCTTAAGAAAAACAACTGCTGTTCTTACATTACTTTCATATTCAGCTATAACAACATCATCACCCTGCATACCAATCGCACATTTACTTGTACCACCATTTTCCGATTCATATTGCAAATTTGCATAAGCAATTATCGCTCTTAATAATGGTGCATATAACGTACTTTTGCTTGGATGATTAGAATTATATTTTGACAAAAACACAGTTGATTTTCTGTCAGGAACATTGTCAAATGGTTTTGGTAAGGTTAAGCCCCATAAATGTTTTTGAAATAATTTATCAGTCATTACATCTTACCTCCCCAAGACAATACTAATTTATTGCTAAGGATATTTGCTTTTATATCATCTCTCTTTAAGCATTTCACCAAATCATTCCAAAGATTTTTCTCAACCATATTATCTATTTTGTTGCCTTGAACCGTTTCATTTTGCTCCTTAATATAAATTGA
>JAFQTK010000112.1 GCA_017409065.1 bacterium
AAGAAGAAAAGTATCACAAAAGAAGAAAACTCTCTTTTGGCTCCGCCCTTATGGCAGGGGCTATGCCCCCGCACCCCCTTTAAAAAACAATGTCATTCTGAAGGAGTGCGAAGCACGACCGAAGAATCTCGTGGAACAAAAGACTTAGTGTGGCGAGATTCTTCACCCCACAAGGGGGTTCAGAATGACGGGTTTTTTATTAAAAATATTTTCCGTCATCCTGAGCCAAAGGCGAAAGATCTCCCCGAGTGGAGTCTATATTCCATGAGATTCTTCACCCTAAAGGGTTCAGAATGACGTTGAAGCTGGTGGAAAAGTGGCGGTGCCGCCAAAGGATAACAAAAAATTACTTTTTAGCAGATTTTTCCGAAGCGTTCACAATATCTTGTTCTTCCTCCAAGTCTGTACCGCTTTCTCCAACATGTTGATTATTATTTTTTTTCAGCAATTCTTCAACAGATCTAATTTGGGGATGTTTTTTAAAATGTTTAAGTATATATTTGGCTTTCCTTTCCATATCAGAAAGCTTGCCCATTTTTTCGTATGTTAGTGCAATGTTATAATTCATCTCAAAATTTTTGATAGGATTTATAAAGAGTGCTTTTTCATAATACTTTAAAGCTTCTTCATAATTCTGGCTGCAATAATAAACCAAACCAGCCTGTTTATTTATCTCATAAGACTTGCCATCAAGTTCCAATGCTTTCAAACTGTGTTTCATTGCCAAATCCCAGTTCCCAATTTTACCGTAACATATTGAAATTTCTAATTGAGCCCCACTACTGTAAGGACAAACTTTCATATAACTATTCAAAAGTTTTATAACCTTACTGATATTTTCTACATCTCTTTCCCCAAAACTTTGTTCCTCAATACACTTAGCAACAGTAAGAGTAAAATCAATATAAGTTTTGTTGGATTTCACCAAATTTATAGCCATTTTGATAGCATCATCAATCTCCCCACATTCAATTTTTGCCAAAATATAATTCATTTTGGTATTCGAATCTTGCGGCGAATTATCCAGTGCCATTTTAAGATATTTCTCAGCCAATTCTCCTTCGTGCTTACTTAAATAGCATAAACCTAAATTATAAATAGTATCATTATCATTGTTTTTGAGAGAAAGTGCTTCCAAATAATGTTCTATCGCTTTATCAATCTCATTATCAGCCTGATACGACAACCCTAAATTATAAATGCAAATAAAATTACCCCGTACGGCTTTGTTTGCCCTTTCAAAATAATATATAGCTCGTTTGTAACGCCCACGATAATAAGACCGCATTCCCTCATCAAAGAGATTTTCATATCCCGTGACAAAAACATTTTCATTTAAAACATCAAGAATATCATCTCTTTGCTTTTTATACTTGTTTTTAAGTTCATCAAAATACTCATCAATAGCTATAATAAATTCTTTTATTTTATTTTCACTCATAGTATAAACTTTAAAAAAACTCACTTTTATTCTACAATCATTATATTACGAATTTAAACAAAAATAAACTATTTACATAGACACGAAAACACTCAAGCGGATAGGTAGAATTATATGTACGACTATTTTAAAGGCACAATAATCCAAAAACAACAGAATACCCCAAAAGGTAATTTTGTAACAATCGAATGCAACAACATTGGCTACCTCATTGAAACAAATCAAAGGACCCTAAGCCTAATTAGCAGCGTAGGAACTGAATGCAAGATTTTCGTTTCACTTACACATCGTGAAGATTTTATGGGATTATGCGGGTTTGCAAATAAAGAAGATAGAGATTTATTCAATATTTTACAAAGCGTGTCAGGTGTGGGGGTTAAAGTTGCACTTGTTTTATTGGATGAATTTACAGGCTGTGAGCTTATTTCTACCGTAATAAAAGAAGATGCAAAAGCTTTATCAAGAGCAAAAGGTGTCGGACAAAAAATGGCTCAAAAAATTATTCTTGAACTAAAAGATAAATTAATTAATTGGCAAGAAAAAATGCCTGTTGATTTATCAGATGTAAACATAGAAAGCGTAGACACATCCGATGTTTCAGATGCCCAAGCTGTACTTATTTCATTAGGGTACACAATTGAAGAAATCAAACCTGCAATAAAAGTAGCTGTTGCAAAGGCTGGAAACAATATTTCCTCAGAAGAAATCTTAAAACAAGCTTTGACATATTTGGCACAATAGTCGTATTATAAAATCAATATTAGTTGTAAAGGAGTTTACATATGAAAATTTTATTTGCATCGGCAGAAGTTGCACCATTTTCAAAAGTTGGGGGTTTGGCAGATGTTGTAGGAAGATTACCTAAAGCATTGGAAAAAGATGCAGAAATTTGTATTTTTACTCCGCTTTACGGTTCTATTAACCAAGAAAAATTTGGAATAAAGGAACTTGAAAATTCATCATTAAAAATTTCAATGGGCAATACTGAACACATTTTTAAATTAAAAATGTGTAAACTTCCAAACACAAATATAAATGTATTTTTTGTAGATAATCCAAAATACTATTCTTGCTTCAATTGTGTTTACCCACAATGGGTAGATACAATGTATGAACAACAAAGGTACGTTGCATTTTCATTAGCAGTATTAGAATACGCAAAACTACTCAATTTCAGACCTGATGTTATTCATGCTAATGATTGGCATACTGCGATGATTCCTGTTTATATTAAAACTAATTATAAATTTGATGATTTTTATAAAGATGCTAAAACGGTATTTTCAATCCACAACCTTGCATATCAAGGGTCTTGTGAGCCTAAAATAATAGACTTTGCAAATATGAGATGGGATAACGTGTACAACGACAGATGCGTAGAACACTATGGTCGAGTAAATTGGGTGAAAGGTGCTATTTACTGTTCAGACAAAATCATCGCTGTTTCTGAAAAATATGCTCAAGAAATAATGGGTGATGAATTTGGAGAAGGAATGGACTACACATTGCGTGACAATTCTTGGAAAGTTATGGGCATAGCAAACGGTATTGACTACACTGAATTTAACCCTAAAACAGATAAAAATCTTGTACAAAACTATGACATAGCTGATATGTCAGGAAAAGAAGCTTGTAAAAAAGAACTTGTAGAAATGTTTGGAATGCCATATTGCCCCGATACCCCTGTCATAGGGCTTGTTTCAAGATTGGTTTATCAAAAAGGACTGGATTTAATCCGTGATATGCAATGGGAACTTCAAAAAGTTAACGCTCAATACATTATTTTAGGTACGGGAGAATATGGATACGAAAATCTAATGATTTGGTTATCTAATAACTCTTGGAACATAAGAGCAATGGTTGATTACAAGGCTGATGTAGCAAACAAAATTTATGGTGGCTCAGACTTCTTCTTAATGCCTTCTAAATTTGAGCCTTGCGGACTTTCACAATTAATCGCAATGCGTTACGGCACATTGCCTATTGCAAGAGCAACTGGTGGACTTGAAGACACAATTAAGGGGTATCCTCTTGATGGCTCAACAGGATTTAAATTCTATGGGTATAACGGATGGGATATGCTTGAAGCAATCAAAAGAGCAGAAAGTGTTTATCAGGACAAATACACTTTCAATGCTATGCGTAAAAGTGCTATGGAAGCAGATTTCACTTGGGATAAAAGTGCTAAAAAATATATGGACGTTTATCACCAAATTTGTGGATTTTAGTCTTACCGTATATAAGACTAATCTTCCCTGCTAAATACTAAACTTAACTGCGGAGCAGAAACATCCGCAGTTTTTGCTGATTTACCTTTGGATAAATCCTTTGAAAAATCTTTTTGCATTTTAACCATCAATTTTTCAGCACTCGCAACAACAGATTTTGGCAATCCTGCCATTTTTGCAACTTGAATACCATAACTCTTTGAAGCTGAACCTTCAACCACTTTTCTTAAAAATATAATTTCACCATCATTTTCAGAAATAGTTATTCGATAATTTTTGATAGATGGATATGATTGAGGCATAACATTAAGCTCATGATAATGTGTGGCAAATATAGTTCGGGCCTTAATTTTTTGACTGATATATTCAGCAACACTCCAAGCTATTGCAACACCATCATAAGTACTTGTTCCACGCCCTATTTCGTCTAATAAAATTAAACTTTTCTCAGTAGCAGAATTTAAAATAAATGCAGTTTCATTCATTTCAACCATAAATGTTGACTGTCCTAAGGATAAATCATCCACAGCACCTACTCTGGTGAAAATTTTATCAACAACACCAATTTTTGCAGATTCAGCAGGAACAAAACTTCCGATTTGAGCCATAAGTACAATAATAGCTTGCTGCCTCATAAATGTTGATTTACCAGCCATATTCGGACCGGTTAAAATCATAAATTCCGCATCTCCATAGTTTTCTTCTCCGCCGACAAGTCTTAAATCATTTGCAACATACTCACCTAACGGCAAAATCTTTTCCACAACTGGATGTCTGCCATTTTTGATGCAAAGCTCATTTGCATCTGTAATCTCGGGTTTTACATAGTTATTTTCTACTGCACTTACCGCAAAAGACAACAATACATCAATCTGAGAAAGATTTAGAGCAATTTTTCTTATCGATTCAATAAACTCTTTAGAATATTCTCTTAAATCGCAGTAAATTTTATATTCCAATTCCGCAGATTTAGTCTGAGCAGATAAAACATCATCTTCATGCTTTTTTAACTCCTCTGTTATAAATCTTTCACACCCAGCCAATGTTTGTTTTCTGATATATGACGGCGGAACTTGCCCCAAGTTTGAATTAGTTACTTCAATAAAATAACCAAATATCCTACTATATCCAATTTTAAGATTTTTTATTCCGGTCGATTCTTTTTCTTTTTCTTCAAACTCCTGAAGCCATTGTTTTCCATTATTTAATAAACCTCTTAAGTAGTCTAACTCACTATTTACACCTTCTTTTATAACATTTCCTTCTTTAATTGTCAGAGGAGGTTCATCTGATAGCGTCCTTTCAATAATATTTGCAAAATCAACAATTTCAGCAACATTATCACACACTTTAAAACAGGATGAAGTAAGGTTACCAAGTGTTTCAACAAATTCAGGTAAAAGCAACAATGTATTTTTCAAAGAAATAAAATCTCTGGGCATAATACTATTATTACTTGAACGAGTCGCCAAACGTTGAATATCTACGACTTTATCTAATAAACCTGACAAATTCAAACGAACTTGAGGATTTGAAATAAGCTCCTCAACCGCAAATTGACGAGCTTGAATATCCATTATATTTTTTAACGGCTGAGAAATCCATTTTTTTAATAATCTCGCACCCATATTAGTCTTGGTTCTATCAATTGCCCACAATAAAGACCCAAATTTTTTCTTTTCCCTAACGGTTTCCAAAAGCTCCAAATTACGACGAGTACCGGCATCCATTAACACATACTCAGACAAATCATAAGCTTCAATAGTCGAAATTCTGGGCATATTATCTCTTTGAGTATTGAGCAAATATTGCAAAATAGCACCTGCAGCCATAAACCCTATTTTATACTCAGCAAAAGGCAATGACTCAACACTATTGATTTGCAAAATATCAATTACATTAATTTTTGCACGCTGTTCATCAAAAAAGTTAGGTGCAACACAAGAACAATTATAATTATTAACTATTTCATCAGGCAAATCCGCTTTTTGCTCTCTAACAATCTGAAACGGCAAAAGTGATTGAGGAACACTCGGTGCAATAATTTCAGAAGGTTTTATTCTGGCAAGTTCTGAAAGCACTTGGGAATAAGCAGTTTGCGTAACTTTAAACTCACCCGTTGAAATATCAACATATGCAAGTCCCCACTTTCCTGATTTTTTATCTTCAAAGACAGCCGTTAAATAATTGTTCGAATTGGATTTTAAAAGATTATCCTCTGTAAGAGTTCCTGCTGTAATAACTCTTACAACATCTCTTTTTACCAAACCTTTTACGGTTGAAGGGTCTTCAAGTTGCTCACAAATAGCTATTTTATGTCCGGCTTCTAACAACTTTGGCAAATAATTTTCAATAGCTTTAACAGGAATCCCTGCCATCGGGACTTTCCCTAAAGCTCCACCATCACGAGCGGTCAACGTAAGTTCTAAATCTCTTGATACAGTAATTGCATCTTCCATAAAGCATTCATAAAAATCACCTAAACGGTACAACAACACAGCATCTTGTTGCTTTAACTTAACAGATAAATACTGTGCCATCATCGGCGTTGCTTTTTCTATATCAACTTCGAAACTATTCATTAACCCTCTCTCATTTTAAAATTTGCCCCTACAAATAATTTATTATAAAATTAGGATATAAGCAATTTTATATGTAGGAGTTTTAAGATGGGTTGTCTGGGTGGCTGCTTAAAAAGAATAATTACAATAATCATTTTAATATTTGCGTTTATTGGTGTTAAATCCGTATGGAAACCATCGGAAGCCCAAAAAGCACAAACGCAATCAAGTATAAAAATTGTTGATTTTTCAAGATTAAGTGATGAATTTAACTTGGACAAAGTTATAAATCTTCCAAATTTCAAAATAATAATTGTAAAACATTCAGGTAGCGGACAAAAATTTATTATTACCAATAGCACATTTATAAAATGGTTCACACAAAAAGATTTTACGTCTAAAGAAATAGACAAAAAAATTGCTGATTTTGCAGAAAATACTCAATATCAATTTATAAGACTTGAAGACATCAAAATTATTCAACGAGGAACAATATCAACTCTCAACTTAAATATTCCTTATGTAAGATTTACTGCTGATACAGTTAATTTACCAGCAGGAGAAATCCAAGGTATAATAGGTGCAGTAACTTCCGAAGATAGCAATATCACTATTTTAACTTACAATAACAGTAAAAAATACTCTCAAATCATAACAGAACAATTTTTCAAAAATGTCAGCTTATACTCAGATTTATAAAAAATACATGAAAAGATGCCTAACATTGGCAAAAAAAGCCGCAGGAAAAACTTCACCAAATCCTATGGTCGGAGCAGTTATTCTTGATAAAAACTTAAATTTTGTAAGTGAAGGCTATCACCAAAAATGCGGAGAAGCACACGCAGAAGTTCATGCTATTAACGCTGCTAAAGAAAAAAACATAGACATAAAAGGCGGAATTATTATTGTCAATCTTGAACCTTGTTCCCATTACGGAAAAACTCCTCCTTGTGCGGATTTAATCATAAAAAGCGGGCTTAAAAAAGTTGTAGTTGGCTGCACAGACCCTAACGAAAAAGTTGCAGGTAACGGGATAAAAAAATGCCAAAAAGCAGGTCTGGAAGTTATAACGGGCATATTAGAAGAAGAATGTAAAAAATTAAACGAGATATTTTTCAAAAATCAATTAGAAAATCTTCCTTTTATTACAATAAAGACCGCAACAACAATAGACGGAAAAATCGCAACAAAAACAGGTTCTTCTAAATGGATTACAGGTGAAAAATCCAGAAACTTTGTCCAAAAATTAAGAAATAATTATGATGCAATTCTCACCTCCTCACAAACCGTCATCGCAGATGACCCATCCTTAACATGCAGAATGAAAAATGGGAAAAACCCAATACGAATAATAGTTGATTCAAAGCTAACAACTCCGGCAACGGCTAAAGTTTATAATAACGACGGGACAAGAGTTATCATCGCTACAACACTAAAAGATAACAAAAAATACCCCACAAACGTTGAAATATTAACAGTTAAAAAATCAAATGATAAAGTTGATTTAAAAGACCTAACTCAAAAATTATATGATTTAGGTATAAATTCCGTACTTGTAGAAGCAGGTGGAAAACTTAATGGTGCCTTATTAAAAGAAAAGTTAGCAGATAAGTTAATTCACTTCACTGCACCAAAACTTTTGGCTGACACAACAGCAAAATCATTTGCAGAAGGTTTTGATATCGAAAATATCAATAACTGTCTAACACTTACACCAATTAGAACCAAATATTACGGCACAGACTTAATGAGAGAATACAACCTAAGGTAGATTAAACACCCAATTTCTTTTTAACATCTTGGTATGTATTATTAGCCGCAGCTAATTGTTGTTCTTGCCCATTACCGTTTTGGTTATTTGCTTGCTCTGAATTTTTACCTTGTTGAGCATTTTTAGCATTACCGTTAGCACCAACAGCACCTTTAGAGTTAACAGCTGCTTGTAAAGCACTGAAGCTTGAGAAACCGCCGAATCCTCTAACAGCTGCACCGCCTGTCATTGCTGCACCATTTGAAGACTTAGCTGCAGAAGATTGTGCAGATTCAATACCTTGTGCTTGAATATTAACTTTGCTTGCATCACCTGTTGAAGCAAGTTGATTCATCGCTTCATTTGCAGAATTTAATCTATCTTTTCCGCTTGAAGCTTTAGCTTGAGCTTCTAATGCTGTTGCTGTTGCATTTTGTGCATTTTCTTCGTGAGTAGCTTTTTGTCCTTGAAGTGCTGATTCTTGTTGTTTTAATGATGCTAATTGATAATTTGCATTTGTTGCTTTTACTTCAGCGGTTTTAGCTTGTGTACCCATGTTAGCTGCAACATTTCTCATTGCTGTTGCACGAGCTTTAGCGTTGTTACCGTTTGTACGAGCAGTATTTATGCTTGATTGTGCTTTTTGTTGTCTTTGTTGACCTTTTTGAGTAATTCGCTGTCCTGATTGGCTAAGAGCAATGCCGGTAGCTTTTGTCGCAATACCGTTTACAGAAGTAGCTTGACCGCCAGTATCAGTTACAACACCAATATTAAAAAGTGCAAGACCTGGTGCATAAGTATAAATACTAGCCATCATACCCTGTCCGGTTGCTTGTTCAGTTTTGCCTGTTGCTTGCAATCCTTTACCTGTAAAATCAATAGTAATACCGGAAGCATTTAAAGCTTGTCCGGAAGCATTCATTGTAGTTCCGGTTGCAACCTGTGCTTTAGCATTAGCCAAAGTGCCTTTAGCACTCTTTTCAGCTGCAGCGAATTGAGCTGCCGCCTTATCAGAACCAGCAGCTAATCTATTAAAGTTAATTTGACTAGATTTAGCTTCTTTTGCAGCTGCATCCGCACTTTGAGCAGTAGCTTGAACGTTAGTCATATTAGTTTGTACAGCACCTAACTGTTCATCAACTTGAGCTGCTTTTTCAGATTCAGCTTCAGCTTCTGCTGCTTTAGCTGCAGCTTTTTCATTGTTTTCTTCAACTTGAGCTTGAGCATTTGCAGCTTCTTCACTTGCTTGTTGAGAAGCTTCTGCAACTGCATCCATTTGCTCTTGTTTATCATTTTGTTCACTATTTTGTTTTTCTACTTCATCACTTTGAGCTTTTTCCATAGCTTCATTTTGTTTAGCAGACATATCTTCAGCTTGAACTTTTTCAACAGCTTGAGCATCTTTTTTATTGTTAGAGGTTTCTTTTGGAGCAACTTCAACTGCTTTTTCTTCCTGTATTTTATTGCTCAAAGTTGTGCTTTGATTTGAAGACTTAACAGGTGCAAATGTACTATTTGCTTGACTTAATTTTTGTTGGTCAATATTTGCTGCCTTTGTGGTAGAACTATCTGCTTTCTTACCATTAGCTTCAGAACTTGATTTTTCTGACTCCGCATTAGATCTTGCAGATGCAGAACTGCTTTTTGCCGATTTTGCATCACTTGCAGATTGTTTAGCATTAGATGCATTAGCTCCTGAATACATTGCACCGTTTACTGCATTTTTAGCTCTTTGCTGTTTCATTTCTTCTTCTGAAACATTGTTTACTTGACCTTTTGCTAAAAGTGCATTTTTAGCAACACTGGCACCAACATTCATTGAAACATAATTAGCAGTACCGTATTGTGAAGAACTGTTTTGATTTTCAAGAACATCTTTGTTGTTATCAACAGACATTTTGCCAAAAACGCTTTTGTTCATATCCAAACGATTGTAGCCGTTTTTAACGTCTGATTGATACATTTCACGAGCGTTAAGGCTCATCTTGTCAGTTTTTTGAAGTTCAAAAGCACTGGAATCATTTCCTGCACCTTTTAACTGACTTGTAAACGAATTAGCAGCTTTCTTAACGCCTGATAAAAGATTACCAAGTAATCCATTATTATTGTTATTATTAGAAACTTGATTTACATTAGCATTATTATTAGCTAATTTATTACCGATAGCAATATTATTATTTTGAGCTTTTGCTGCAAAAATATTTTGTGAAGGGGCATTTTTGCTTGCCTCAATCATTTTTTCAATATTTTTTGCTTTAATTTTTGCCATTTATGCTATCCTTAAGTTAATTCATCTCTATATATACATGAAAACAAAACAACAGTATATATTGCCTTATTTATTTAGTATATACTAAATATTTTACAAAAGTTTACAATTCAAACAACAATAGGGGTTAAAGCATTGTCAAATGAGAATTTAATTCAGAACGAAGAAAAAAAGAAAAGTATATACCGAGAAATTTTTGTTAAGATAAATGAAGCTTTCATAGCTCGGTTCAATAGCCAAAAGCCGCATATTTCCTGCAAAAAATGCAGTATATACTCCCAAAACTGCAAATACAAACCACAAAATCCGACCGAAAAACTACCGTCTGAGTGCCTTTTTAGGTTTTGGCAAGAGAATTGCTTACACAAACTTGAAACAGATATATCACAAAGCATCCTGATAAAAATTCAAGAAATAAATGAATTAAGAAACAAATATTCATGCAACAAATGTGCGGCATGCTGTCGTCTGGCATCAAGCGAATTTTCATTTGAACAACTTAAACAAAGAGCCGAAAACGGTGACATTTTTGCAAAACAGTTCACTTCTGTTTTTGTCCCATATGAAAACAAAGAAGATGCACGGCAATATTATCCTGAATTTTTTGACCTCTTAGAAGCAAAATACAAAAACGACAACGGAATTTTCTTTTATCATTGCCCAAAACTAGGAAATGACAATCTTTGCACAGATTATGAAAATAGGCCTGATATTTGCAGAGATTTTCCAAACAATCCATTGGTTATTTTCCCAAAAGGCTGTGGATATCGCAAATGGCAAGATGAAGTTGACATATTAGCACTTACTTTACACGCTATGGTTGAAATTACAGAATTTTACAAAACAAAAATACAAGAAGCACTAAATGACTAATTTATATCAACAACCGTGACTCCATCGCCACCTTCAGCCTGCTCTCCGACTCTATATTTACAAACATACGGAGATGTAGAAATATAATCCCTAACAAAAGATTTTAATGCACCTGTTCCATGCCCGTGAATAATGTAAACTGGGGTCAAATTGGCTAAACTTGCTTTATCTAAATACGCCTCTAATTCATCTAAAGCTTCTTCGACTCTATACCCCCTCAAATCGAGTGTTTGCGACAAATCATAACGATTATATACGAATTTTTTCGTAGTAGAATAAGAAGATACGGATGGCGGCATTTTTTTGACGACACTTGAATCATACACAGCCAACTTATCTTTTTCCACCCTTGTAGTAATAAGTCCCATTTTGACTTCAACTTTACCATTCTTATCCGGCAAAGATACAATCTCTACTTTTTGGTCAAGTCCTTTTAGTAAAACTTTTTGACCGACTTTAACCGTGTTCCAATCAAGCATTTGATACTTTTGCGTAACTTCATCCAATTCATCCGAGAATTGCTGACGAGCTTTATGTTCAAGCTCAGCCAATCTTGCATAAGCTCTACGAGCAACTTTTTCAGACTTTTCTTTTCTTAATTCATCTAATATATCTTTTATTTCTTTTCGTGCAGAATGAATACGGGTTTCATATTTCTTTTTATATATATCTATATTTTGTTTTTTCTGCTTTTTAATTTCCTCAACTTTTTCCTTGTATTCTTGTTTTAAATCTCCTGCTGACTTTTCAAGCCTTTGTGCTTCTTTTGCGGATTGAGAAAGAGTCTGCTGAGTTTGTTGAAGTTCTTGAAGTACAGCTGCGGTCGAATCTTTTTGAGTATAATGAATTTGTCTGGCTTTTTCTACAATATCTAACGGTAAGCCTAAATTCTTTGAAATATTTATAGCATTGCTGGCTCCGGGAATATCCATTAATAACTTATATGTAGGAGATAGCGTTTCTGTGTTAAACTCTACTGATGCATTTTTAAACCCTTGCTTTGTATATGCCAATGATTTTAACTCCCCATAATGGGTTGTACATAATATGAAAGCACCTTTATTCTGTAAATCTTCCAAGACAGCTTGTGCAATAGATGCCCCTTCTTGAGGGTCTGTTCCTGCCGCAACTTCATCCAATATAATCAAACTTGAAGAATCAGCAGAATTAACGATATTTATAATATTTTTCATGTGCGAAGAAAAAGTTGAAAGACTTTGCACTATACTTTGTTCATCACCAATGTCAGCAAAAATCTTTAAAAAAGGGAACAACGAAGCTTCATAGCAAGGAACATGCATCCCTGCCCGAGCCATAGCGACTATTAAACCAATCGTTTTTATTACAACTGTTTTTCCACCTGTATTAGAACCGGTAATAATAAGAGCATTTCTTTCTTTATCAAGATAAAAATTATTCTCAACTACTTCGCTTGTTACACTCATTAAAACCGGATTTTTAAATCCTTTAAAATCAAGTTTTTGTTCATCCAAAATACACGGACAAACAAAGTCGTTTTTCAAAGAATAACGAGCCTTTGCAAAAATAAAGTCTAATTCTACCAAGTTTTCCAAATTATGAAAAATATCGTCAGCACAAACAGAAACTTGCAAAGTCAATTCTGATAAAATCCTCTGAATTTCTGCCAAAATCGAAGTTTTCACTTCCCTAATTTTGTTATTCAAAGGAACTAACTGCTTAGGCTCTATGAAAAATGTTTGCCCAGAAGCAGATGTATCGTGGACAATTCCACCGATTTTATTTTTACACTCAGCCTTTACTTGAAAAACTATCCGCTCATCACGAGTTGTCCAAACCGTATCTTGCAAATTCTCAACAAAAGAAGAATTACCAAGAAGCCTTGATACTTCAACTTTCAAGTTTTGTTCCGTATCTCTTAGAGAAGCTCTTAAAGATTTCAAAACCGTAGAAGCACTATCTTTTACATTCAACTCCGAATCAAAAGTGTCTATAATTTTATCTTCCAACTCTTTGTTTTCCGATAACAAATCTTCAAATTCTGAAAGTTCCGGAGCTATATTTTTGTTGCGAGAAAAATAACGCATCATCAATCTTGCTGTCTTTAAAACATTAGCAATTTGAACCAACTCCTCAGCAGAAATAGTCAGCCCCTTCTTTGCATCACTTAAAGATGCTTTTATATCCTGAATATTATCTAAAGGTGGTTCGATAAATTGATTCAACAAATTTCTGGCTTCAGTGGTTTGTGTCAATTTTTTCAAAATAACAGATGAATTTTCACATAACTGCACAGCACGACATCGTTCTTTACCCAATTCGCTAAGTGCAAATTCTGAAAGAAAATCCAAAACTTTATCAAATTCAAGTAATTTTAACGCTTTTTCCATAAAGTTATTATAACAAATCATAAAAATAGATTACATAAAATGTAAAAATAATGTTATACTGAAGTTATGTTTAGAAGAAAATGCAAAATTACATTTATAAAACACGGCTCAACAATATATTCAGAAGAAAATAGAATGAGCGATAAGCAAAATTACCCACCGCTAAGCGAGGTAGGTAAGATTGAAGCGACAAATATTGCTGAATGGATTCAAAAACGTTCGCCAAAAGTAGACAAAATATATTCAAGTTCTGATTTGAGAACAGTACAAACCAGCAAAATAATAGCAAAAGAATACAATACCAGTTTTGAAATAATTGACAACTTATACTCTCGCAGATTTGGTAAATGGAGCGGATTGACCTTCAAGCAAATTGAAAAGAAATACCCTGAAGAACTTAGCAAATATCACGAAAATCGTGCTGAATATAAAATGGAAGACGGCGAATCGCTTGTTGAATTAACCCAACGTGTTCGAAATGTAATTTCTAATGTTATAGCTGAAAATATTGGAAAAAGAATAATAATAGTAACGCACGGAGATATTATTCAATCTGAAATTTGTTCCGCACTAAATATTCCTCTGCAAAACCACGGTCAAATCTATATACCTTGTGGTTCTGCAACACAATTAAGTTATTTTGATGATTGGACAAGTTTGGTTTATAGCGGACATTTACCGCTATAAAATATAGCTTATTTTTATAACGCATGATATTATAAACCTATGGAAAAAAAAGCTCAGATTTTTAAAATTCATAGTGATTTTTATTATGCAAATTACCAAAATACCGTAATAGAATGCAAACTAAAAGACACAATCAAAAAGCAACATCAAGAAGTAGTTGTCGGTGATTTTGTACTGTTAGATGAAATCAATATGCAATCCAAACAAGCTTTTATTTCTCAGGTTATAGAACGAAAAAGCTTCATTCCTCGTCCTAAAGTCGCAAATATCGAACAAATGATTATTGTTTCAGCCGTAAAAGAACCTGAACTTGACTTTAATCAGCTTGATAGATATTTATGCTTATGCGAATATCACGGCTTAAAACCCATACTTTGTTTCAATAAAAACGATTTAGCCGAAGATGAAAGTACCATAGACCAAGTATTTGCAACTTACGAAAAACTTGGTTACGAAATAATTTTCACCTCTGCAAAGGATAAAATAGGACTTGAAGACTTTGAAGACCTTTTAGAAGGCAAAATTTCCGCACTTTGCGGAATGTCCGGAGTTGGAAAATCGACTCTGATAAATTCTATTAACCCTAATTTACAGCTAAAAACAAAAAAAATTAGTGAAAAAACAAACAGAGGGACTCATACGACTCGCCATTGCGAAATAATCCCCGTCACACTGTCAAATGGGAAAACTGCACATATTATCGACACACCTGGATTCAGTTATTTAAGGTTTGATTTTTTATTACCCCAAGACGTTGATAAATTATTTCCGGAACTTTTAGAAATCAAAGAACCTTGCAAATTCAGTGATTGCCTTCACATTACGGAAAAAGGATGTCAAATTCTTGAAAATATAGATAAAATATCAACTTCCAGATATGAAAGCTATTTGGCTTTTGTTGAAGAAGCAAAAGATTACAAAGAAAAACTTTCAACACAAGGGCATAAAAAAGAATCAGGATACAAACTTTTTAACGAAAAAAAAGTGGCAAAAATAAGTACAAAACACAGAGAAAAATCCCGAAATGTCGAAAAACAGACAATAAAAACGAAAGAAGAAACTAATGAATAAACAACTTCAAAACTATAAAGAATTAATTTCAAAAAAATTAGATGAATACCTTCCTCAAAAATATCCAAACTCAATTTTCGAATCTATGAGATACTCAGTTCTCGCAGACGGAAAGCGGATTCGTCCGATTTTGGCACTTGAAGTTTTTAAATTATTTTCAAATGAGATTGAAAAAATATTGCCTACCGCCTGTGCAATAGAAATGCTCCACGTTCAAAGTCTTATACACGATGATTTACCCTGCATGGACAATGATGATTTCAGACGAGGAAAACCTACCAACCACAAAGTCTATGGCGACGCAATAGCAACACTCGCTGGTGATGCACTTCTCAGTTTCGCACCACAACTAATTATCCAAAAAACTCCAAAATCAGTTAATCCTGAAACTATTGTAAGAATTTTAGACGAATTTATGGAAGCGGCAGGAGTTTACGGAATTATTGCAGGACAAGTTGTTGATATTGAATCTGAAGGCAAACAAATAGACAAGGATACATTGAACTTTATACACAACTACAAAACAGCCGCTATGTTTAAATTTCCAATCAGAGCAGGTGCTATTTTAGGTGGAGCTAGCGAAAAACAAATAAATGAATTAACTCAATATGCCGAAAAAATAGGATTAGCCTTTCAAATTGCAGATGATTTATTGGACGAAACCTCTACACTGGAAGTTTTAGGCAAAACTCCGGGAAAAGATAAAATAGCTGGGAAAGCAACTTACCCAAGTATTTATGGATTTGATGAAGCAAAAAATACTTTACATTCGCTAATTGAGCAAAGCTGTGATATAATAAAAAACAGTTATGATTCAGAACTTTTAATATACATAACAAAAATGATTGAAACAAGGATAAAATAAAATGATTTTTAACAACGGACTTGAGGCTTTATTTAATGGGGTTATGGCAGCGATAGTTGCACAAATTTTAAAACTAATCGGCTACCTAATTACACATAGAAAATTGAATTTCAAAATTTTAACGACAACAGGCGGAATGCCCAGTTCTCACTCTGCTGGTGTTATAGGTTTGGCGACAACCGTTGCCATAATTGATGGTTATACTTCTGTTACATTTGCAATAGCTCTTGGCTATGCACTTGTGGTTATGTATGATGCAGCAGGAGTAAGACGTTCAGCAGGTAAAATCGCAGCTGTTCTCAATAGAATTAAAGAAGACATATATGCACATAAACCTGAACTAATCGGAGATAAGCTAAAAGAACTTTTAGGACATACTCCATTTGAAGTTTTTGTGGGAGCTATTTTGGGTTTTGTACTTGCTTACGTCAACCATTATTTTATATTAGGCTAATTAGCATTAACTAAAATTATAATATATGCAAAATATCAAATTTTTTGACAATCAAACAACTCCGG
>JAFQTK010000113.1 GCA_017409065.1 bacterium
GTTAGTTATAGCAGATGAGTATAAATCATCAAAATAATTTGCATCAACCCAATCATCAGAATCGACCAACCCAATATATTCACCTTTAGCAACAGAAAGTCCAAAATTTCGAGCAGCACCAACCCCTTTATTTTCTTGTTTGAAAAATTTAATACGAGCATCTTTGAGTGCAAATTTTTCGATTATATCAGCAGTTTCATCAGTTGAACCATCATCAACAACTATAATTTCTATATTTGTTAATGTCTGTTTGATTAAAGATGCTAAACAAGCACATATGTAATCTTTTACGTTGTAAGCCGGAACAATAACCGACACCAACGGAGTGTCATTTATTTTTTTGACAAAATAACTTTCAAGTTCTGAAAAAATCAACTGCATATAAGTACGCTCTTTTCTACCTCAAATCAATTTTATAATTTTGAACTTGAAACTATTATACACGAATTTTTCCTATTGTTTAACTTCAAATCTAAAACCTAGCATAGTGACTACTTTGTATTTTAAACCAAGCTTGTATAGATTTCTAATAGAAAAAATTCTACTCCAAAATCCATAATCAAGTTTAAATGCATTTTTTAATTTTTTATATTGTATTGGAGTTAGACTTTCTTTGCATCTGCTTTCGTATTCTGCAAGATTTTCAGGTGGAACTCTCCGATAACAAGCAATTAATGCTTTTACAATGTATTCATCAAAAGCAGACTCAAGTTCAGGTAAAAAACCATTTGACATTAAAAATTTTTCTATAGATTTAATGTTATTGAATACATCAAAATTATTATTACTGAGAGAGTTTGTTGATGACCCTAGTCTAACTCTATAATTATAAAAGTACCTATTAGTAATATAATAAATTTGATTTGCTAACATAATAGTCATTATTACAAAAAGATTATCTTCGCCTATTTTCCCTTCATTAAATCTAATGTTATTTTTTCGCAAAAAAGATAAAGCATAAGCACGAATGCAGGCAGAAAAAATATTTTGTGACAAACAATTTTTTTGAATATTTTTCCAATTATAGGAAGATTCAATCTTTGAATTATATTCTTTTTTTAGGTTTAAGAAACTTTTTTTATATTCTACTTTACCTGTTTTTTCAAAATATAACTTAAAATTAAATTGAATTACATCTGCATTAGTTTCTTTAAACTTTGCGTATAATTCTTCAAACATTGTTTTTTCAACCCAATCATCTGGGTCTACGAATGCCACATATTCACCTTTTGCAACTTCTAGTGCGTTATTTCTAGCTACGCCCTGCCCTTGATTATGCTGATTTATAATTACAAAACGAGAATCATTTTTTGCGTATTCATTTAATATCTCAAGTGAGTTATCAGTAGAACCGTCGTTCACGCAAATAAATTCTATATCTTCGAGAGTTTGTGTTACTAAGCTATCTAAACATTCTTTTAAATATTTTTCTACATTATAAACTGGTATGATAACTGAAAATTTAGGCATATTCATCTCCTCCTATTCTATTTCTAATAATCTTAAATACCCATTTACAAAGTTATCTAGGGTTAATGGTTCAACGGTTTTTGCTGCAGCTTTTGCAATAGTTCCATAAGCTTCTGATGACAGTTGTATCGCATTGAGCATTTTTGCTGCCAAATTTGCAGATTTATTGCCTTTCTCATAGTCTACACAATACCCGTTAACTGAATCTTTTACATAATCAGTTACGCCACAAACAGAAGAAACAACCACCGGCTTAAAATGCGCCATAGCCTCAATTGCAACCATACTAAAAGTTTCTATTTTAGATGGTACTAACATAAAATCCAAAGATTTATAAAACTCATTCATATCATATTGCGTCGGTAAAAATTCAACATGATTTTTCAATCCGTAGATAAACAACAAAAATTGCAACCCCAAATTTTTGCTTGCTTTTTCATATATAATTCTCACTTTAAAATCTTTACATTTACGTTTCAACTTACGCAGTGCTGATATGGTAATATATCCACCTTTATTTACAAAACCGTTCGCTGCCAAACCAAATATTACTGTCTTTCCTTTGGCTCTAAAGTTTGGGGCTTTAACGTTTATAACCGGCGGGGGTAAAATTACCAATTTTTCTTCCGCTACACCCAAATTTTGCATATAATCTTTCTTCAAGAAAAAAGAAGACACCACAATTTGCGGAATTTTATCAAGATTCTCTTTGATTTTTATATCCGCCATAACCCTCTTTTTGTGGTGTCGTGAAGATATTAGTTTATACGTTAATTGGGTTAATTTTGTTTGTAACTTTTCTATTCTATACTTATAACTATGTGAGTGGATATATGTTATATCTGATTCGTAAATAGCTTGGTCTGACAAAACGTAATCATATTTAGAACGCAAATCAACATTCTCCAATTCATCCAAAGAATAATAATTCGACATCAAATTAGTTATATTCTCAAACCTTCCGCTATAAACATCAACTTTATAGCCCAGACTAACAAGACGTTTTAAAAATTCTGTATTAAGGATAGAACCACCTGTTTTATCCTTTGTTTCGATATATCCTTCAGATATAAATGCTACTTTCTTTTCCATACTTTTTCCGGTTTTTAAATAAAAATTTTAGGTAGTGGTATTACCAAAAATCGTCGTTTTTATGTAATGCCATGATTATATCATGATATTTTTTTTGAACAACAGTATCTTTTCGTAATTATTAATTTGCTATATGGTATTAAATAGAGGACAGTGAATGACAGTAGAATTAGAACTTTTTGCCAGACGATTGAAATCGCTCCGGCTAAAAAGAAAGCTTACGCTTGAAAGATTAGCTGAACTTAGCGATTTGACTTCCAATCATATCGCCAAGCTTGAAGCTGCAAAATCGAATCCATCATTTCCATCACTCACAAATATTGCAAAAGCACTAAATGTTGAAATAAAAGACTTATTTGATTTTGATGAATTTAAAGACGAAAACAACGTAAGAACGGAATTAAAAGAACTAATTGAAAATGCCGGTCTTGAATACTTAAATGTACTATATAAAGTACACAAAAGCATAATTAACTAATCTGATTTTTAAAATATAACTTTTTGTAACAAATAAGATAATTTTCCCCTCTTTATCGCAACTTATTTTGTGTTGGTGAATTACAATAATTGTAATTATCAAAGGATTATCCATGAAAATCTTATTTTCAACAATTAATAAATCAGGCTATACTCAAAACACAGCCACACAAAACAATTACAACAAGCAAATACCTACCCCCATAAATCAAATAACAAAATTATCGGATTTCCCTAAAAGCTATATAAGTTTTACAGGCGGATACAGTATAAGTTTAAAAGAAACTTTTGATAACTTTGAAAGAGCTGAAAAAAAGACAGGTAAAAAAGTTGCCCCGCCTCGTGTTGAACAAGAAATGTTCAAACAGCTTGAAATGGGCAACCCGGACGAATTAACATTAATTGACGTTCATAAAAAAGTCTATAAAGGTCTAACCAATGCCGATTCTTTAGACGAAATAAGAAAAAAATACCCTGAATTTGAAAACACAAAATCCGCTTCCGAAGTAGATTTATCTGACAGCAAATATGTTGATAACATTCAAAAGGGTCACAATAACGTATTCAACAACAAGGAAGATTTATCGCTCCAAATTTTAAAATTGTACTGGGGTGAAGGATTTTCGCTCAGTGACATAGTTGCAAATACAAACACTCCAAAAGCCACGCTCTCAAACATAATGGAAAAGTTAAATCTTCCAAGAGTTAGCAACCGATATGGAGCAGTGCTTAAACTTTCAGACAAGGAATATAATGCCCGAATAAGTGCCGCTATGGCTGATAAAATGGCAGAAATCCACGCTTTAAAAAATGGTTTGCCTTTAATTCCTCATAAAGTATCAGATGAACAAAAAGAAAAGATTTCTAACGGATTAATAAAATACTACGCTGATAATCCTGAACGTCTACATGAAATGTCACAAAGACAAAAGGATTTCTATAAAAATCATCCTGAAGCTGCATTAACACTTAAGCTGGTTATGTACAAAGCATGGAACATGAATTCTTGTTCAGTCGTAAAAAGAAAATTAAAAGAATTTTTAAAAGAAAAACATAAATTTTCTCAAAATGATGAATCATTATTCCCTACTGATATGAGCGAAAAACAACAAAAATTGATGAAAACTTTTTGGGACCAAAATCCATACCTCAAAAAGAAATTCTCTCATGCAGTAAAACAATCTTATGATAAAATCAACACTTTACCTGACTTAGACCTTATGAAAAATGTCGCAGGAGTGCCATTTTTACCTAAGTTATTAGAACAAAGAATGATTACTCAAGCAAAAGCTCAAGGTGAAAAAACTAATAATTTAGACCTAAACAATTTAGGTTTAAAACTTGCTCCGGATAATATTTTAAAAATTACAAAAGAACACAAAATTATTAACAATTTCTTTAGGAACAGAACAGAACTAAAACTTTATAATAATGCATTATCCCAACATTTAATCGGGATTCACTCCTATTGTGAACGAAAAAGTAACAATGCCAACACAGAAACTTACTCCATTATTGCAAACAAAATCAAGAATTTTATGCACCCGCAAAGAAACATCAGCATCAATGACGTATTAAAGTTATACGCAGAAATTGTTCAAACAATGAAAAAAGATAATCTCAATGAAGACATAAGAATTTTAAACAGCTACTTTAATTTTTACTATGAAAATGCATTTAAACAATTAACGCAAAAAAATAATAATTAAAAAACAAAAGGAATGGTCTAATGCAAATCAATAAACTTCCCTCGTATCAAAGTATTCCCCTACTAAATAGAAATTCAACACAACCCAAAACATCATCACCTCAACAATATAAACAAATTTCAGAATTAGGAGCGTTTCCTAAAAGTTACATTGTTAGCTTTTCAGGCGGTAAAAGCCTTAATTTAAGTGACACAATGCAAGCAATTGAGGAACACGAAAATCGCCAAGGAAAACAGTTGATTAGTGAGGAACTAAGAGAAAAAGCCGATGAAATTCTAGAAAACGGAAACCCTAAAAACCTTAAACTAAAAGATGTTCATGCGATGGTTTACGGTGATATATCAGCTTTAGACACAGTAGAAGAAATCAGAGAATTTTATACTGAATTTGAAAGCATAAAAAGCATTGATGAAACTAAAACAAGAAAAGATAGCTTCCTAAGTAAAGTTAAAAATGGCGAATATGCATATATTGACCCAAACAAAGACATAACCGTACAGTTTATGAATCTTTATTGGGCTAAAGGTTTATCTTTGAACGACATCGTGAAATACATAAACTCGGGAGAAAACAAAGGCGAAGATATTTGCACAAGTTCAATAGATCAATGTTTAAGCTCTTTAGGTATTCCGGTAAGAGAAAAAACAGTGGCACACTATCTTAAATTATCAGATGAAGAAGCTAACAAAATTATCACAGGACTTATAAGCCAGTATCACAAAACGCATCCTCATATACATTTAAATCAAACTCAACAACGAGAAGAAATTTCGCACAAACAATACCAAAAGAAACTGGATAGAGCTAAACAATACAGTATAGAGCATCCCGATAATATCGAAAAAATGAGTTCTGCTCAAAAAGCATATTTTGCAGAACATCCAGAAATATTATTAGGTTTAAAAATAGCAACTTCATGGGCTTGGAATATGGGTTCTTGCAAAGAAATAAGAAATGATTTTAGCCGTTTTAGTGAATCTTATCTTGCAAACCCTAACAACCAAACAAAAGAAGCAAAAAACGGTGCTATGAAAGCATTCTGGGCAACTCATCCAAAACATAAAGAAACTTGGGCTAAAGCAATAAATAGAACATGGGAAAAATTAAAAGACGACTACTCTCAAGAAAATCTAAAATTTTTAGCAACAACAAAATTTTTACCTGAAAGCATGGAAGAAAATATTAAACAATATGCTAAAACAAAAGGATACAAAAGAACAAATCAGTTAGATTTTAACTTAGGTATTTACGCAAAAAAACAATGTAGCCATTCATTTAAAGAAGGAAAACTATTAAACGAATATTTTAATGACCCTGCT
This sequence comes from bacterium, assembly GCA_017409065.1. Classification (GTDB taxonomy): domain Bacteria; phylum Cyanobacteriota; class Vampirovibrionia; order Gastranaerophilales; family Gastranaerophilaceae; genus RGIG2134. The sequence continues at coordinate 6,068 of JAFQTK010000113.1, forward strand.
AACAAAGCCGATGCATCATTATTGTACACGATTATTGAAATGGTTAGACAAGCTAAAGCCAACTTTAAAATGAAGAAAAACATTCCTGATAATATTATGTATGATGTTGCCGATTTTTATAACGACATAGCAAAAATATCTAAAAATTCACCTCAAATAGCTGAGAAATTGTTATCGCATATGAATAACATTGCAAACGAAATGATTAAATCAGCAAAAGCTAATGAAGCAAAAGCTGAAACCAGAATGCGTATGATAAAAGGAATCCAAGAATTTAACACTATTTTAGGCGAATATTCAACACTACAAAATGGAGAAATACAACGAATAGAAAAATTGGTCGAGGGAGTGCATCGTCACAATCTCGAATCGAAACTAAACTCTTTGAATACTAATAATATATCCCCAAACTCCCGCAGCAAAACGCTAATAGGAATAACTATATAATAACCACATATAAAAATAGTATATATGCATGATTAAATATTTTGTTATATAATCTAGACTATATACTGGAAGGAATACATGGAGATATCATTATGTTACCGATAATTACTGAAGAACATGCATCATTAGCATTTGCAGAAATTTTTCAAGATGTTCATGCTTGGAGAAAGAAAATGATTCATTATATCAAGGATGAAAATCCTGAGATAAATTCAGCGATTATTGAAGCAGCAAACAATACAGATTTAGACCCTAAAGCTGTTGCATTAGGTGCTTATATGACTTATTCCTTACTTGAAATGGCAGCTAGAGAAGAAGATGCCGGAATAGATTTTAAAGAATAACTTCCCCTAAGGAACTATTTTAACCTTTAGGTTTTGAATCGGCTCTTTTCGAATTAATTTTTTCTGATTTTCAGTTGTGTTTTTTACAACTGAAATCCATCCTGTTTTAATATTTACAAAAACAAAAAAAGCTGCACTACGCTCTATAACCCTTTGCGGTTCATCAATAACAAGTTCACCACTATCTGACATTTCAAAGACAGTAAACGACAAAGGGTTTACCATTGAACTATCAACATAAAAATCGAACTTTGTGTTATTCAAAGCAGTTGTATCTTTTATAACCGGTGTTCCCTTGGCTGTTAAAAACCATTTGTATAGAGCTGTAATTATCTCATCACGACAAAGATTATTTTTCATCTTTTATCATCTCTACAAATTGTGCAACAATATCCTCACTCCATTTTTTACCGGCACCACTTTTTATTGTTGCAATTGCCTCAGCTTTAGTCAATGCAGGACGATAACTTCTAGGTTTAATCATCGCTGTATAAGAATCAATCAACAAAACTATCTGAGAACTTGCCGGAATATCCTCGCCTTTAATTTTGTTAGGATATCCGCTACCATCCCAATTTTCATGATGATGCTCAATAATAGGAATAATATCAGACACAGATGAAATTGGTTGCAAAATTTCTCTGGCTGCAATAACAGGATGTTTTTGGACAAAATTTTGTTCAGCTGCATTTAATTTATTCGGATTTTTAAATATCTCATCAGGAATCATTGTGTTACCAATATCGTAAAGCAACATCGCTAGTTTAAGATTATCTTGTTCTTCTTTAGAAAGATTTAAGCATTTAGCCAATTTAACAGCAAGATAAATTTTTTGTTTGGTTGCTCCTTCTTGATGAACAGGGTCATAAGTTTGTGCAATCGTATCAGATACAGAATACAATATTTCCTTCAATGTCGCACCGGAAGTAGTAACACGCTCTAATTTACTACGAATTTCTTCAGACAAAGCTTTTGAAACCGGTATACGTTGTTTAGACAAAATATCCATAAACGCATCAATTGCGATTTTTTGCCAACTGTCACGTTCACCTTCCTTGGCAATTACAACTCTATTCCTGCCGTTAACCTTTGCTCGATACATAGCTTGATCTGCCATTTCCAAAAGTTCATCCAAACTTTTCGAATGTTCTATATAGGTTGCAACACCTATACTTGCCGTAATAGTACCGACTTTTTCAATTTTTTCAGCTTCTATTGCGGCTCTAATACGTTCTGCCGCAACCATACCGCCATTCGAATCAATCCCCGGCAAAAGTACGTTAAATTCTTCACCGCCAATTCTTGCCGGAATATCAATAGAACGTGCATTTCGTTTTAAAACTTTGCCTATGGTACGAATTGCAATATCACCATAATTATGTCCATATTTATCATTTATTTGTTTTAAATAATCCAAATCTAAAGATATCAATGTAAACGGCTGTGACATACGCTCGGAACGCTCAGCCTCACGTTGCATAGCTTCTTCAAAATATCTACGATTAAATAACTCTGTAAGAGGGTCAGTAATCGCTTGCTTTCTAACTTTTTCAAACAAATCTGCAATTGTAATTGCCAATTCCATTTGATGTGCAAATAATTGCAAAAAGCTCAACTCATCCTCAAGAACTTCAGCTCTGGGCGAAAAAACTAACATACAACCAAACTGCTTCAATTCAGGACGCAGCGGCAATACAATCAACGACCTTGCTTTTGAACCTTCTATAATAGGGTTCAATCTATTTTCCCTAACTTCAGGCAATATAGATTTTATAAACTTTGATATTTCTTGTGTAGAAAGGACTTCTCCATTTTTCAATGACTTCATCAAAATTCCATCTTCTGGGCATAAAAGCTTAACCCCTTCAACATCCGTTTTAAAATAATGTTTCATCGCATCAAAAAATGGACATTTTGTATATGCAGAAGTTAAAAAATATTTTTCCGAATCATTTTCAACTTTTTCAACTATCGCACCAAAAAGGTATCCAAATTCTCCATGCAAACTTTCAACAATTTTATCTAAAGCATTTGATAATGGAGTAGAAGAATTCATCATATCCCAAATATGCTGCAAGGTAAGTAATGCCTTATTAGCTTGATTAAGCTGTGCAGTACGTTCTATAATTTCTTTTTCAAGGATTTGATTTCGTTCATAGACAGCCTGAAGTTCACGACGATTCTCGCTTATGTTGTCTTCAAAATCATTTAATTGTTTTACATACTGTCTAAATTTATCAAAAATTCTCATTTTTATTTTTCAAATTAACAATCAACAATCCATTATACACCCAAAAAACCTTTATTTAAAGATATTTTCCAAAACTTTTATAATTTCGTAATAATCAATATTGTTTTTGCACAACTCAAAATCTTGTGAAGAACAAGTTTTTTTATGACACGGATAGCAAGATATATCAGGAGCAAACGAACAAGCATTTTCTCCAAATGGTGCAGTTCTGTTTTTTGAAGTAGCCGTAAACACTGATATAACATAGGGTTTTTCACATGCCCACGCAATTTGAGCCGAGCCGGAATCAGGAGCAATTACAACATCAGCACGCTTAAAAATTTCTGCCAATTCTACAAGATTTGTTCTCCCTGTCAAATTTAAAATATTTTTTACCTCAACTCTTGATAATATGTCATCTACCAAATCCTTGTCGGAAGAAGTTGCGGTTACAATTATATTGGCTCTGTATTGAAAATTTTTAATAATTTCTGCCCAATACTTGTTATTCCAATGCTTTGTAGACCAAGTTGTTGCCGGTGCAATTACAATTGTCGGCAACGGTTGTAAAGCTTCTAACATCTCATCTACCGCTGCTCTGACCGATTCAGGTATCTGAGGCAAAACAAATTTTATTTCGTTTGAATCACACCCCAAATATTGTGCGATTTCTAAATTTCTGTTTACCACATGGTAATTTTGTTCAAAAAGCGAATGTTTAGACGGAATAATTTCATTAGCAAAAATCCTTGAAAATTCACGTCCGCCACTCAATGCAATTTTTCTTTTAGCTTTCGAATATTTTAGAAATATCGAACTTTTAAACAACTGCTGTGTATCAATTGCAATATCATAATTCTGCTGTTTTAACTTTGATGCAATATCATTAAACTCAAGCAAATTTTTATATGAAAATCCACGTTTTTTCCATTCACGCTTTGGTATAACAAAAACATTATCTAAAAGAGGATTATCAACTACAAATTGAGCAGCCTTATCCTCAACAAGCCAATCAATTTGAGCGTCAGGATATTTCTTTCTAAGTGCATATGCCAACGGAAGGGTGTGGATTGTATCACCTATAGCAGAAAGTCTAATTATTAGTATTTTTAAGCGTTCCATATGCTAAATTTTAGCACCGCTCCTTCAATAATGCAATTTTTTAAGTCGTTTAGACGAGTGCTTTTTTATAGAATCTATATTATTATACATCTGTAATTTGTTAAATTTGTGTTTAAGGCGTTATTATGAGTGAAAAAGAAACAAAAAAAAGATTGAAACAGACTATGGCTCTATTAAAGATAAAAATAGAGAATCTTAAACCGCATACTGATGAATCTGAGCGTATGAATAACATGTATAACAGAATGCTCATTGAAAAAGCTATTGTAAAAAATGAATTGGACGAACTAGGCAAAGCAAGACCTAACATAATCCAAAAAATAGCTAATATTTTAAAACCAAAAAATAAAAAATTAATATCAGACTATTTTAATTAAAACTAATGTAATAAGGATAAAAGAATGTTAAAGTATTTTAAAGAATCAATTTTATTGACTATCATAGGCTTAATATGTGCCTACTGTTGGGCAGAACACATGCATCCGGGAACAGGATTAACAAGCTTATTTATCGTAGGTGTACTCTCAATTTTAGAAGTGAGTTTATCCTTTGACAACGCAGTTGTTAATGCGATGAAACTGGAACATATGTCAGACAAATGGCGACACCGATTTTTAACTTGGGGTATTGCAATTGCCGTATTTGGTATGAGATTTTTATTCCCAATCTTGATTGTGTCAATTTTTGCTAATCTTTCTATGGGAGCAGTAGCAAAAATGGCTGTTAACGATGCGGACAAATACGCACATTATTTACACCTGACACACGCTCCTATTGTAGCCTTTGGCGGTGCTTTCTTGATGATGTTATTCTTACATTATTTCTTAAACCACGAGAAAGAAATCCACTGGATTAAGGTTATTGAAGAAAAACTAGCTTCTGCCGCACACATTGAAGGTATTGAAACAATAATCACACTACTTATTATTTATGCCGTACAAACACATGTAGCGGAAGAACAACGTTTATCGGTAGTACTATCAGGTATTGCAGGTATAATCTTATACTTACTCATAGAAGGTATAAGCAAATTTTTGGAACGAAAAGAAGCACAAAGAACAGCTAACTTGGTCGGAGAAGCAGCAAGAACCGGCGGTTTGGTTGCATTTTTATACTTAGAACTTATTGATGCATCATTCTCACTTGACGGTGTTTTGGGTGCATTCGCACTTAGCAAAGACGTCGTGATTATTTCAATCGGTTTGGCAATCGGTGCAATATTTGTTCGTTCTTTAACAATTATGCTTGTTGAAAAGAATACATTGAAACAATTTATGTATCTTGAACACGGAGCTCACTGGGCAATCGGTGCTTTAGCTTCAATTATGTTTATTACAACATTCAAAGAAGTTCCGGAAGTTGTAACAGGATTAATTGGATTAGTATTTATAGTTACAGCTTTGATTTCTTCAATAATGTACAACAGAAAACAAGTTTCATAATCAAAAGTCTAATATTACAAAAGGAAAGCTCGGATTACCCCGAGCTTTTTTCTTATTAAAAATGAAAACTTATCATATGTGAAATTTTACACATTTAATTTTCTGATTTATTTTGCATATCATTCAATTGACGTTTCTTTTTAATATAGCCATTAATCATATAAACTACTTTCCCAATCATTATAATTGCAGGAATAATAATGAAGGCTAACCCTAAGAATAAACCTAAAGAAGCCATCCCTGGAGGGTTTACAATCTCAGTTACTAGCAAAGCGATAGGAAATGCTACAATAGACGCTACTAAAAGACTTAAGAGTATATCTGCAATTGTTTTAAGGAAAAAGCCAAATACATTGCCTAGCTTTGCAACTAATGGCATAATTATCATTAAAAATGATACAACGTACGCTTCTTTCCCCCAGTGATAAATTGTAAAAATAGCAGTCAAAAGGACACCAATAAATGATACAAAAAGACTTAAGTTCATATTAATATTTGATTTGTCAGTATTGTTTGTTTCTTGTGTTTCATTGGTGTTTTTAGACTTTGCAGTAATAGCATTATCCAATTCTGCATTCCTTTTCAGCAGCCAATGCCAATAAGCAAAAATGTTAAATATTATGAGGTAAAATGGAATTATGCGAAAATCTATAAATTCACAGATTAGCATACCAGACATAATCATAGTTACAATTATTATCCCTCTCAATTTATCCCAAAAACCGCATGTGAAAATAAAAAGAAATAACGTCAAAATATCTTCTACATATATATCTCTTAAGCCACCTGCAGTGACAACTAAGTATATAATTATACACAATTGCATCAATAAAAGTACAACATTACTTATAATACAAGTTTTTGATACTTTACCATCAGGCAGCCTTAAATGCCTTTTTATGTGAACTATTCTCAGCCATATGGCTAAAATAACATAAGATAAAGATACAACCAGTGCAGTTATCAAATCCATTTATTCCTCCTTCATTTTTTACACTTTATCAAAATCATGCTTATTTAACATTCTATTTGTTCGTGCTTGAAAGTTTTAATACCTTTCACATAATCACCGACAATCTGTCCGTTACCAAAAAGTTTGTATTTGTATATTGTCAATCCTTCCAACCCGACAGGTCCTCTAGCGTGGGTTTTGTTTGTTGAAATACCGACTTCTGCACCAAAACCATATCTAAAGCCGTCCGCAAAACGTGTTGAAGCATTACAATACACCCCAGCACTATCCACCAAATCCATAAAGGTATCAGCTACATCTTTATCTTCTGTAATGATACAATCTGTATGACCTGAACCGTAAGTGTTTATATGATGAATTGCTTCTAACGCATTTTCAACTATTTTTATTGCTATAACTAAATCGGAATGCTCGTACGACCAATCACATTGAGCAGGAATAACATCAGGATAAGCCAAACAAACTTGCCCGCACCCTCTGACTTTTACTCCGGCTTTTTTCAATTCAGACATCAAAACAGGCAAGTACTCAGCTGCGATAGATTTGTGAATAAGAACTGTTTCAACTGCATTACAAGCACTTGGGTATTGAGTTTTGGCATCAATAATAATAGGAATAGATTTCTCCCAATCCGCCATTTTATCAACATAAATATGACAAATCCCATCCGCATGACCCAAAACAGCAATTTTAGTATTTGCTTTGATGTATTTGACCAAAGCGTTACCGCCTCTTGGAATAATCAAATCGATATACTCATCCATTTCCAACATTCTGGCAACGTCTTCACGGTTAAAAATCTGATTGATGGCATTGGTCGGAAATTCATCAACCTGAGCCAAAGCCTCAACTATCAACTCAAAAATAGTGATATTGGTATTTATAGACTCTTTGCCGCCTTTTAAAATAACAGCATTAGAAGATTTTATTGCCAATGCTGATATTTGTGCAATCACATCGGGTCTTGCCTCAAAAATAACACCTATAACACCGATAGGACAACTAACCTTGTACAAATCCAATCCGTCATCAAGTTTCATTGCCCAAAGCTTACGATTCACAGGGTCAGGAAGATTTTTAACATCTCTTATACCTTGAATCATATCTCTCAACTTGTTTTCATCAAGTTTTAATCTTGCATAAGTTGCAGCTGTAATTTCACCTTTTTCAACAAGCTGCTTTGCTTCTTGCAAATCCTTAGCATTCGCCTCAAAAATTAAAGAAGTATTTTCTTCTAACTTCATTGCAATTGTTTCCAATGCCGAATTTTTAACATCAGTCGAAATCGAAGCCAACTTATAAGAAGCTTCTTTAGCCAACTTGGCAATTGATTTTATATCGCTCATATCTATCCTTAACTTAAGTTACAAAAGTACAATATTATCACGGGTTACAATCGCATCATAGTTCTTATACCCCAAGGTTTCCAAAATTTTATCAGAGTGAACTCCTGCAATCTTTTGTGCATCACTAAAATTGTAATTAGCAACACCTCTTGCAAATTCAACACCATTAGAATCCACAATTCCTACCACATCACCTCTGCGAAAATCATTACGAACTTCAACAACACCTATCGGCAACAAACTTGAGTCTTTTTCCAAAATTGCCTTTTTAGCACCGTCATTGACTACAATTTGCCCCAAAACGTTTGTCGCATAAGCAATCCAACGTTTTTTCCCCGGCAAACTTTCAGTCGGCAAAAATATTGTTCCGGATTCAAGCCCATTAAACAATTTAGAAATAATTTGAGGAATTTTACCGTTTGCAATGAGAGCACATCCGCCTGAACGAGTAACAACATTTGCAGCTTCCAGCTTTGTTTTCATTCCGCCACGACCGCCGGCAGAAGCATTTTGTGCATACTGCTTTAATGTATCATCCAACTTTTCAACAACAGGAATTATATGAGCATTTGGATTTTCTTTTGGGTTATCATCATACAAACCATTTACATCCGACAAGATAACCAACAAATCAGCATCCAACTTACTTGCAACCAAAGCCGCCAATTTATCATTATCAGAGAAACAAATCTGCAATTCTTCATGATATTGTTCCAATTCTTCAGTCGAAACGGTATCATTTTGGTTGATTATTGGAATAGCATTTAACGACAACAAAGTATTCAATGTATCATTTAAACTCAAATATTTTTTTCTGTTAGAAAAATCTTCTTCAGTTAACAAAATTTGAGCAACAGTAATTCCATAAGCATCAAAACCATGTGCGTACATAGACATCAACAAACTCTGCCCACAAGCAGCACAGGCTTGTTTTACCGCCATACTTTCAGAGCTGTCTACACCCAGTTTTTTTGCACCAAGCCCAACCGCTCCTGAAGTAACTATTATAATTTCTTTACCTTGTTTATATAGTTTTGAAAGGTCTTCTACAAACGAATATACTCGAGAAAGCGAAATTTCACCATTTTCATTTCTCAGTACATTCGTACCAAACTTAAAAACAATTCTTTGTGCATTTTTTATTAGTTCATTCATATGAGAATTATAACACGAAAATCATCTAAATCTACGGTCAAAATTTTCAGTATGTTCGTTATACTCAACAAGTACATTTGAAAACTTGGGGGAATCGTGGCTTTAGCTAAGAAGAAAATAAAAGAGCAAAAACAGCTAGCAGACTTAAGAATCGTTGAAAAAGAAGAGGTTTTAACAAAACCTTACAATGATATTAACTTAAAAAAATGGAAAGAATATCCACACGTTTTAACAGATACTCTTTGGGAGTTTAAATCTCGTGAAAAAACAAACGGACATAGTTACGATTATCACGGCAACTACATCCCTCAGTTAGCAAATCAACTTTATGAAAGATTCACCAAAAAAGGTGATATTGTTCTGGATTTATTCTTTGGTTCAGGAACCTCAGGAATAGAAGCCGTTAATATGAATCGCCGTTGCATTGGAGTCGAACTTAAAGACGAATTGGTTGAATATGTTAGCCAAAAATTCACTCCAAAACAACTTGTAACAGATGTAAATATAATATGCGGCGACAGTGCTTCTGCAGAAATCAAAGACAAAATACAAGCAAGACTTGATGTTATGGGAAGTGAATACGCACAATTTTTAGTATTACACCCACCATACGATGATATTATCAAGTTTTCAGACAGAAAAGAAGATTTGTCTAATTGCGAATCAACCGAAGAATTTTATGATTTGTTCGAAAACGTTGCTCGCAACGGATATGATGCATTGGAAAGCGGTCGTTTTGCAGCATTAATAATTGGGGATAAATACGCAAATGGAGAGCTTATTCCACTTGGATTCGGATGTATGGAAAGAATGCAAAGAATGGGATTTATGCTCAAATCAATTATCGTAAAAAACATTGAAGGCAATGAAAAAGCTAAAGGCAAACAAGCAAACCTCTGGAGATACAGAGCATTGTATGGTGGCTTTTACATTTTCAAACACGAATATGTTATGATTTTCCAAAAAAAATAGAAATAAAAATGATGACATAATGTCATCATTTTTTAATTTAGAGATTAACCAAGAAGCTTCAAAATAAGTTTTGTAGTGCAATAAATGTTATCCGCAAAATCTCTCGTCATTCTGAACCCCCTTGTGGGGTGAAGAATCTCCACACACAAAGTCTTTACTCATGGAGATCCTTCGGCTTTGCCTCAGGATGACGGCGGCATCGCCGCTTTTCCATCAGACAGCCAAAAGAGCTAAAGTCCGATTAGTTAGGATTCCCCGCAGTGGCGGGTTTTAACCAGACAGCCAAAAGAGCTAAAGTCCGATTGGTTAGGATTCCCCGCAATGGCGGGTTTTCAGCCTAATCGTCATTCTGAGCGAGTTCAACGAAGCGAAGAATCACACCCAAAATCTCTCGTCATTCTGAAGGAGTCCGCAGGACGACTGAAGAATCTCCA
>JAFQTK010000114.1 GCA_017409065.1 bacterium
AAGAGCGGGCTTGTTTTACATAAGCAAGTTTCTACACATCAAGGTACTTATATATAAAAGAATTTTGAACATAAAAAAATGGTGCAACGCATCATTATGTTTAAAAAAGTCTTTTCTCTTCATAATGGTGCTAACGGCTTCGCCTTTGGAGGGCTCGCCTACACCATTCTAATGACTTGTGTATAGTAAAATTTTTGGTTAAAAAATGACGTTGGGTTTTTCCTAAATGACCTATTTTAGCACCACTAAGGTTCTAAAATTTTGAAAAAGTCCTTATTTTATGCGGGTTTGCGAAGGTCGTCCTTAAGAATAGTAAGGAACACTTTTAAAATTGTATGTGTAGTGTTGAAAAACACTCGCCTTTCAGCAGGCACCGCCTAGCGGAACAACCACACCTTTTTCATTTTTCTAAAAGTCTTAATAAAGGACTTAAAAACAAAATAAAAGATACTATTTCTAGTACCTTGTTATTTACGACTAAAACTTTGAGATAACCAGACTGCTCTATCATAACCTCTTTGGGATGGTGTTAGCTGTCCTTGTTTTGATTTGGAATCTTGGCTCTTATTAGATTGTTTTGTCGTGAATACAGCATATAATATAAACGCTATTATAATGTGCATATTTGTCCCTCCTTTTTTACACCAATCAACCTCTTTATTTGGAATGGCGTTAGCCGTTCTTTTTGTTTGGTGATTATATAATAACATATATTTATTATTATGTCAAGTTTTTTAAAAAATATTCTTGACAAATGAAATTTATTGTGGTAGTATAAATTTAAGATAGAGGAGGGCGATAGACCAATGAACGACACATTGGAAATGTATAGCAGTTTAATGATGCTAAAGAGGATGAAGCCAGACAGAATAAGTTTGCATCTAAATCTTCAGCAGCATATAGACCCTACATCTAATAATATCTTAGTTATATGTAGGTTAAAGAAAGATTGTAAGGAAGCAATCAAATTTATAGCTAGAGACAACCTTGGTGAATGTGAAGTAAGTTTAAGTAGTGGCATATTAAAAATTAAAGACACGACATTTAAATTTGTGCCAGTTTTATACTTATATAAAAGTATAATAGGTTATAAATATAAAGAATACTACTTTGAAGAGGAATTTCATATACATAGATAAAGAAGGAGGAAATTGAATGAGTCATTTTTGTGTAGCAGTAGCTACGAAGAAGAAAGATATTGAAGAAGTAGACAGATTATTAAAACCATATTGGGAAGAACTAGAGGTAGAACCTTATAAAGATGAAGATGGAGATGAAACAACATATAATCCTAATAGTAAATGGGATTGGTATAGTATTGGAGGAAGATACAACCATTGGCTAATTACAGATAAAGATAATACAGATACATTTGATGATGGACAATTAGGATTATTTGGAGGAGTTAGTGATGGAACGGTAGAAGGACATCCAGAATTAAAGAGAGTTAATGCTGCTAGAATCAAAGATATTAAGTTTGATATGATAGGTGGTAATTATAATAAGGCACTTAGAGAGTGGGAACTTATTGTAGAAGAACAAGAACCTCAAAATGAAGAGGAACAAGAAATTGTTAAGTGGAGTCTATATAAACCATCTTATTATGTAGAACAATATGGAACTAAAGAAGAATATGCTAGACAAGAATCTATGTTTACTACTTGGGCGTTTGTCAATGAAGAAGGATGGGCAGAACAAGGAGAGATGGGATTCTGGGCTATGCACAATGCTACTAAAGATAGTAGATTAGATTTTATAGAGAAGTTAAATGAATATATAAAATCACCAGAACATCAAGAAGAATATTTATGGATTATAGATTGTCATATATAAGGAAGGAGGAAGGGTATGACTCAAGCAAAATTTAAGAAGGCTTTTGAAGAAGCAAAGAAAAATAAATGTGCTATATGTGTAGAGATAGAAATGCCTGGTCAAGAAACTAATGAACTTATAATAAATAGCTATGAAGCATTAGATAACAAACTAGAATATTATCTAAAAGCATATGATAAAAAATTAATTCATTCTATGAATGATAGAATTAAAATAGTTGATGCTTATCCTTGCGATTACTATGTACCTAAATGGACAAAAGAATGAAAGTATATGTGGTAATGAGTTGGGGCGTTGATGATGTTCCGATTGGCATCTTTGATGATTATGAACTTGCTGAGGAATGTGCTAAACGACATAGCACGGGGGTTTATGAAATGATTATCAATGAAGAGATAGAAAAGAAGGAATTTTTTAAACAAATAGTTAAAAAAGAAAGGAACAAATAAAATGAAAGAATATTTAGTAAAAGTGACTAAGGTTGCTAGAAGATGGATTAAAGCTGTTGACGAAGAATCGGCAGAAGAAATTGCAGAAAGTATGGAAGATAACGATTATGAAGAAGTTGAAGATGTAAGAGTTATTGATAGCCGAGAACTTGACGCAGACGATGAAGATTCATATAGAGAATATTTAGAAGACGACGAAGAAGAAGAGGAGTGGTAATATGAAAACAATTAGATATAGCAAGATGGTTATCGGTGGTTCTAACCAATGTAGCACTTTAATATTATCTAGTTGTGAGAGCCACCAATCTAATGAAATGTATACTACTCAACTTGCTGAACTTATGTTAAAGAAATCTAAGAACTGGATTATTGATGGAGAAGAAGTTCTCGACCAGGTAACGAGTTTATATGAATTATTAAAAGAATTAAAGAAAGGAAATTCACAAGAAGTTTTTATACATCTTAAGACTAAGCATTATGATTATTGGTTTATGAGGGGAATTTCTGTTACTGATAGTATTTTAGATATGTGTGATGTATTAACAGACAAACATAATAATTCTTTAGATTTAAGAGCTACTTGTTCTATTAATGACCCGGTTTATTGGGAGGTAAGTTAATGGAAGAAATATTAATAAAAGAAATGTTATCTGCTTATTCTAGTTTAAGTAGACAGATAGAATTTCTAAATGTAAAAATGTTTGGTTTAACTCAATTATTATTAAATAAAGGAATTATTACTGAATCCGAATATGATAAGTATTGCAGCGATGAAGCTGTTGCTGACATTTATAGAAATATAAATAAGAAATTGGAGGATGAGTTTAATGATTAAATTTAAATATGGTAGTAAAGAAGATTTTAATTACAATAATGGAGTTAAATTATTTGATAAAGATATACAACGTATGATAGATGAGTGTGTTAGCAGATTAGAATCTAATGAAGACTGGGCTACATTCCAAGGAACAGGAGATACTATGGTCTTTGCTTTTGGATTTTCTAATGATGGTGAACATATGGATGAAATATCTATTTATGTATGTAAAAATTATGAGCTTGCAGAAGCTTGGTTGAATGATAAAGGTGACTGGGAAAAGATGGACTGGTCTAAAAATTATGAAGAGGAGGAAGAATATCAACAATATACTCGTGAAGAGCTGATTGATATGATAAGAGATTATAAAGAAAAGGAAACTTATTATAATCCTAGAAGAGAAGTATGAAAAAGAAAAGAAGACTAAAAAAGTGGGTTAAGGTTGCACTTTGTGTTATGTTAATCGGGGGTTTTGGTCTTTGTTTTAATAAAATTAATGGTAAAGAAAAAGAAAAAGCTGAATTAATTAAAGAAGAAACCATTGTATATCAAGAAAAAATGGTCGAAAATATGGCTCAAAAAGAGCCTGAAAACGTTGAAATTTCTAGTGAAAATGATGAAAAAGTTGAAGAAAATGTGGTAAAAACTGTTGACTTTGAGCCAAAAATAGAGCAAAATAATAAGGCTTTTAGATTAACATCTTTTTATCCCGCAGAATCAAGTGATTGTACTGGTTCTGGTAAATGTAGCTGGGATTTTCAAGTAAATGATAAAGGTTGGTATACTTGGGACGGTAAAATTGTATTAGCTGCGGCAACAACTTATTTACAAAAAAGTTTTGGTTATGTTGAAGGTAAAAAGTATTTTAAATATTATGATGAAGTTAATGTTACTATTGATGGCATAGACTATAAAGGTATAATTCTTGATAGCTGTGGTGCTTGTATGAAAGTAACATATGAAGAGAGACTAGATTTATTTGTTAATTCTGGTGAAAATGCAATAGATAGAGGTTATAAAGGAAATAATCCTATTTATGTTAATTGGTAAAGGAGGAATAAATATGATGCAAAATTTAGATGATACAAAAACTATAAGTTCAGCTACTATAACTTGTACTCCAATTAATGTTGGTGAAACTTATTCATCTTATTTCACACCAACAAAAATGACTTTAAGAGAATTTATGAAAAAGTGGTTAAATGATGAAATTGGTGATGGATTTAAATTTAAATTAGACGGAGAAGAATTTGTTGCTGATGATATTGATATTCATACTACAAGAAAAATACAACGTGGAGATTATGAAGCTGAATATGAAGATTTATTTGAATGGATAGATAGTTGTTCTTTGACTGATGAAGATGTTGAAATTGAAATAACTCAATATGCTGCTAGAATTAAAATGGCTCCAATTGATTACAATTTTACACCAACAATTTATAATACAAATAGAGAAGTAAGATGCTGTCCTGTATGTGGAGGTAATGGAATTGTTAGTAACGGATTTTATAATCATACTGGTAATACTTGGGTTACATCTACTACTGCACCTGAACAATGTAGAAGTTGTGGTGGAAAAGGTTATGTTGAAATATGATGATAAAAGTTTTTGATGTTGAAGTTGGATGGTTAACATTAGAAATCAATGGATTTAGATTTTGTGTTAGCTATTTAGATGATTTTAAAATATGTATGGATTATCTTTTAGGAATAGGTAAAGATAATGAATATACATATCATTGGAATATTGAAGCACGAAGTATCACTCTTGACGGAGAAGGTACTGAGTTAAAATTAAGTATAACAAAACATATTTACGAAGACGATTTTTTACTTAACTGGTGGGTCGATGATGGTACTCCTGTTTCTAAAGTATTTAACTATAATGAATTTGTTAGACAATATAAACAAGTTATGGATGATATTGGAGAAGAAGTTTATCGTAGAGATTTTTTAATGGAGAGTGAAGACGAAGATGAGTAAAAAAGAAATGGCTAAAGATTTTATTATATTTACCTTAATGTTGTTTTGTATAACATTTTTTATGACACCTTTTTATATGATGGTTCTCATATTACATTTTGCAGAAATATATGTTGATATGATATATATTATATCTGTCGGGGTTGTTTGGTTGATTGCTTATATACTGCTATTTATATATTTTTATAAAAATAAAAACGAGTAGAAATTACTCGTCTTTTTTATTTATCCAATCTATGAATAATTCACGCATTCTTTTTGATGGAATATAAACCGTTATTGGTTTCCCATCTCGGATTGCACTTCTATATATAAATTGAATTAATTCTGATAGTGCGTATGTATCTTCATCTACTTCTATGCCGGAAACCTCAAAGAAATGTTTTAACGTAGGTTTCATATATCTGTTTGCTATATATGCTACTGCAGTAGATTCTTTATAATCATTTGTTGCTCTAATATTAATTGGAACAAAAGCATTTGTATATCCTTTGCCTTTAACAACTTCAGAATATTCTTTAAACGTAGTCCACAATTTTTGATTAATTGGAGTACCTTTAACAATATTTTTAAAGAAGTTATTTATATTATTTTGAAGCTGTTTCATTAGTGCAGTTTTTGCATTTCTACTAAACCAAGACATTGATAAAGAGCCTCTATTATTACCTATAGCATTTAGCTTTTCATCTTCTATTACTGTAATTAATTTTTTCTGTTCTTCATAATTATAAACTTGTGGTTCTGTTGTTAATTGAAAATCTTTAACATATAATTTAATAATATCAACTTTGTTATATTCATAATATGCTTTTTGTCCATTAAACATATAAGTTAAAATGTAAACTTCTTTAAAAGATTCAAATATACTAATAGGGAAAGCCCAAACTAAAGATACAACTTCTCCGGTATCTGAGCGATGAGCTTTAACTCCTCCCATTTGAATCATATTTTTATAATCTTCAAATCTACCTTCATAATCATTATTCCATTCATTCCAATGAACAGTATTATTTTCATCTATTGTTGTGTATTCTGTAATAATAGTTTTAAGGTCATTTTTAGTAATTTCAATCTCTTCTAAGACATCTGCTGCTTCATCAATAATTAATACATAATCATTAAATTGTGTTAAGTCTAAAACTTTATCTGTTAATTTTTTAAATAAAGCGTGAGTTGATACTATATTATAACCTTTTTCTACTAAACGAAGTAAGTCTTCTGTTTTTGTAGGAAGTTCAGCTGGTTCTTGAAAATTTTTATCTTTACAAGCATTTTTAATTCTTTCTACTTCTGTTAAGAATGGTGTAATATATAAAAATTTTGAATCTTCTTTATCTTGATTAATATAATTAATCATAGCAGTTGTTTTACCAACACCACATCCAGCATCCACCACTTTAAGAATCATATTAAATTCCTCCTTCACTCAACCACTTTTTTAATTCTTCTACTATTTTATCTTTATCATTAAGATAAATTTGATAAATTAAATCTAATCCATTGTGATTATGTAAATATTGTAATCTCTTATTTTCACATACGAAATCTAAATTACAACATTGTTTACATTTATTTGCTAAATATCCAGAATTCTCCATAAAATATTTCTTATTATATGGATAATAGAAACCACAGTTATTACACCTTTTCCAAATAGTATTATTATTTATATCTGTATCTCTAGTTAAACACATTATACTCCAAACATCGTAATTTGACAAGTCTGGCATATATCCAATATAATCTTGAGGATTATTTGATACTACACCAAAGAAGTTTTGTGTTGCTGCTAGATATTTTTCTTTAGAAACTCTTTCTCGAGCACTTCCACTATTACTAATTTTTATATTTTGGAGAAGTATAAAAATACCTTCTGTATTCATAAACCAGGCTTTTGTTTTTGTATCTGTGGCTGAATCTGGATTATCATACTCAATAACTCTCATATACTTATTATATATTTCATTATCTCTATAAGTATTTAAATTATTATTACGAAATAAAAATTTTCTTAAGAATAATGATAATGGATACCAATATTCTCCCGTAGCCGTTTCTAATAATCTATAAGACTTAACATTCAATATTGAATATTCTTCTAGTTTATAAGTCATATCATCACCCATTGTTATTATATCATATTAATAAATAATTTGTCAAATATTTTATTGACAAAATTGGATTTTTTTGGTATAATTGAGATAACAAAAATAGAGAAGGGAGGAAGTATCTTGGACACTATTTATTTAGATTTTGATAATACTATTGTTGAAAGTAATAAAAAGATAATAGAAATTTTAAATAATAAATATAATCTATCTAAAACCGAGGATGATATGAATGATTATGAATTTCATAGTATTTATCCGATATCTGAAAAAGAAAAATTAGATATGTTTGAAAGTGATGAATTCTATACTAATTTAGAATTTAAACCAATGGTTTTAGAAGTTTTAAATAAATATAAAGATATTTATAATATTGTCATTGTTAGTAAAGGCACTAAAAATAATCTAATTAAAAAAGAACAATGGCTAAAAGATAATCTTCCGTATCAATTAAAATTTATAGGATTATCGGGGCAATCGTTTAATAAAAGCAAAATAGATATGTCTAACGGAATTCAAATTGACGATAATTTTAATTGTTTGAAGACTAATGCCGGATTAAAAATATTATATAAAAGCTTTAATCAATTTCCTTGGCAAAGACCAAATAGTAATGAGGAATATATTGCAGTCAATACTTGGGAAGAAATTGATTCTATTTTAGACTTTTATAGAAATTATAATTGTAAAACACTAGAAAAGATAAGATAGAAGGAGGAGATTATTTTTGAAGGTTCTTCAAAATTTATACTATGTATATAAAATACCATCAAATAAAATTAAAAACTTAAAGAATTATACCTTCAAAGATGCTTCAAGGGATGGCTGTGTTGTATCAATAGGTGATAATTTAGTTTTTGCTAAAATAAGAGAATATTATGGTGAAACTGGAGACCATATTTCTTTATATAATAAAGTTCAAAATATAAGAAGAGAAATGAAAGATATAAAGAAATTACCTACCAGTCAAGAAAATATAGATAAGCTTAAAAATTTGCAACATCAATTAGACAATATGTTATTTATTGATGATATTGTTAATATTAAGGTAATGACAAAAAAAGAATACAGAGAAATTGCCAGAACAGGTTTTGATTTAAATGGTAAACATTATGTTAGATTTATGGTTGGTTCTGGTCAAATGAGAAGAAATACTGTAAGTTTTATTAATGAAGAATTATATGATTATATGCAAGAACATTTAATGTGCGGTCTTGATAAAAAAATAAGAAATATAAATCTTGCTAAATTAAGTGCATATTTTGCATTATCATTTTCTTCAGTGCTATGGGTTCGAGAACCACGAGTTTGTGTTATTAAAGATTTTGACACAATAATTCCTAATCAAAAATTAAATTTTATTTATAAAGATGAAGATGGAAATAATCAAGTTAAAGAAATATATAAAGATTTAAAATTAAATAGTTGCGATGGTCAAGGATTAATTAGTCCAGATATGGCATTTAATTGGGCTGAAGATATGCACCTTGATTATGTACCTTGTTCATTTGTTGTAAGAACGGCATTTGTTAAAGGTAATTTAGTAACATTTGATTTTAAAGAATATGCCAGAGAAAATGGTATTACAACAATTAAAGATAGATATGGAACTGAATATGACATAAATGATATAGATGTCTTATTATCTGAGAGTCAATTTAAAATGGCAAAATATTATTCATCTTGGGAAGGATATTTAAGTTATCATCATTCTTATCATTTAAAATGGGGAGTAGCTAGATATAATAAACAATATGATGATGAATATGTATTAACTAATTATCAATATATTCAAGTTCTTAATTTGGATAGAGAAGATATAAAAGGTTTAGTATCATATACAACTGATTGGTTTAAAAATATATGTAGCGGCAATAAATTATATTCTTTAGCATATAATATTGGAATTAAAAATCCAGAAGATGATTTAGATAATATAGTGAATTCTTGTGGAAGTGCTTTTACTAAAGCAATTGTTAAGAATTCTAATATGTTAGAAGATGGATATGTTCAAAGAAAAATTTATAATTCTATAAAAGAATCTATTAGACAAGCAAAACTTGGACGTATATGGGTTAAAGGAAATTATCAATTTATGATAAGCGACCCTATTGCTCAAGTAAGAAGTGCTTTAGGATTAGAAGTTAAAGGAGCTTTACAAGCAAATGAAATTTATTCAAATTTCTGGAACGAAAGAAATTATGATGGAGAAATTTGTTTAATGAGAAGTCCCCTAACTCACTATTCAGAAATTAATGTTGAAAAAACGGCAAATACCGATGAAATGAAAAAATGGTATAGATATATTTATAGTGGTGTAATATATAGTATTTATGATATAGCGACAGTTAAACACGCAGATTCAGATTTTGATGGTGATATTGTATGTTCAACAAATAATCCTTATTTCTTAAAAGGTGCTATGAGAGATGAAATTCCAATTACTTATGAAAAAGAAATGGTTCCAACTCAAAAAGTTACATTGCCTAATTTTATTAGATGTGATGTAAAAGGTTTAGATACAAAAGTTGGGCAAATAACTAATTATTCGACAAGTATGATAGCAATGTTACCTTTATTTAAAGGAGAAGGACAACAAGAACAATTACAAGAAATGCAAAAGAGAATCAAATTACTTAGAGAAATACAAGGAGCTGAAATTGATAAAATTAAAGGAACGACACCTCCACAATTTCCTAAGGAATGGCGTTATTGGTTAAAAATAGATAAAGATGACGATGATATTACAAAATCAGAAAAATATAAATATAATTCTATGGTAGTTAAAAAGAAACCGTATTTCTTCATTTATTTATATCAAACATTAATGAAAGAATATAAACAATATGAAAAGAATTTTAATAGTATTAGTTATAAACATTTTGGTATGGCTATAAAAGATTTATTAAAGAAAGAAAATCGTAGTGAAGGAGAAAATAAACTTATTAGAAAATACAGAAAATATTCTCCTGTTCTTGAAACTGATTGCGTAATGAATAATTTATGTAAAGAAGTTGAAAGTGCCGATTCAGATATTAAATACCATCCAAGTAAAGTTAGTTTATTATCTCAATTTTTTGACGACACAGAAATTGATGAAAATAAATTGACTCAATTGATGGATATATGTAAAACTTATAAATCCGAAAAACAATATAGAGGTTTTGCTGCTATGGTTGAAAATGAAGGAATTGCTGATGATGATATTAATGAAATAATGAATCAAGTTTTATATGGTCATAAGGATAAATATAGAGAAGAAATTAGAAATATATTTAGTAATACAAAAGAATTATTTAATCATTTAATGATGATGTGTCAAAGAAAAGGAATGAATCACGATATTGTATGGGATATAATGGGAGACGACATAATAGATGTTATACCTATACAAAATCCAACTGTTTTAATTGAAGATAAAAATGGGATGGAATATTTAGGGCAAAAATATAGTCTTCAGGAGGTAAGAAAAGATGCTAATATTTGATGAGAAAAAATATGCTAAAAATCTTTTAAAGAAAAAAGAATTTCAAACTTATAGACAAAAAGATATTGAAAGATATATTCTCATCAGATATTTAGCTAATGAAGGTATGTCTACTGAGGAAATAAGAAAAGAATTAGATAAGTTCCCTTTAATTGGTTGTGAATATTTGGATAAGAAAGATGTAGATATAATTTATGAAAAAATTATTGATAGAGCTTTAAGTTATCCTTTAGTCACAGGAATTAATACAATGATTTTTAAAAATGAAATTGATGTTATCAATAGCGTTGAAGATGAAAATGCTCGTAATTTACTTTTTGTTTTATTAGTTTATTATAAGTGGGCGACAACACAACAACAATTATTTTTCTTTAGTAAACATAATAATGTAAAAATGGCTGTTACTAATGATATGGATATATGGAAATATGCCGGATTAATGAAATTGAGGGTTGCAGATAGATATAGATTATGCAATCAATTAATATTAAAAGGATTATATGTAGAGGATAATTTTAAATCTAATAATTATTTCTATCTACCTTTTGCTTCCGATGCTTATGGCAGTGGAGAGGTAGCAATTTGTATCAATAATTATGATAATATTTTAGGAGAATTATATATTTATAATGACCCAGAGCATTATAAAAGATGTTCGGAATGTGGTGTTGTTATTAAAAAAACACGTTCTCCAAAAAAGTATTGTGATAGTTGTGCTAAAGAAATAAAGAACAAACAAAACCTAAGATATTACAGGGAAAACGCAGATTTAGGAAAAACCCAAACCGTTTTAAGCCCCGTAAAATAAGGGAAAACAAATGTTCGAAAAAAGTATTATATATATGAATAAGAAAAACAAGTTTTGAATAAAAGGAGTTTTGATATGATTTTAGAAAGAAAAGAAGGAGAGACAGAAATTCAATATTTATGGCGAGTTGGTAAATTAGTTGAATCTGGTCAAGTTGGTAGTTGGAAAGAAATTACACCAATATTAAATAAACAACTTAGAGAAGATGATGAATATTATGATGAGTCTGCTTATCGTAAAAAATATCAAGCCGCTAAAAAGTTCTATGATGAAATTTTTTCTCAACAAGGTTGTGAAGATTTTAAAAAAGAACAAGAAGAATTACTGAGAGAAATAAAAAAAGAAAAAGTTAAATTAAGAGACGAGAGAACTGAATCTAATAGAGGTATTAGAATTGAAGCTCGAGTTGAAGATAAATTAGACTATTTAGAAGATATTATTTCTAAACAAGGTAAGGTTGATTATAAACCTTTAAAACCAGAAGAAAGAAAAGCAATACAAATTAAATCAGATAATGACTTAGTTGTTATGTTAAGCGATTTGCATATCGGACAAACTTTTCATTCAGCTTGGGGACATTATGATTTAGAAATAGCAAAAGATAGAATGAATCAATATCTCAATAAGATTATAGAAATAAAAGATAGACATCATTCCGAAAATTGTTTTGTAACTTTGCAAGGAGATATGATAAGTAATTCTATTCATAAAACAATTGCTATTACAAATAGAGAAAATGTAATTGAACAAGTTATTGAAGCCAGTGAAATGGTAACTGCATTTTTAGCAGAATTAAGTAAATATTTTAATAACGTTACAGTTGCAAGCGTAGTAGGTAATCATTCAAGAATAGATAAAAAGGAGGACGCCTTAAAAGATGAACGTCTTGACACATTAATTGAATGGTATGCTAAGAAGAAATTAGAAGATTTTGACAATATTAAATTTGTTGAAGCTTTTGATAATACATTTACATCATTTGTGGTTAGAGATAAACATTATTTTGTTGTTCACGGAGATTATGATACTATGAACCAAGGGGGTTTGGCTAAATTAAGTATGATGGCTGGATATTTTCCATATTGTGTTTTATTCGGTCATAGACATTTTCCTGCAACAACAGAAATTAATGGAATTAAATTAGTTCAATCAGGAAGTTTACCTGGTTCAGGAGATGACCACACTATAGAATTAAGACTTAGTGGTAAACCATCACAAACAGTATTAGTCTGTAGTGAAAATGGAATAGAATGTAATTATACCGTAGAACTCGTTTAGGGTTCTTTTTTAGTGACGGGAGATGGCAGCCCCAGCCTAGCTTCGGCGACCTATAAGGTAAAACACAAAATAGAAGGCATTAATCTTGCCGATGAAAATCGGCTGCTGCTAATTTGAAAGAAAGGTGAATTAAATGGCGACTAAAACTAAAACAGTTAATACAAGTCAGCCAAAAGAGCCAAAGAAAATCTGTCAATATAAAGATTGTGATGCGATGGGTAGATATCAATTAACAAGTAATTTTTATAAATCAAGAAACGTTTCTATTGGTTATCATCCTTGTTGTAAAGATTGTATTAATAATAAAATTATCAACATAGATGATATGCAAACTGTTTATGATGTATTGCAAACTTTAGATACGCCATTTATTCAAGAAGTATGGACAGAGGCTTTAGCTGATGTTGAAGAGAATTATATAGATAAATATTTAGATTTAATTAATAATACATATAAAACTAGATATGAAAATGCTAGATATAAAGATAGCATTTATGAAAAAACATCTTCAATAGAAAAAGATGAAGATGGAAATGAAATTAAAGAGTGGGATGATGAATGGCAAGGTTATTATTCAAAAAGAGAACTTGCTTATTTAAATAAATATTATCAAGATTTAAATAATGATTTTAAAATCATAACAACAAATCACAAGGATTATGCTAGAAGAATAGCACAAGCATCATTAATAATGAACGATACTTATAATGTTATGAGAGATAATCCTGATGATAAAGATGCGGTTAACGCATATAACACTGCTGTATCAAATTTTGATAGGTTATCAAAATCAGCACAATTTGCAGAAAGTCAAAGAAGTGCTAGTGATGTTTCACTAGGATGTTTTGGTAAAGTTTTTGATGCAGTAGAAAAACATAATTTTGTGCCTAAACATATACCAGAAGATAAAGATATGTTTGATAAGATTATAGACCAATTTATGAATATCAATAGGAGTTTATAATTATGGCAGTTAATGTCAAAAAGGTTCGTAAAGGAGTAGAAGCACAAAAAACGTGGGGATATGATAATACAGATTCTCCATTAAGCTATGACCCAATTAATTCAGAAAAAATAGATTATGAAGAATGGACTAAATTCTTATCTTATTATAGATATTATGTTGATGAATTTGCTGTAGATATTTTAGGAATGACAAATTTGTTCCCATTTCAAAGATTATTATTAAGAGCAATGGGAAGATTTCCAAATATAATGTTTATAATGTGTAGAGGTTTAACAAAATCATATATTGCTGCAATATTTATTGTATGTATGGCAATATTATATCCAGGAATGGCTATTGGTATTGTATCTGGAAATGGTAATCAAGCAAGAATGGTTGTTAAACAAAAAATTGAAGGCGAATTATGTAAAAATGAAAATATTAAAAGGGAAATATCAAATATAAATACAGGACAAGATAATTGTATTGTCCAATTTAAAAATGGTAGTTCAATTAGAGCATTCACTTTAGGAAATAATCAAAAAGGTGATAGTTCTCGTGGATGGCGTTTTCAATTAATACTTGTCGATGAAGCAAGATTAGTAAAAACAGAAGCATTAAAAGAAGTTTTAATACCGATGACAAAAACACCAAGAGAAAATGCAATTGAACTTAAAAAGAAATTTCCTGAAGCACCATATGAAGAAGGTAGAATGGTGTATATATCATCTGCTTGGCTAAAAACTTGTGATTTATATCAAAGATTTTTAAATTTCTATAGTCAAATGACATCTGGAGATAAAAATTTCTTTGTAGCAAGTTTAGACTATAGAGTTGGTATAGACGCTGGATTATTTACAGAAGAAAATATGATGCTTGAAAAAAATGACCCAGAAATGACATTAGATAAATGGGCGTATGAATATGAAGGACGTTTTGTTGGTAGTGCTAATGATAGTTACTATCCTTATGATATAACTTCTAAATGTAGGGTTATTGATAGATGTGAATTAGAACAACCAAAAAAATGTCAATATGCTTATATTGTTACACACGACGTTGCTGTATCTGGCAAATCTGGTTCGGATAATGCGTGTACTCACGTTATAAAATTAGTACCAAGAAAAAACGGTACGTTTACAAAACAAGTTGTATTTACAAAAACAATGAATGGTGCAACTTTAAAAGAACAAAGAGATTTCTTAAGGGAACTTATTCATATAAGATTTCCTAATACTGAGAAATTAGTAATAGATGCTCAATCTGCCGGACAAGGTTTATTATCTTTATTAGAAGAACCTTGGACAGCTAGAAATGCAAGAGGAGAAATTGAAGAATTTCCTCCATTAATTTGTGATGATGATGATGAAGGACAAATGTTACTACCTGATGCAAATCCTATGATAAGAGGAATTACTGCGACACAAGAATTCAATAGTACATTCTATCCTTATATGAAAACTGGATTTGAAGATGGAAGTCTTCAATTATTAGTTGATAGTAGTGAAACCGATGAAGAATATAAAAGTGGAAAATATAGACCAGAAGAACAAGTTATTCACGTAGAACACGATAATTTAGTTCAAGAGTTAAGTAATATTAAACAATCATATTCTGAAGGTGGTAAAATCATCTACACGAGAATAGTAAAAAGTAAAAAGAGAGACCGTGCTACAAGTTTAATGTATGGATTATCTGTAGTATGGGAATATGAAAAACAAGGTAAAGCGGATATGTATAAAAAAGAAGTAGACCCTTTATCATATTTAAAAAAATATATTTATTAAGGAAGGTAGGTGAATAAGATTGAGTAATAGTAAAAATACTAAATTAACTGAAGAACAAGTAACGGAAGTTTTACAAGCATTAAATTATGCTTTAGACGTTAGAGATGCTCAAATGTTAAACGGAACTTTTGATGTTCAAGCATTTTCTAAAGGTATGACAGAAGCTGGAGCATTTACTCCATATACACAAAATGAAATAATGAAAAGACTTAATATTGCTACTAATAAAACTCCAAATGGGGAAGATATAGAAAAAGCTTTATCTCGTCCTATAGAAAATGAAGGTAATATAGTTAATTATGGACAATCTTATTATTTTAGTAGTTTAATGTATAAAAGAAATCAAGAATACTTAGCTAACCTGCCTGCATTTGATTTAGAAATATCTTGTATAAATGCAAAACCAGAAGATTATAAAACCAATAAATATAAAAACGACTATGATGAAATTAAAAAATTCTTCAACGCATTTAATTACAGGGAACAATTTAAAAATGTTACTTGGAATATGTTGATGAATGAAACTTATTATGCAATGTTTAGAGAACTTGGAGATAAATCTGTTATACAAGAATTCCCATCACAATATGCAATGATTACTGGGAAATGGGAATATGGTCTTTTATATGATATAGATATGAATTGGTTTTGTCAAGGAGAAGTGGATATTAATTGTTATCCAGATTGGATAAAAAAAAGATATATGGAAATGTTTGATGGTAAAAAAGTGAAACCTTATATACCAAGTAATAAAATTAATAAGAGAACTGGAAGTTTTGCATTATGGACACAAACAGACCCAGCAGATGGATGTTGGGTATTTAAATTTAATCCAAATCATAATTTACAAATTCCATTCTTCTCAGGAATGCTACCAGAAATGGCAGCTATTCCAGTAATGAGAAATCTTCAAATTAATCAAAGTATGGCTGCTGCTAGAAAATTATTAGTATCTTCAATTCCATATTTAAATGAAAAGAAAGCTGCTAGTGTTGCTAATCAATTAGCAATTGACGCTGATACATTAGGAAAATTTATCGGTTTAGCAACTCAAGGTTTGGAAGCTGCTATTAAAGTTTTAGCATTACCAACAGAAGATATTAAAGGAGTAGAATTTAAAAATACTGATAATGACACATATGAAACTTTTATGAGTATTACAAGTTCATTATTAAGTGGAGGTAAAGTTATCTTCTCTACAAGAGAAAATCAAAATGCAATAGAGAGTCAATTCTCTATAGATATAGATAGAATGTTGGTTAAATCTATATATCCACAATTTGAAAATTTCTTAGAATACTATGCAAATAAACATACTAAGAAATTTAAATGGAGTTTTAGATTTGTTGGAACAAATGATAAATTTGACAGAGAAGCTAGACAAGATGAAGCATTTAAATATGCGGATAAAGGTGTTGTATTACCAAATAAAATAGCATCTTCATTAGGTTTAAATAAAATTGAACTTGAAAGAGAACTTGAAGAAATGAATGCAAGTGATTTTATTGATAAGTTAAGACCTATGATAAATATTTATACTCAAGGTAATGTCACACAAGGTTCAACTCCAAATAAAGGAGCTGGTAGACCTTTAAAAGATGATGGAGACTTAACTGATAGTGGAGAAGAAACTAGAAGTAAAGGTTCTAATATAGAAAAAGGTGGAAATCAATAGAAAGGGGAGTTATATATGTTTATAAGTAATATTAAAGATATGAATTTCTCTAATGTATATACTTGTGGTAAGACAATTGGTAACTTCCTAATCAAAAAAGGTTTTCCTTTATTAGGTAGAGACGGAGATAAAATGAAATTCTCTAATACCAAAGAATTACAAGAAGTATTATCTCATTTACCTGTCAGATTTGAAATATTAAGAAAGGCAGGGGTTATAAATGGATAATAAATTAGAAAAATTCTCAATTGATGTCGCTAGTTTTGAAATAGTTCCTGAGGAATATTCTGATAGTCAATTAGCTGTTGTAGAAATCTATGTATGCCACGATGGTAATAATAGACATAATGTTCCTATTACAAGGGAAGCTTTAGTAAGAGCTAAAGACACATTAAAGAATAAATTTTTAGTTGCTGGTTTTGACGGAAATGATTTTGAAGGTCACGAACCAGATGAACAAATAGTAGGGTTCTTCCCTGAAAGTTCAAAAATGAAATTTGAAAAAAGAAAGGGTAGAACATATTTAGTTGCTCAAGCAATAATGTCTAAAGTCTATGCAAATTGGGCTTACGAGATATTTAAAGAAAAAGGTAATCATAGAGATGTTTCTATGGAAATTACAGTTCTTGCTGGGCAAGTTGATGAAAATGATAACTTATTAACAATTGAAGAATTTGTCTTCAATGGAGTTACCATTTTAGGATTAAGCCACGTACCTGCCTGTGAAGGCAGTAGTGCATCTATAATCAAATTTGACTGTGAAAATGCACTAAAAGTTTATAATGAACACCGTGATGATACTGCTATGGTGGAATTTTCAGGAAAGGAGGAAAAAGGTACAATGGATGAAACTAAAGATATAGTTGAAGAAGTTGAAACTACTGTAAATGCTGAAACTGAAGATGAAGCTAAAGAAGTAGAAGAAACAACTGAAACTAAAGAAGAATCATCTAAAGAAGACGACAATACTATGTATTCTGAAGATGATAAAGAAAAAGACTTTGAATCTGAAGATGATAAATCAGAAGATGATGATGACAAAGATGATTCAGATGATTCAGATGACGAAGATGAATCTAAGGAAGATATAGAGGAAAAAGTGGAAAACGAAGCTAAATCTGAAGAAGTTGAAGACGTTGAAAAAGAATGTAAAAACGAATCAGATGTTAAAGACGTTGAAAAAGAATGCAAAAATGAAGAAAATCTTCCTACTGAAAATTGTGAAACTGATGAACCTGAAAAAGAAGAAGACCCTGAAACTGTTA
Source organism: bacterium (assembly GCA_017409065.1). Taxonomy (GTDB): domain Bacteria; phylum Cyanobacteriota; class Vampirovibrionia; order Gastranaerophilales; family Gastranaerophilaceae; genus RGIG2134. The sequence goes on from JAFQTK010000114.1 coordinate 18,440, forward strand.
AGGCAGAAAGAGATTCTTTAAAAGCTGAATGTGAGGTTCTAAGAGACAAAGTTGAAAAATACGAAGCTAAAGAAAAATCAGTGCAAGTAGAAAGTATCATTTCTAGTGTACTTGAACTATTTAGTGCAGAAGAAATTTCAGAACTAAAAGAAGAATCAGAAAAATATTCATTAGATGAATTAAATATCTTTGAAAATGAAGTTAAAGCAAAATCTTATGATAAGATGATTAATAATAAAAACTTCTCAGTAAAAGAAAAATCATTCACAAAAATGGCTGTTAACGATGTTTTAGATAATAAACAAAACACATCTAAATATACGTGGGAGTAATTAAAAATTAAGAAGGAGGAAATTTAAAATGGCAAAAATCGTATTAATACCAAGTTTAGTTGCTGCTAAAAACATTGATTCATTAAATCAAAGTTTCTTAGATGCTTCTAACGATTATGATAACGGTATGGTATTCAACGCAGGAGCTTATGATTCTGCTACTCAAACTTATACACCTGCTGCTATCAGTGATTTACACAATGTATATATGGCATTTAGTCCAGAAGATACAATAATTACAGATTCTATGGGAAATGAATACAAAATTGGTATCAATGACCCAAGAAACTTCACTAATGTAAAAGGAAAAGTATTTAGTGCTTACAGACCACAAGTTGGAGACAAAATTTTAATCTCTGCTGAAGGTATTGAAGGTACTGCTGATGATTATGCTGTTGTAGCTGCTGGAGAAAGCAAATTACAATATGCTAATGCTGCAGTTTCTGGAGTAACTTATAAAGTATTAGATGATAGTGCTTACATCTCAATCGGTGGAGCTACTAATATCGGTTCTCAAAGAGTTGCTGCTGTATTATTAGAATGCGTTGCTATCTAATAAATAGTTTAAAATATTAAAATAATTAAGAAATTTAAGAAGGAGGAATATAAAATGAGATTACCAAATAGTGTTTTAGCATTCACAGCAAATGATGAAGAAAGAAAAAATGCTTACTCAAAATTTGTTGAATATTATGAATCTTATATAAATGGTAAAAAAAGTAGTGCAGCTGGTACTACATTTGAAGAAATGAACAGTAAAATGTTAGAATTCTATACAGACGAAATCGAAAGAATGTCAGGAAGAAAAATAAGCGATTATAATGATTTAGCTACTTTCTGTAATTTCTCAGATGTTAAAGAATCTGCATTTGCTATTATCGGTATGATTACTGATTTAATTATACCTGATGCTTTAATTAAAGACTTAGGAGTTATTGCAGAAGTTAAAAATGGTTCTTGGGGAGACACTTTAAAAGTTGATATTGAACCAAGAGATTTATTCATCGTTGCTAAAGGTGGAAGAGCAAAAAGAGATTTTGATATAACTAGACAATTCAAAGGAGAAAAAACAATTGTTCCAGAATTACACGCAATTTCTGTTGGTATTTCTTTATATGACGTATTAAGAGGAGCTTATACATTAGCTGAATTCGTAAGAAAAGCTGTTATGTCTATCGAAACTCAAATGAGATATGACATTTATGATGCTTTTGCTGCTATGATGAACAATTTACCTACAACTGGTTCAGCTGCATTAAAGATTTCTGGATGGAATCAAGATTCTGCTATCGCATTAGCACAAAAAGTTAGTGCTTGGAATAGTGGAAGACAAGCTATCTTCTTAGGAACTAAATTAGCATTATCAAAAATCTTACCTGCATCTACAAATACTAGAATCTTATTAGGAGACGAATATGTTAAAGTTGGATACTTAAGAGATTTCTTCGGAGTTTCTTGTGTTGAATTAGAACAAGTTGCTGATTATAAAACTGAATTCGCAGTTAAATTAGACGACCAAAAGATTTATGTTTTATGCCCAGGAACTGACAAATTAGTTAAAGTATTCGTTGAAGGTTCTACATTAGCAAATAATGAAACTAACTTCGCAAATGCTAACTTACAACAAGTTGCTACATTATACAAATCTTATGGTGTTGGTGCATTTACTTCAGCTTTAGCTGGTGAAATCGCTCTATAATTTTTGTATAGACATAGATATTTAAAGGGTGTTGATGAAAAATCAACCCCTTTTATTTTTAGTAAAAAAGGAGAGATATGATTATGGCAAATACTAAAAGTACGAAAAGTACAAATACAGTAAGTAAAAAAGAAGTAGAACAAATGAGAAAACAAATGGAAGATATGCAAAATTTGATTATTCAATTAACTGGTAAAGCTTTCACTGAATCTCAACCTGTTCAATATATAAATAATAATGACAAAGACGTTACTTTGACATCGTTAACAGTTGGTGAATTAAATTTATCTACTGAAGGTTATGGTCAAGGGGAAGTTTATACTTTCTCTCATTATGGAGAACAACAAACTATTCCTTATGAAGACCTAAAAAAACTTATTAAAAATAATAAACGTTTCATCGAAGGTGGTAATGTATTTATCAATGATGAAGAAGTAGTAAAAGAACAAAAATTAGTAAATGTATATAAGAAACTATTAAGTTATGATGAAATTGAAAAAATTTTTAGTGAAGATAAAAATACATTTGAAAAAATATATAATAGTATGACTAAAAATCAAAAAGAAGCTTTAAAAGGAATTATATACGATAAATTAGATAAAAACGAAAAGAGTGTTGATATGAATATCGTTCAAATTTTAAATGATGATATGGGTATTGACATTATGAATGATTATAGAAATCAAAAGAAATTATTTGAAGAATTAAAGAAAAATGAAAACAATTAATAGGAGGTATATATATGACTTCATATGACGATATATTAGACCTCGCTTTAGTTTCCATTGAGGATTACCACTTAAATAGATTAGCTGTGGATTCTCCAAAAGATTTTAATATAGTATTAGAAGGATTTATGGTTAGGGGATTAGCAAACTTTGAAAATTGTCGAAAAGATTTATCTGATAGAGATGATGCTCTTAGAGTATTTAACTGTGAATTATCAGAAATCGAAAAGAGTATTATAGCAGATTATACTGTTATTGCTTGGCTTGATAAAGAAATTAATGATGTTCGACAAATTACTGGTATGATGCAAAATAATAAAGAGGCACATAGATACTCAGAAGCTAATAACCTTAATGCTAAAATTAATAGAAGGAATCAATTAATCGAAGAGATTGCTACAAAGAAAACTACTTATAGTTTTAGTCAATCAAAATGGTTAAATGAGAACGCATTAAAATAATGAAATATGATTTTACATTAGACGATAAAACTACTTTAGATTCTTTAGCTATATTAATAAATCAATGTTGGAAAACATTACCTATTTTTGAAGGTAAAAATAAAGAAGGCGACATCGCTTATTCCCGTGATGAAGCTTATGAAAATTATCAAAAACATCTTTTATTTTTAAGCACTAAATTGATTGGTGCCAGTGAATTATGGCAAAACAATCAATATTATGTAGAATTGCTTTATATGATTGAAGGAATGAAGAAATTTAATCCAGAAGAACACGATAGAGTTAAATATATAGTAAATCATTGCACTAATCTTATCAATAGTATGAGAGATGAGGTACTAAAAAATGGCAATGAAGTATTATAATGCTACACAAGCATTTAGAACTACAAATCCTACAAAGGCATATCGTGATGATTTTGTAGCAATAAGCGAACAAACATTTGATAATGCACCTAATGTCAAATATAATGAAATCGAATATGAAGTTCATTATGGACAAAGAGATTTTAAACCTATACCAATGGTAAGGGTTGAGCCAGTTGTTAATTATAACACAGGTATTCAAGTAGGAGATGATTATCAAGTATTTATTTTCACTCCAGATTTTCCTGAACCATTTTATGGTATGAAATTTAAGTGGGGAAGAAATTATTATTTAGTAATCAATGTAGACAAAGGTTCTGGATTATCTACCAGTGCAGAAGTTCGTAGATGTAATAATACATTAAGATTTTTTGATGAGAATGGGAATAAAATATATGAACCTTGCATTTTAGACCAAGTGCTAAGATTCACGAATAATAATGACACTATGACCATTGTCACTGGTAAAGCTGAACAATATATATGGTGCCAACGTAATAGTAGAACAATTAAAATAAAACCAAATGATAGATTTTTATTTGGTGTTCCAGAACAAAGAATTGGATTTAGAATATATGCGGGTGGTTTTGGTAACTCTCTTAATACAATTACAGGAGATGATAATTCTCCAACTTTAACTCAATTCTATGTAGAGGAATATGAAATTAACTATCAAACTGATGATATTGAAAACGGTTTTGCTAATGCCGAAAGATTTGAATATAGTATTGATATAAGTGAAAATAATACACATTATGATGTTGGAGCTACAATTGACTTAAGTGCTACTGTTTATAGAGGTAAAGAAGTTGTAGATGAAAAAGTTTGTTGGTGTTCTTCAAATGATGAAATCGCTACAGTTGAGGATGGAAAGTTAACAACAATAGCTCCAGGAGAAGTAACTTTGCGTGCTATAATGGCTGATAATAAACACGTTTTTGGTTCTTTAACTATTACTGTGCTAGAAGAATCAGCTGAACCAACTTATGATATTTTAATTACACCAGATATTAATTATGTTTTAGAAAAGGAAGAAATTTCTATTACAGCGACTTTATATAAAAATGGAATTGCTCAAAATGATATATTAGAAATAGTAGATATAAGTGAAAAAGTTCCAAAAGATAATTATAAAATAACTGTTGATGATAATACTTTTACTATTGTTAATAAGAAAAAATATTTATCGAAACCAATTAAGGTTAGATGTTCTTCTGAAAATTTAGAGAAAGAATTTTCATTCACTTTAAGGGGGTTATATTAATGGCTATAGATATGAAAGCTGTTAAAGATGCTTATGCTACTTATAATATATTACCAGAAATAAGCTATAAAATCATTGAACATTTAATGATTAATCCTGAAGCAGAAATAATCTGGAAATTATTAAAATATAATGATGCGGATGCTTGGCAAAAAGATGACTTAACTAGAGAAGAAAAAGCCGCAATGATTTATAATGGAATGGCTAGTCAAGATAACTTTAATGTATTTCTTGATTTTATGATGGATGAAGCAACAAATAAAGAAAAGAGTTTTCTTAGAATTTATCCTGCCGCTGTTTATCCAACAACAAGAACTTATGGAATTTGTTCTGTAAATATTGAAGTATTCGTACATTCACAAATAAATCATTTATCAAATTATCAGACAAGGTTAGATACTATTATTCAAAAATTATTAGAAATTTTAAATGGTTGTGACATCGGCGGAGTAGGAGTCTTATTCTTTGATGATGATGCCACTAGCTACAATCGTATTATAACTACTGGAGAAAAACCTTATAAAGGTAAGGTTATTACGATGGGAGTTAATTTATCATAATGGATAGAGTCGGAGAATATGATTATTATTTATTTTATGATAAACCTATTACTTATAAGGAATTATTAATTTATCCAGCAACAATGGATAGATATTTAGATTTTCATTTCTATATATCTTGTTTATTATTGGATAAAAATAGTATTCCAAATCCAGAAGTTATTTCAATGACATATTTACAATTTTTGTATTATATGGCTAGTACGACTGGGCTACCATATTTATATATGTTTAAGGAACTTTTGAAAATGGTTTTACATATAGATAATGATAGTGATTTATGGTTTGGAACCGACCCAAATGGTAAAGCTATTTTTAAAATAAAAGGAGTTATTTATAACTCTGATGATTTAAATCAAATAACAGATATTATTTTTTTACAAAATAGTATTGAACACATAGATGATACTATTCAAAAAGAAGTAAGAGACGCAATGGAAAAAGCAAAGGTCTATAAAATGAAACAAAATGAATATAAAATGTGTTCATTGGAAGACCAAATGATATGCGTTTTGATATCAACATCTTTAAAACTAGAAGATATTTATAAATTGACTATTAGGAAATTTAGTAAAATCCTAGAAAGAGTTGATTATAAACTACATTACGAAATTTATTTAAGTGCAGAAATGTCTGGTATGGTCAAATTTAAAGACGAAAACAAGATTAAACATTGGATGGCTGATTTAACTAAATCAGATAAATATGAAGATGTTAAAGTCGATGCAGACGAAATGCACCATAAAATAGATGATGTAAATAAATAATTATAAAGGAGGAAAAATACAATGAAAAAGTTTTTAGTTAGTACAGCTAATGTATATGGTTATGATTCAGATGATAATCTATTATTCGTTGGTACAACTTTAATGGACAGTTCAATTGAAACTACATTATCAAATACTGATGTAAGAGCTGGACAAGGAAACCAATTACAATATATTTATTATCATACAGCTGAAATGAATATCACAATCAATGAAGCTCAATTCTCATTACCATACTTAGCATTAAACGTTGGTTCTAGTATTGTTACTGGAGCAAAAGTATGGACAACTGAAGATGTAACTGTTACTAATGGAGCAGGAAATGTTCAAGGAACACCATTAGGAATTACTGGTTCAACATTATATGGATGGGTAACTGATAAAGAAGGTAATATCGAAAGAGTTACATTTACAGGAAATTCATTCGTTATGGGAGATACTACTTATAACGGAGATGTTTGTGTAAGATATTATGCAAATGATGCTGCTGCTAGACAAATTACTGTTTATGCAGATATGTTACCTTCAACAATTAGATTAGTAATGGAAGCACAATTATGTTCTTCTGATTCTACAACAAATAGAATTGGTACATTACAAGTAGAAGTTCCAAAAGCTTCAATGACTGGTGCATTCACATTATCAATGACTCCAGATTCAGTTGCTCAAACACCATTAACAGTTAGAGCATTATCTTATACTCCAACTAATAAAGGTGGATGTACTGCTGACAGACCAGTATATGCTACAATTACTGAAATCTTATATGATTCAAATTGGTATGACAATGTTACAGCTTTAGCTATTGATGGAGGAGACTTCTCATTAGCTGTTGATGGAACTAAAGCATTAAAAGTATTTGCAGTACCTAACGATGGAACAGCTGCTTTCTTAGCTCCAGTTTCTGAATTAACTTTCAGTTCTGATGATGATACTAAAGCAGAAGTTACTACAAATGGTGTTGTTACTGGTATCGCTGCTGGTTCTGCAACAATCAAAGCTACTATAACTGATAAAGCAGATATTGATGCTAATGTTATTGTTACAGTAACTGGTGAATAATTAAATGTCAACAATCAATTGTCAATATAGTCAATTAAAAAAGTCTGGATTGGAGCAAAGTTTAATTTGCTCCTTGACAGGCAAATATTGTACTAAACAAAGGTATTGTCCTACTCAACGAAGATTGGTTAATACTGATGATTGGCAAACTTGTGCTCAATTACAGAAGGAGGATTTAAAAATGGCTAATAAAAGAAACTACAAGAAAAAGGTAGAAGAAGTTAAAACTGAAACAATCGAAGAAATTGAACCAGTTGAAACTGAAAAAGAATTAGTAGAAGAACCTATTCCTACAATTGAAACCGAGGAAGTAATCATTTTAAATGAAGAAGAACCAAAAGTTGAAGAGGAAAATAAAAAGGTTATTGATACTAAATATGAAGTAATATTAGCTACTCCAACTTATTATATAGTTAATAAGAATGGTAAAAATATTACTATTAAAGAAGTAAATAATTATAAGAAAGGGGATATTGTTATTTTATAACAGTCCCTTTTACTTTTTACTTTAATAAAAATCAAGGAAGGAATAAACTATTATGGGAAATGTTACTTTAGGACAAATTGTGATATTTTTAGCTCAAATAGCTGGTGTAATAGCTTCCATAGGTGCAATTGTAGGGGTTGTAATTAAACTGACAAACTGGATAAAGAAGAAACGTAAAGAACAAGAAATCAATCCTATTTTAGATGAAATACAAAAAATATATGAAAAAATTGATAGCATTAATCAAAACGTTGATGGAGTTAAAAGAGATATGTCTGATAAGATGGATGAGGCATATAAACAAATGAATGATAAAATTGATTCATTAGAAATTAATCAATGTAAAGATGTTATCGTAGATTTTGTTACTGACATCAAATCTGGCAGAAATGTTGCTTCAAAAGAAGCACGTGCTTACGAGGCTTATGATAAATATATAAATGTTTATCATCAAAACTCTTATATACATAAATTATGGGAGGATAACGTAAACACAACAAAGGAGTAGATGAATATTTTGGAAACCATTATGATTATAATAGCTCTAATGATTATAGGATTTGTAATAATCCC
>JAFQTK010000115.1 GCA_017409065.1 bacterium
AAAAAATTATGAAGACTGATTTAAATAGAGTTAATCTTGTCGATTTAAGGGAGTATCAGGATTATTTGAACGGGCATATACCGTTTGCAGTCCATTTGCCCTATGAACAAATAGATGCTCATTGGAATATGTTTAAAAAAGACGAATTAAATATTCTTTATTCTTATAATCCATATTGTCATTTAGCCGCTAAAATAGCTGTACTTGTTGCAGAAAAAGGATATCCCGTAATGGAGCTTTGTGGTGGTTTTGATGTGTGGGAAAATGAGTTTGGCTTTGATGTTGTGACTGAAAATTCAGAGGATACCAGAGATTAGCCTCTGTTTTTGGGGAGTTCTCTTCGGATTTCTTCTTCCATATAGTATTTAAAATCGTCTAGAATCCGAGCAAATTCTTTGTTTTTAACATGCTCAGTTCCTTTTCTCAAGATTCTGGCTTCATACCTTACAAATTTATTTAAAATATCTATTATTGCTCTAATATCTGATATGGCAGATTGATTTCGTCGTTCGTCTTTTGGTGTCATATTTGGGTTAATTACATATTGATATGGTGAATCGGTAATGTCTATCAGACGTCCTATTTTGCTGGTTGATTTGTCAATTTCAGATGTTGGCTTTAGTATTTGTTCGTAATTAAGGAATGCTTCTTCTATGCTTGGGTAAACTCTTCTTAGCCAAGCATCTGCGACAAAATTGCCCTTCTCCTTGTCTTTGTAAGTATTAAATGGCTTTTCTCTATTAGCAATAACAAAACAGTGATCTGAATCGTAAGCGTATATGACACGGTGGGGGATTCCTAGTTCTTTAAGTTTAGAATGAACTAAAAAAGCATTTTCTCCACAGTTTGTATGTTTTAATTCTTTTAAGAGTGTTCTAAATGTAGCAAGAAATTCTTCAGGATTACGGCTTTTTATTTGTGCATAGAGTATTCTTCGATAATAATCAATTAATGTTGTTGCATAAGCTGTTTTTAGAGCTGCTAAACCTTTAAATAGTGCGTTTCTTGAGCCTTTTTTGGAGAACCTAACATCTTTGAAATATGTTTCGCTTTGATATTCATTACGGCATATTTCTCGTACAACTTTTTCCACTGTTCTGTATGTAGGTGTTTTAATTGCACCAAAAGAGGGAGAATTTGTATTAAAATTTCGAACACTTATATTTTGCATACGTTTACATAAAACAGTTCAATAAATTTTCTTGCTGAATATTTCTGATATGTGTACTTTCTTTACAAATAATGCTAATATTGAATGATGAAGGAATTGATAGAAAAAGCTAAAAATACCCATAGCCTTGATAAAAATGAAATTATTTCGTTGCTTAGTTGTAATGATTATGACGAAGAAATTTTTACGGCTGCCGATTGCATAAGGGAAAAATATGTGGGGAATGAAGTGTATTTGCGAGCATTAATTGAATTTTCAAATGCTTGTTTAAAAGATTGCAAATATTGCGGGTTAAGATGCTCTAATAACAATATTAAACGATATAATTTGGATGAAAATGAAATTTTAAATTGTGTCGAAAATGCAGTGGAATTTGGTTATAAAACTATTGTGCTGCAATCAGGTGAAAATAATGCCTATTCTGTATCTAAGCTTTGTAAGTTGATTCAAAAAATAAAAGAATTTGATGTCGCATTAACATTAAGTATTGGTGAAAAATCTATTGAAGAATATAAATCATATAAAGCTGCAGGTGCAGATAGATTTTTACTTAGAATTGAAACAAGTGATGAAAATTTGTACAAACAAATGCATCCAAAATCTGATTATAAAAATAGAATTAATTGTTTAAAAAATTTAAAAACTTTAGGGTATGAAATAGGTACCGGATGTTTGGTGGGATTACCGAATCAATCGATAGAGTCATTGGCAGACGATATTTTGTTTTTTAAAGAAATAGAATCTGACATGGTTGGAATTGGTCCGTTTATTTCTCATCCTCAGACACCTTTGAGTTGTACTCCTAATGGGGATTTGGTATTGGCGGTAAAGGTTATGGCTTTAACCAGACTTTTGTTGCCTAATATAAATATTCCTGCTACAACTGCAATGGAAACGTTAGCTAAGAATGGACAACTGTTTGCTCTTCAAAGCGGAGCTAATGTAGTGATGATAAATTTTACAACCGATGATTTTAAAAATGACTATAATATTTATCCCAACAAAAGCAGTGCCAATCCTTTATCAATAGCTGAAAATCTTGAATCTATAAATAGACTAGTAAAAATGTCGAGAGGAAACAGTTTAAGTTGGGAAAAGAAAAATAAATAAAGAGGGAAAAATGAAAATAGCTGACAATGTTACAAAACTAATAGGAAATACACCACTTGTTAAAATCAATAAACTTAATGCAGAAAATAATGCAACAATTGTGGCTAAGTTAGAATCTTTCAATCCTGCACATTCAATCAAAGACAGGGTCGCTGTTAATATGATTGAAACCGCAGAAAAAGAAGGTTTACTCGAAGTTGGCAAAAGTGTAATTATAGAGCCAACGAGTGGAAACACCGGAATAGGTTTGGCTCTGGCTTGTGCTGTTAAAGGCTATAAGTTGATTTTAACGATGCCTGAAACTATGAGTATTGAACGTCAACTTATGGTTAAAGCTTACGGTGCGGAAGTCGTTTTAACCGAAGGTGGAAAGGGAATGCAAGGTGCTATTGATAAAGCTAATGAATTAGCATTAAAATATCCGAAAAGCTTTATCCCTCAGCAGTTTGCTAATCCTGCTAATCCTGAAACGCATAAAAAATCTACTGCATTAGAAATATGGAATGATACAGATGGGGAAATTGATATTTTAGTTGCAGGAGTTGGAACTGGCGGAACTATATCAGGCATCGGGCAGTTTTTAAAAGATAAAAATCCTAATATAAAAATCGTGGCGGTTGAACCGGCATCTAGTGCTGTTCTTTCAGGTAAACCTGCTGGCATGCATAAAATTCAAGGTATTGGTGCGGGATTTATTCCGGATATCTGTGATACAAACATAATTGATGAAATTGTGCCAGTTTCTAATGATGATGCAATTAATACAGCTCGTGAGTTAGGTGTAAAAGAAGGTATTTTAGCAGGAATTTCAGGTGGGGCAGCAATTTTTGCAGCATTAGAAATTGCAAATAGAGCTGAGAATAATGGCAAACTGATTGTGACAATTCTTCCTGATTTTGGAGAACGATATTTAAGCACAGAATTATATGCAAATTTAAAGTAGCAAAAAAAAATATGTTTTGGGTTTAAAACCTATGCAATGAAAATAAATGTTTTAAATCCTGTTTTATATCAATCTTACGGCATTAATAATTCTAGTGCTGATTTTAGCTTGAAAAAAAATTATGAAACTCCAGTTAGTCCAAATTTCCCAAGAACTAATATAATTAGTTTTACATCTAATATAAAAAATATTGGTTTGCCTGCTAAAAATTATAATTTGAATGGAAAAAGTATTTTGATAACAGGTGGGACGGGTTCATTGGGAACAGCTCTTGTCAAAGAGTTAATTGAAAATTATTCACCTAAAGAGATTCTTGTCTATTCTCGAGATGAGTATAAGCAGTTCCATATGAAGCGTAAAATGCCAAAAAATGCACCTGTAAAATTTGTAATCGGTGATATTCGAGATGAAAATGCCCTCAGGGCTGCAATGAAAAAGGCAGATGTTGTAATCCATACTGCGGCTATGAAACATGTTGCGATTTGTGATGAAAACAAGGAAGAAGCCGTAAAATCTAACTTTTTTGGGACACTAAATGTAATTAATGCAGCGGAAGAATCGAATGTTCAACGTATTATTTTGATAAGTACTGATAAAGCGGCAAATGCCGGCAATTTTTATGGTCAAACAAAGCGAATGGCTGAAAATCTTTTTAAAAATGCCAACAAATTTTCTAATGGAGATAGACTTTTTAGCGTAATAAGAATGGGAAATATTTTAGGCAGTAGAGGTAGTGTTCTGCCTTTGTTTAACGAACAGAAAAAAAACGGAGAATTGACTGTTACAGATAAAGCTATGACGAGATTTTTTATTACTCCAAAACAAGCAGCGAAACAAGTCCTTTCAAGTATTGAAATAATGCGTGGTGGTGAGATTTTCATTCCTAAATTAAAAAGCACAAATATTATGACATTAGCAAAAGAAACAGCTCCGGATTGCAGTATAAAAATTATTGGGGCAGGTTCAAGTGAAAAAATTCATGAGGATTTAATTTCTGATGGAGAACGAAAACACACTTACGAGTTGTCTGATAGATATGTAATTTTGCCACAGACCAAAACTTTAGATTCAGCCAAACCCCTTCCTGATGATTTTTCTTACACAAGTTCAGATAAAAAAACTCAGTTTTCATTAGATGAGTTGAGAAGTATTATAAAGGAATGTAGTGAAAATTAATTGAAAAAATTTGTTATCAATTTTTCTATCTTTTCACTTGCGTGTCCGTCACCATAAGGGTTTTTCTTGACATCAAAACGAGTTTTTTCTTTAGGTTGTGATAATATGGCTTCACTTTCTTCCAATATACACTCATAATCCGCACCGACTAACAGTGAAACACCTGCATTGACTCCTTCTGTACGTTCAGTTTCGTATCTCATAACTAATGTCGGACAACCAAAAGAAGGTGCTTCTTCTTGGATTCCCCCCGAATCTGTTAAGATTAGTTTTGCATTTTTCATTAAGTACACCAACATTGGATAATCTAGGGGGGTGAGCAAATGAATATTTTTTGTGTCACCTAATCTTTCGTGAATTTTATCTTTGACATTTGGGTTTGGATGCACAGGTATCACAAAAGTATGGTCTTTATAATTTTGTGATAAATATTTGATTGATTCGATTATTCTATCAATTCTTTCTCCGTGATTTTCCCTGCGGTGTGCTGTTATTAGCACCAGTTTGTCATCAATAGGTATATTTTTGTCTGCATAAAACTGTCTTGCTTGTTCAATAATTTCATCAGATAGACAGAAAAGAGCATCTATAACTGTGTTACCTACAACATGAACTTTTTCTTGTGCAATATCTTCTTTTAATAGTGCTTGTTTGTTAACTTCGGTAGGTGTAAAATGTAAATCAGTAATTCTCGAGGTCATTTGACGCATAGCTTCTTCCGGAAATGGTTCAAACATATCGTAAGAACGCAATCCAGCTTCGACATGGAAAACAGGAACTTTGTTATAAAAACTAACTAACGCTCCTGTTAAAACTGATATTGTATCACCTTGAACAATAGTTGCATCTACTTTATTTGTATTGAAAACTTCTTGCAACCTTGTGAGAATCCTTGATTGGACTTCTGACAAAGATTGATTGGCTTTCATTACATCTAAATTTATGTCTGCTTTTAATCCAAAATATGATAATGTCTGGTTTGATAGTTCTTTTTGTTGTTCCGTATTACAGATTATAACGTTATATTTTTCCGGATATTTTTTGAGTTCCAAGATAACCGGTGCCAGTTTGATTACTTCCGGTCTTGTTCCAAATATGAATAGTATATTTTTAGTCATTTTGTTTCACCTTAAGTTAATTTTAATGTCGTCTGTCCATTCCGTGGCTTTCATCAATCAAGGATTTTACAAATAGGAACGTTGTGCAGTAAATAATTAACAATAGTGCCATTTGTCCCCAAGGATGGATACTTGTAGAATACTTGAAAAAGTAACAAAATGCACCCATTGGTATCAATGAGATAATAATTTGCAATATTCTGGTATATGGTATTTGCCAATTTAAACCGGGCATTACAACGATTACACTTAACAAGAAGTATAGGAGATTTGTCAACATTGTTGCAATTCCGGCTCCAATTACACCCATTTTTACAATAAAAAGGTAATTCAAACCAACGCCAATAATTCCTGAAATAACTTTTATTATGGTATTGATGTAAGTTTTTTTACAAAGCAAATATTGCATTGTTGTATATTCCGCTAAAGCTAAAAAGAAGCAAGCAACTGAAAGATAAGGTATCAATACATAAGCTTCTTGAAACTTAGCGTTTGCTAACATTGTTATATCTTTGGCATAAATAATGGATAATACAACCAATGGCAAAGAAACTAAAAGATAGTACCCTGTCATTTTTGATATAATCGGACGAACATCTTTTTTGTTCTCATAAAGATTTATTATACGAGGAAAAGATGCAACTGTTAGGATGGAGAATAATGTCATTAGTATCGGAAAGGTCAAACTATAACCAACTCCGACAATTCCTGCTTCTTCAGATCCTTTTAAATGTTGTAAAATTAGGGTGTTGCTCTTTGTTATAATCCACATACTTATTGATGCAATAGCAATCGGAACACCGTATTTGATGATAGAGAGTAAAGTAGGTAGTGACACGGGTTCTAATTTAAAATATTTAAGAATATTACTTTGGTAGATTAACAATAAGTCAATTAGCGAAATTGAAATAGCCATCCCCCAAAGAATAGAAACCCCACCTAAATGCAAATATTTTATTATTAAAACCGAAATACAGATAGTCATAATTTGGTTGATAATCGTTGATATTGTAAATGCACTCGGCTTAATTTGAGCTCTTAAAATTTGAAATAGCAATGCTCTAATCGCAACAGGGATGGTTAAAAATACAATCCCCATAAACAAACTTGGCTCAATTTTGAAGAACTCATAAAAGTTGTTTCGAAAAATAAAAGCAACCAAAATTAAAAGAACAATGTTTGTGGTTAAGAGCATAACCAAAATAGATAAGTATTTAGATATTTTATCCTGTAACTGGTGTTCCCTAAAAAATCTTAAACCGCTTAGTCCAACCCAGTCTGAAAATAAAATACATAAAAAGGATAATACTGCGACAGAAACTACATAAATCCCGTATTCTTCCTTTGATAATAGGTTAGTATAAACCGGTACTAAAACAGTATTTCCAAGAAGTCCAAAAACCTTTGAGGGGGTGTATTTTGCCATATCCTTAAAGATTTCTCGCATAGGTATTGCGACTTCTTGAATATATTTACTTACATGCTCACTCATAAAAAACTCTTAATAATAATACTCCGCTTAATGATAGCACATAAATTCATTTTTTTGTGATATGTTTCAAATAATTTACGAATAATTAATTTTAATTGACAAAGTGTAAAAAAAAGATTAGAATGGATGAACAATTTAAGGAAAGTTGGGTGGAAATCCCTCACTGGACCGCAGCCGTTACAGTCGGAATGCTTAAATTGGGGTTAGAACTACCTCGGAATCAGGAGAAAATTTATGAAGAAATTAAAGAAGATTTGATTGGGATGAGCCTTACACTAGGTTTCTTTGGCATGCCTTAGCCGTTTTTTAAGGCAATTTTTGACTATCTAAAATTATAAGAGGGGATTGAAATGAATAACACGATTAATGACATCAAGAAATTTGCAACAGAATCTATTGAAAAAACGACAAAACCACATTTGGTGAAAACCCAGTCAGACAAAGATATTGCAAGTGCTGCAAATATAAAAATGGTAGATGAATATTTGAATTTGCTTGATTGGGAAGTAAATGAAAATTCTAATATGACTTATTCAATTCAAGGGTTGAATAATTATATTGCTGCAAATATTAGTAAAAATTACTGGTTAAATAAAATCTATACACCTGAAATTCGTAATGCTCACACAAACGGAGATATTCATATTCATGACTTGATGAAATAAAAATAAATATCATTAAAAATGCGCCAACATAAATTAAGGAACCAACGCCTTTGTTAAAATAATGCCTTACTTCGTCAAACTTGTTTTGTGCTACAAGTCTTGAAAATAAT
>JAFQTK010000116.1 GCA_017409065.1 bacterium
AAAGACACAACGGTATCACCCCTT
This sequence comes from bacterium, assembly GCA_017409065.1. GTDB lineage: Bacteria > Cyanobacteriota > Vampirovibrionia > Gastranaerophilales > Gastranaerophilaceae > RGIG2134. Next base: position 25 of record JAFQTK010000116.1, read on the forward strand.
GTGTATATCTTCAGCATTTTTTGTTTACATTTAGGACATTCCAAAATTTGCATACCCACCCAACCCAAAACAGGTACATTTTTTGTTATCAATTCATTACTATCATAAAAAAAAAGAAAAGTCAAATGAATTTTATCGACTTTTCTAATTTTTTTATATTTTTTTATCTTTTGAACGAACCAACTGTAGAATAGGTCATTCCGCCAGTCCCAATATACTTCTTAACATACACTGCACAGCACTCTGGTGCGTCATCGGCAATGTTGTCTTTGTATTCCCAATAGTTAATGTCCTTCATAGCCTTACCAACATCAGAGTTAGCAGTAAACACACGCCTTGAAGGAAACCACAAATACGACTGAATTTGAGTTTGACAACCATAAATCTTGTCTTTTTTAGGTTCGTATGAATAATATCCATTAACTTTTGTACTAAAATGTTTCATTTTCTTTAGAGTGTTGTTGATTTGTTCTACTATTGTACTTTCAGTATTCTCTTCGGCATCAACCTCAATACAATCGTGTGCAACAATTTTTTCGCATATTAATTCAAGTGCGGTTTTACCGCTTGCATATTTATGGTCTAGTGGTTGATTATCAATAAAAGCATCAACAAAGTAGTGTTTTTCGCCATCTTGACTAAAGAATAAAGCACAAGTTTTATCTTTACCCTTTCTTGATGGGTCAATTATAGCCCTACATCTTCTGCTTCTAGTTCCACCGTTTTCGTATGTAGGTGGCAATTCTTCGTAAATATGCACATTTGCAGAATCAAACGGATTAAGACCTGGCAATGGCATTTGTTGATTCATTGCTTGGAATATTCGACCACCATCAAGTGCTTCATCTCGTTCTCTTCTCAAAGAATCAGTAGGATACTTCTCTGGGTATGTACTCTCATCAGTATCATAATCCAAACTTGGCACTCTTACAAACACTGCCTTACCCTTACTGACTATATAATTACTCTCGGCAATATGTGTAAACTTGTTTTTATTTGTAGTAGTAGCAATATCTCCATTATTTGCCTTCAACAAGAAAGTCAATATATCATCAACAGAATAAGTAGTACCGCCGACAATCATATAGAAGTCAGTTAAGTTATAGTTTCTCTTTCGCCACTCGTTTGTCAACCTAAATATATCTCTTTCGTGAGCCTTTGGATTGTTCGCATCTGCAAGTTGGGCAATATCATCCAGGAATAAAAACTTGGCTCTGACACCGTTTGTGTTCTTCTCTTTCGACACCACACGAATATTAACTGGCTTACTACTACCAGCAATACGCAACTTGCTACCACTATCTTTGCACTGCCTAATCAAAAACATTCGGTTTGCAGTTTGCTCGGCATCTTCGGCTTGGAATTGCTGAAAGTACGGAAACACTTTCGCATATCTCGAAGTAACCATCAAATCCACAAGACCAGCAGTAAATGTCCCTACATTCTCACTCGCCCCAAATACATACAACGCATCAGCATTTATATCATTACCAAAAATAAAAGCCAAAGTCATAGCATTCGAGTATGTCTTTCCCAGTCCAGTAAAACACTGCTTCGATATAAACTTCACATCACCATTGAGTATCATACTGTTGGTATAAAACCAATAACCACCAAACAAGTGCATCGTCGGCTTCCACAACTTCTGCTCTGGCGACTTATCAAACTCCATATACTGCACAAAATGTGTCAACGACCTGCAAGAAACCAAAGCATACACATCATCATACAACTGCGAATACTCTCCCACCAACTCTATCGGCATCCCTTTCTTCGCCAACCTTTCTTCTACTATCGGCAACACATTAGTAATAAGTTCACGCACGCTCGCACGAATACCACTCTCGCCCCTCGCACTATTCATTCTGTCGTAGTACTCCCACACCTGCAAATAGTAGGTCTTGTAGCACATCTTCAACAACTCCAACACCTTGCTGTCGTCCGCCCAAAACTCTCGGTTCTCTGCATTTCGTGAGTACTTTGTCGCCAGTGCCTTATTTATCTCTATGATACTAGCACCATAATCTACACCTTTCGCCACAGACTACTCCTTGATTTTATTTATCAAATCTTCCAAAAGAATTTCAGTAGACACTTCCTTATCTTTGTTATGAATTAAAACTATATCATCTTCATTTTCTAATATAAGTTGCAACATATACAATGTTTGTTCTATTCCAAAATTATAAGCCTTTATTTCTTCGCTATTCATACCAACACAAGCAGTATTTGAAATTTCTGCCACAAGATTTTGTGTTTCTTTTACAATATTACTTTCATAAATTTGTTTCATTTTCAATCTCCTAATTTAACTCTTTTTGCATCAACTAATGCTTTTGCCATATCATCTATAAGTTGGTGTTGTATCCTATCTTGCAAATCATTACCACTTTCACCTAATAAACAAAACTTACAGTGTAATAATTCGTGTACAAGTGTTTTTTCTTTATCAAATGGTATAATTCTACTACCATAGTCTTTTTTACTAATTATTCTTATTACAGCACACTTACCAACTTCTTGCCACTCGGTTTCACCAGCACAATCTTTTAAAACCATATCATTAGGACTACAATTATCCCTCAACTCAATATACCAGTCTTGCAATCCTAATCTTTCTTTCCATTCTTTTAATAATTCTTGCACAATCCTTTCGACCTCCTCGTATTTCGGTTTTAATCATCAGCAAAGAAACAAATCTATTCCCTGCCCATCAATATATCCAGTGCTTGCTTCGGGTATCTTATCACCCTACCAGCCAATAGCAGTGGCACTTCTCTCAACTTGTCCAAATGCTGTGTGCTAGCCACATACTCTCCACTAGCCCACTTTGACACAACACAATTGTTCACCCCGCACCACTTCGCCACATCTCTCTGCGACATCTTAAACTCTTCCTTTAGTTTAGCCAACAACACTTGTGCCTGCCCTCTGTTCTCGCCATTTACTCTCATATTCTATCTCCTCTGTCGGTATTTCACTAGTGATATATTAACACAATACTATAGCACTTGTCAACTACTTAAACAAAAAAAGAACAGGAAATTTTCCTGCTCTTCTACTTTTAATATTCTTCGTCCAAGTCTTCGTCGCACACTTCGTCCAAATCAAAACTTATCGTGTGCTTCACCTTACATATCGGACACTCCACATAATTTTGGTAAAACAACGAACACTCGCCGTTCCCTCCGTCTATTATAACTGGGTCGCTCAACTTTATGTCCTCAACCATAAATATAAACTCGCAACCGCAGTTGTAACAGACAACCTTGTTGTCAACATCTGGATATTTGAGAATCTCCATTATTCCACCACCTTTTCGGTGTATGTGTCAGTGAAAAGTTCACTTTCGACTTCGCAATAAGACTTCGCTCTTCCGCCGTTATTATATTCTACGAAATCTTCCGCCCAGCGAGTTACATTGTTGTAAGTGTTAATTAATTCTCCAGTTTCTCTGTTAATTAAATAAATTGTCATATTACACCTCCAAAGATATTCTCAAATTTAAAACTTCCCTAGTTGTAGGGTCATACGTAAACTTATAACCTCTTGCAGATGAAGATGAAACTTCTATCTTATCGCCACTAACAATAAATTGATTATATAAAGAACCATATGCCATAGGCTTTCTAAAGGTTCTGTTTTGTTTATCATATTCTAAAAAACCATAATAACTGGAATTGTTTGAACCAAACAGCATAACTTCAGGCAACTCTAACGAATATATAAATTGTACGCCATAATAAGCACCAAGCGTCGCTGTTTTGGTTGCTCGGTCATAAACAATCATTCCCATATCACCAGAACCTGAATAACAACCAATAAGAACAACATCATCAAGCTTATAAAACGTGTTATATGCTGAATTGTTGCTAAATAAAATTGAGACTGCTTTTGTTTGTTTATTGTAGTTTAGAAGCCCCTTACTGTTGGAGCCATTTACACCCCCAATCAACAAGTCTTCTCCGACGTCACAATAAGCACTCCAATATCCACCGCCAGAATATATTTGGGTTATAGTGTTTTCGCTGGCACTATACAATACTATCCCATAATTGCCATTCGCACTAAGAATACAATCTCCATTGTCAAGAGCAAAACCATATTGCCATTGAACTCCAGCGGTATAAAGTTTTGTTGCACTATTAGTCGTATAGTTGTATACCCAAATTCCAGCATAAGCAGTTGAACTATTGTGTGAAATAAAACACAGTTGATTTGTAAGGAAGTGCTTAACATAACCAGAGTTATTCGCAGTAAGAACTTGCGTCGCTGTATTTAGTGTTAGGTCGTATACCCAAACACCATAACCTCCAGTTGAACCAATAATCAAGCGGTCTTGTAACTGACTAATTGTCAAAATGCCACCAAACGAAGAAATAACCCTTTCCGCTGTTTTTGTATTGCCGTTATATACAAGCAGACCATTGCTCGATTGTGACGAAGAAACTATCACCTTATCGCCGTAAATAAAAAAATATCGCCAATCATATCCACCATAAAGACTTTTTATTGTACGTTGTGTGCCATCATATAACAATAAATAAGTACTCGAACCACCTATAAGACAATCTGTACCAACCATTTGGAAGTATTGATAGTTTAACAACGATTTCCACAACTGCACACAAGCATTTGTTCTTAAATCATACTCCCAAACACCAATTCCGCTTACATCTCCACTAAGTAATATTATATTTTCAGAAACGGCAAATGAATATACTTGACCAACTGTTGAAAAAGCGTTTGGCAAATATAGTGTCTTCTCTCCAACTCCTCCTATATTGACTTTCGCCGTAACAAAGCTAGTCACATCATACGTCCCGTTCTCGGTTATATCAATAGAACCACCAACTTGCACGTAGTCGCTCGGTATCGCACCAACCTCTACTTCCTTTATGTACTTCCCATCACCCGCCGTAATCGTTTGCACATCTCGGCTCGGCTCAACCAGAAAACTCTCCGTTTCAACAGCCTTCGCAACAACCTTCGCCAACTCATACCCCGTGTCAGCAATAACCACCTGCTCTTGCTCGCTCGGATAAATCGTCTTCTCTTGGTCTGGCTTATCAGGAGCAACGTTCCCAGCCACCCCCAATATACTCGCACCCAGCCTTATATTCTCTGGCTTTATATTTTCGTCTATCCCAGCAGTGACCCCCTTAACAATAACAGAAGACAACGTGTACTTATCACTATCAGGCAAAACAACCACATCTTCCGTCTTCGCCTCTACCACCTTCTCCTGCTCTTCCTTCCTAAGGTCAATCACCACTCTCTCAAGTTCACCTTCCAAAATCGGCAAATCCGTCAACCTATTCTCCAACATCTTCGCCACCTCCAGCCAACTCCGTCTTATTTATGCTCCTATAAACAAACTCACTCTTCGGCACAGTCCCTGCAACTTCCCCGTTCTCCATCAAAAACCTCGCCTGCCACTCTATCACTCCGTCAAGCATAAACGTTTCCGCCTCACTCAACGGCACAACCCAGCACCCTCGCCCAGCATCATACCAAACCTCACCACCGTCGCCGTACCGCTTCTCCAACTCGCCAACCTGAAAAACGCCACTCTTCACCTTCGCCTCATCAATCACCGCTCCGCTCGCATCCCTCACCACTATCGGCAACCCATAACTGCTTCCCTGCAACATCGCCATCTCTCCAAATCCCCCTCTCGCTTTCTTTACTCCCCTTATATCACACCACGCACCTCCTTGTCAAATGTTTTTCCACACTTTCTGTTTTTTTTATTAGCGTAAAAAGTAGGGGTAATGGGCTTGTTTGTTCGTTTTTTTCGTTCCCCCCACCGCCACCGCCACCAATAGCCAAAACAAAAAGAAAACAGCAAGAAAACAAGCACAAACAACCAGAAAAGCCACCAGAACAAGCCAAACGCCCACAGTTTAACACAAACGAACGTTTGCGGAAAGAAAACAAAAACCGTGCGGTGCGGTTGTAAATATATAATATATATATATAATATTATTATTTTTTTGTAATACAGGACAAAACTGTAGTTACTTCCGCGTCTTGTTTTATTGTTTTTGATTGTGTAAATTGTATTAATTGTATAATAAAAATATAATTGATATTAGGGGCGTTTATATTGCTATTGTTTGCGGTTGTGTTATTAGTGGCGTTTATAGTGTTATAACGTGCGTTATTGTTCTTTTGTTCGTTCTTGTCTTGCTTTTCGGTTTTTGTTAAAAAATAAAAAAGTTAAAAAAGTTTTGGAAACTTTGCAAAATTGCTTGCATTGATATAATATTTATGATATACTATAAACGTAAATAAATAAAGGAGGGAAAGCAAATGACCTTGACCCAAACAGAGAAAATCATAATAAAATATATCGAACTTAGACGATTGGCACCGCCAGAACTTCAAGAAGTCATAAACGCCGAACTTGATTGGCTTTATCGCGTCAAATATTATTTATTAAAACAACAACAACCAAAAACAAAATAAAAGTAAAAGGAACGCCAAACGGCGAAAAGGTGTAAAAATGAAAAACAATTTGAAACAATACAAAACAATCAAAACAAATTTATTAAAAGAATGGAGTGAAAAAGACTTTGAAAGAATAAACAAACATATTTTATATATGCTAAAAACAAACTTTACGCATAATATAACAATAGAACACGGACACGATGAAAACACAATCGACTACACAAGCGAACACAGACTCGGCGAGGTTTTCGGGCTTCCTTATACATCGGGCGGAGACTTTGCGGGGGTTTGGAACACTAACACCCAAACCGTAACAAAATACGGCGTACGCCTATATTTTAGAGGCGTAGCAGTGGCGGAGGACTTAAAAACGGTTTTATTGTTTGAAGATAAACAACAACAATACTATTATTTTTATGATTATGATTTTATAACATACCAAGAGCAAGAAAGACGCACACAAAAGGCGAAAGAGTGGGGCGAACTTGTAAAAAACGCAAATATTATAAAAAATAAATGTATTGAAATTTTAAAACCATACGAGGGCAAGCCATACGGAGAAAAAACCGCCCAAAAAATCGGCGAAGAGTTGCGAGGGGTTGCGGTTGGTCTTGGGCTTTCTTCTGCTTGGCTAGATTCTAGCAAATACGGGCAAGGGCTGAAAGTTTACGGCAAAAATAACAAAGAAAAAAGATTTTATTTTAATTTTTTAAATGACGAAAACAAAATAACAACGCCAACAGACCACAAAGGCGAAGCGGTCGCAGATGTTGAAGAGTTCAACACGGTCGCAGAGTTTGAAAAGGCGGGCGAGTTTGTCGACAAAATGAAGAAAAAGGCGGGCGAGCTTTTAAAACTTATTGAAGAATTTAAAACACACGCAAGCCGTGCCAACTACTACCCAAAAGAAACACAAAGCACCTACAGCGTAGACCTCGAAAACCTTTCAAGGGGTCGCATCAGTTGGGAGGGCTAAAAAAATGCAAATAACAGTACAAAACGAATTTATAAAAATTGGTCAATGGTTCAAAGGCAATATAAATGGGGCAAAGTTTAAAATAATAGACATAACAAAAGGACTAAAACAAGAGCCCTACAAGGTGCAACAAAGCCCCAAAAACGATACACAAGGGGGGCAAATATGCCAATATTAATATTTTTATTATTTAGTTTTTATTTTATCACAGGAATAGCAAAAAACAACAAGTAGAAGAAAAGGAGAACGGGCAACAATTAAAGCCCGTTTTTTTATTGCCAATTTTACACCACGCAACACCCACACACAACGCCGAAAAATGCACCAAAACCGCCCAAACATCACCGACCTTGTCAACTTATTAACCGCACCAAAAACAAGGCAAAAACACAAAGAAAACGAAAGAAAAACGGCACAACAACAACCAGAGAAGAACAGCAACAGAACGCCAGCCAAACAACCAAAACAAAACACCCAACCAGCAAAGGCGGGGTGTTTATTTTTTTATCTATTACAACCCGTATATATACAATAGTATCTGTAGGCGATAATCTGTTGCAAGATATACAGGTGTACTATCATAACTGTTGTAGGTAGTAGTATGTATAGTCGTTTAACTGTTGCAGGTTCTAGAACGGCTTTTTGTAATAAGTTGGTCTACCAATATAACTAGAACAATAAGGACAATGAGTTAAGGCTTCTTTCATATATTTGTCTTTTGATATTTTATTTAAGCAAAACTTGCAAGTAATTGTTTTTCTCTTTGATTTACTGCATTTTTTTAGATTTCTAATGCGATGCAATCTGTTATGGCAATCCTCGCACAAAAACATCAATTCATTATCTCTCTCATTCATAAAATGCTTATATGTTTTATGATGAATATGAAAACCAGTCTTTATTACTTTTTTACACTTTTCGCAAGTGAATTTTCTTAAAACAGCAATATGCTGTCGCTTTTTTGCCCATTCAGGACTTTTTAGATAATCTGTGTATCTTTTTTTATTATTACTCATTTACTCACCACCAAAACATACTTTTAGAAAGAAACAAGAGAAAACGAACCGAGAAACAACACATAAGAAAGACAAATAAAAGAGAAGAAAGAAAGAACGCCCCCAAAACCCCCAATTCACCGCTTACGATTTTGTGGCAGACTTCCCACTTCGAGTTAGAACTTGAATTTACTTTCTCACAGACCCTAACTAGGTTCTACTTGGCTTACCAAGCATCAGCACTATTGTTGAGGCTGTTGGCTATCAGCCGTTGTTAGAAAAACAAAAAACCACAACTACTTGACAATCGACACCTTGCCTTTCATTGCGGTTTTTCTAACCCTTAAAAATATTCAGTTGTGACCTAGATATTCCGTGTCGTCTGAATATCCAAGGGTTTTTTGCGATTTATGAAATCAAACCGATAACACCATAACATATAAAAAAGTAAAAGTAAAGCGATTTTCGAAAAAAAATTAAAAAAATTTTAAAAAAGTTTTGCAAAATAGTTTGACTATGTGCTTTTGTTGTGATACAATACATATACAAGATAAGAACAAAGGGGGTGCAGAAATGAACCAAAGAGTGGCGAGATTGAAAGACGATACGCATAGATACCTTAATAATATGTGTAAAGAAACAAATGCTTCTCAAAACGATATTATTAAATACGCACTGGTGTCGTTTAAGAAAACAAAAGAGTATGCAATGCTAGTTTTGTATAACCAAGAACCAAAAAACATTGAATAGGAGAGTGAAGATGTCTGAGAAAGATTTGAAGCGAAGAGTGAGTGAACTCGAAAAATCTTTGAAGGGCGAAAAAGACTTGAATAAAGTTTTGGAAATTTGGGGAAAGCTTGAAAATTTGGCGAAGCAGAAAGAAAAATTAAGGGGGTGTTCAGAGAATGGACGAAATTGTTAATAAGATTAATAAGGCAATCGAAACTGTGCTGTTTGTGCGAGATAAGAGATGCGAGAACTGGAAAGAGCGAGATGACCTTGCCTATGTGTGCAATGTGATGGATAGGCTGGTTGAGTTCATAACAAAAATGGGGGGGCATTAATATGGAATCAAGACTATTATTTACTCCATTATATATAAACGGGGTACTTGCCAGCGAACAGGACAGGAAGAGATTTGCGTTTGATTATATAAGTGGCAAGATAAAGGTAAAAAGAGCAAGGCTTGACAAGGCAAAACAAGTGGGCTTTGTAGAAACATTTTAGGAGGGCGTATGGACGAAGTTATTATGAAATGCGGACACATTGGATACGGCAGAACCGCTGAAGGCAAACCCTACTGCTTGGTGTGTGATTGCGAAGAAGTTGCAGATGAAAAAGATGTCATAGACCTAACAGGCAGAAAGGCAAAGTGTAGCAGTTGCGGTCATATAACCAATAGTTCTTGGTCGTTGCCGTTTTTCTCGCCACGAGAAGAATTTAACCAGAGCGGTGAGTACGACTCGTACTACTGCGGGTGCGGAGGCTGGGACTAATGACAGAAGAAGATGTAAAAACAATATGGCGACTTTACTGGGACGAAATGATGAACCATGAGCAGATACTTACATACTTTAACGGCAAGTACAACAAGTTCGAAGTGAAGTCGGCAATAAATAAAAGGTACTCAACGCTAGTTGACTTTGAGTGTAAAAAAGATAGGAGAAAATATGGAAAATAAGAAAAATTTGAAACAAAAACTACAAGAAGCGAGAATGCTTTTGAAAAAGGAAAATATTACTAAAAGTGGAAAAAATAGTTTCACAAAAGTGGGATATTACACGCTTTCTGATATTTTACCACCAATAACAAGAGTGTGCCATGAAGTTAGAATGACACCACTTGTAACCTTTGATAAAGAGGTCGCAACATTAACAATATATGACTGGGATAGCGAAGAAACATTGAGTGCAACAAGCCCAATGGTTGAACAAAAAGATGGTAAAATGAATGAAATACAAATTCTCGGCTCACTTGAAACTTACCAAAGAAGATACATTTTACAAAATGTTTTCGATATTGTTGAAGAAGATAATGAAGTGGCTGATAGTTTAGAGTTTCATAATATTATGAGCGTAAAAAATAGGATAGAAGTATTGATGACCGATTTAATGAAAAAGGGTTATGATATGAATGATGTTGTTACTCAATGCGGTCTTAAAGACGAAAAACAATATATGCAATACCTTAATGCTTGTGGTGTAATAAAAAGACTAGAAGATAATATGAGAGTTTTATTAAACAACAAGGAGTAGTTAGGTGATAACCAACAAAGATAGAAGCAAGTATTGGGGAGCATCTGAAACGAGCAAGATAGTTGGCAACTGGGACACAAAGACCTTTATGGAGTTATACCTAGTGAAACTTGGGGTGTCGGAAAATAACTTCACGAACACATACTTAATGGCTGGCAATGCTTACGAGAGAAAGATAGCTGAGAGTTTGGGTTTGAAGATGAAGTTTGACCGTTGCATCAAGTTGCCGAAGTTGCGACTACGAGTGAACCTAGATGCTGAAACGAAAGACTGCATATATGAGATAAAGACCCACAAGGCGACCGAGAAAGAGTGGAAACCACCGACTTCATACATTCAACAATGTCAAGTGCAGATGTTTGCCACTGGTAAGCACAAGTGCAAGTTGGTTGCCTACCCTATGACCGAAGAGAACTACGAGAATTTCTTTCTTGAAGTTGATAGAGAAAAGGTCGAAGTGTTCGACATTCCCTATGATGAGCAGTGGGTCAAGAACGAGTACCTGCCACGACTGGTGTATCTGGCAGAGTGCTTAAAGAAGCGAAAAACACCGAATATGAGAGAGTTTAAGGAGAGAAAATTATGAGTTTATGGTGGATATTAACCATTGCATCTATTGTTTTAATCATACCATTTATTATATGGGGAATTAAGACAGAGTGGGATAGCTTGTGTGCGATTGGATTAACTATGCTTTTAGGATTTTGTTTTATAGGCTTTGCAATTACTAGTATTGTACAACCATTTTCATTGAAGAAAGAAATGATAAGACAAAACAAAGAAAGACAACAAATTATATATCAAATCAAACATATAACAGAAGATAGCGATAGAGTAAAATTAAACGAATGGATTTTAACATACAATGACTGGGTAAACGATGTAAACACCAGCAAAGAAATGTATGGCTGGGCAAGTTGGTATTATTCAGTTGATATGTCAGAACACACAATTATAGAATTAGTTTAAGGAGAGAACGGCAAAATGAAGAAAGTGTTGAACTCGGCTTTAACAAATAGTATATACTATGGCACTGTTAAAGAATTGCCAAATGGGAACTATGTTTCTACTGGCAATAAAGAAGATATTACTGATGATTGCATAGGTGCTGTTTTCCAATGGTTTGTAAACGAAATTAAAAAAGACAAGGCACAAACTTTTGAGATAACATACCCAAGCAGTGAATACAAATTGATTATGACAAAAAAGGAGAATAAATAATTATGTTTAATGTTAGTGGAAAGAGAAATTACAAGGTAGCATCAATCTATGGTGGGACTGGAAAGAACGGGCGTTGCTACACATTTATCACAATCGAAGATATGCCAAAGGAAGGCTTGAAATACGGCGACAAGGCGAAGGTGCAACTATGGGGCGAAGATTTATCTAGTCAAATCAAAACTGGCGACTGGGTAAAGATTTTGGGCTGTACTGATGCTGGGTTGGAAGATAAGAAAGACCCAAACACAAACAAGTGGTACAAGAATTTTACCCTAGTATGCTCGGCTGGTGATGTCGTAATGGGCGAAGAGCCTTTCAAGAAAGAAGAGAAGAAAGAAGAGCCAGCAGTGATGCAACCGATAGACACAGAAGATGAATTGCCTTTCTAGGAGATAAACTATGGTAAGAGTTAAAGTAATAAAAATAGATGAAAGACACGAAGAATATGCTACACAAGAAGAAAAAGATAGAGTTGGTAAAATATTTGAAGCATTTGTAATAAATGATGAATACCAACAAGATGAAAGATACAAAACACAATATGCTTTAAATTTACACAAATATGTTTGGTTTGTTCCTGCTGATTGTTGTGAAGTTGTTGAAGGTCTTACAACTATGGAAAACAACAGCAAAGATGAAACACATAATCCAAAGAGTACAAGTGGTATTCTTTTAGTTGAAGATGGCTCTGTTGATATAGACCACATTGAAGATGATTTAGGAATACCTTGCATTGTGTATAGACAAGGTGCAAACAAGCCAGAGTGGTTGTAGGAGATAGCGAATGAGCAAAGTAATTGTAAGCGACACAAGGGAACAACGAAATGCCGAAGTGTTACGATACCTAGAAGTGATAGGACAACCCTATGTGGTGCGAAAGGTCGAGGCTGGCGACTACATTTGGTGTATCAATGGCGAAGATGACTACTCGACCGTAATTGATTTGAAGAAGGACTTGGTGGAAGTGGCTGGTAATATTGCTGGCACGAAGAAAGAACATGAGAGATTTAAGCGAGAAATCGCAAGAGCAAGGGAACTCGGTTGCACACGATTTGTTGTGCTAATCCGAGAACCCCTACACTCTCTTGAAGATGTGCAAACTTGGCAAAGCCCAAAGTTGAGAAACGGCAGAAAGTTAGTGAGCCGACCACCAACAGCACTATACAAGACTATGAAAACTTTTGAGAGCCGATATGGTGTCGAGTGGAAGTTTACAAGTCGCTTTCGTGCTGGTGAAGATATTATAGCCATATTAGATGGCAAGTTGTGAGGAACTATGAAAAAGTTTAATAAAACACAAATAAATGAAGCAGTTTTACATTATGGAGATTGGGTTGTAAGTTCAATAGAAAACAGCCCAGAGTTATGGACTAAATGCGAAATATGTGGCAATCCGATTTGCTACGAAACTGCGATTTATTGTATGAATGATTGTAAATCAAAAAAGAACAAAGATTATCGAGATGAATATGGTGATGAGTTTGAAGTTAGGTTTTGCCATAAATGCTTCAAAATTCTAAAACATTGTCCTATTTGCAAAGATAATCATTTTGGCAGATAACTCACGAAGTGAGATAAGGAGAAGATTATGAAAATAATAAAGATACCTAAATGGAGCATAGTAAAATGCAGTTGTGGTGCTGAGTTTGAAATTGAGAAAGATGACATCAGCATAGAAACATACAATATGGGAAATTTAGACGGAACAAGAAAAATTATATTCACTTGGTATATAAATTGTCCTTTTTGTGGCGAACAACACAACTTAAAAATGGGGGAATAAGTTATGAAATTAACACAATACGACAGGGTGCTAGACCACCTACAAAGAAATGGGAAGTTGAGCCAGAAACAAGCAATCCGTTTATTTGGTGCGTATCGACTTTCGGCGATTATACACCGTTTAAGAAAAGACGGCTACAATATTAGTTCGAACTTCAAGTCAGGCAAGAACAGGTTTGGCGATACTGTGAGTTGGGCTGAGTACAAGTTGGAGGCATAAGGAGAGAAAAATGTATTATTTGAATGAAGTTAAAATTACCGAGAGAGGTTGGGCTGGTCATTTTATATGTGCCGATAAGTGCAAGTTTAGAAGAAACACCTTGCTAGAATATGGCGATAAAAAATGGATAGTAAGCACAGTTGGTGCTATGCCACAATCAGAAACATTTAGAAAAATACCAGAGCTTTGTTCTAAAAATGGGTTTGAAACAATAGGACTTGACAGATATTATGAAACAATGGCATTTGAAGCGCAAGATTGCACAGAAAATGGTTCAGATTGCGTGTATCTCGATGCAAATGTAAGTGAACAAATTGATTTTGATAGCAACTGGGCAATCGACCATATTGATTTTGGTTCAGACCAAGAAGCAAACGATATGCACGATACTGTTGTAATGGAACTGGTAGAAAAAATAAAGGCAAACTAGGGTGGGCTATGCTCACCTTTTTTCTACTAAAAAATTTTTGAGAAATTTGAAAAAAGTGGTGAAAATCGTTTGACACCTTGTAAAACAAAATGTATAATTAGGGTAACAAAAATAAAAAAGGAGAAATTTATGCTAACAGAGAATCAAGAAACTAGAATCAGAATGCGAATGGCAAAGCACAAGTATAATATTTCAAAACTTGCATTAGAGTTTGGAGTGCAAAGACCTATTCTTTCTGAAATAATTAATCGAAAAAGAAATGATGTTGAAATCGAAAAGAAATTGTTAGAATGGAAAAAAGGAGAATAATATGGCAATATTTGAACACTTACACGAAGATAAAGGAGAGTAGTTATGATAACCGAAGAAGAACTAATACCACTTATACGAAACCGAGAAACTATTTATTACCTTGACGGATATTACAATGACACCATCAAAGAACTTAAACTCAATGACGATTTTAGCTTTGGTTATATTGATATAGATTGGAATGCGACTAGATGCCTTAGACAATACCTACATACTTATTATGACGAAGATGGTGATGAGTGTTTTGCAAATGAATATTACTTATTTGAAAACTTATACAAAACAAAGAAAGACGCAGAATGGGCAATGAAAATGCACGACAAAAAAACAGTGAAATTTCAACCACCAACTTACGAAGAAATGACACAAAACAATGAGTGT
This sequence comes from bacterium, assembly GCA_017409065.1. Classification (GTDB taxonomy): domain Bacteria; phylum Cyanobacteriota; class Vampirovibrionia; order Gastranaerophilales; family Gastranaerophilaceae; genus RGIG2134. The sequence continues at coordinate 15,053 of JAFQTK010000116.1, forward strand.
TCTATTTACGAGTTTGAGAATTATCAATTATTCACAAGTTTCTTCTATAATTATGTGTCTTTGGTTAGGCAAACATTTGAAACCCAAAACATATTGTGCAAAGAAGAACTCACCGAAGAAAACTATACAAAAGTAGTTGAGTATGCGAAAGGTTTATTTAAAGGAGAAAAAGTATGCAAGTAGGAGATGTATTTTATTCAGTAATGCAAAAAGATAATTGTCCTTTTGAAAAGCCAAGAATTACAAAGTTTGTTATTGATAAGATTTTTACTGCTAATTGCACCCACCCTATTGTTGCGACAAAAACTGACAAGTGGGGCAGGCATTATTGTTTTAAGGAAAGTCAAGTTTACTCCACTTATGAAGATGCAATACCAGAAAAGAATGAGAAACTAGAAAAAATAAGACAATGGGAAAAAGATAGACAAGAGTGGAATGCTAAGATTTTTGAAGAACAACGAAAAAGAGAAGATTTAGAGAAAAAGCAAATAGCAATAGATGTACTAAAAGATTTGAAGAAATATGCTTGTTTGAAAATATGTTTTGTTAGTCTTGATGAACAATATAGGTTTTACGATTATATCGATAATAAAATCAAGGAACTGAAAGGGGGTTGATTATGAAGAGTGCGACAATTAAGCATCTGCAAAGCCTAATCACAGACGAAACACCGAAAAAGACTTGCGACCTTTTGCAGTTCGCAATTAGGTGTGTGAGAGAGCATAAGGGGGAAGAGAAGGAAGATGTAAGTATGCTGGTTGAAGTTCTAGGGTACTTGAACGAGAAGGCTGGCACGAAGTATAAGCCAGTGGAGAGCAACTTAAAGTTCATACGAGCAAGACTGAAAGATTATTCTGTTGCTGATTTGAAAGCGGTTGTTGATAGACAAGTCGCCAAATGGAAGGGAACGAGTATGCAGATGTATTTGCGACCAGAAACTTTGTTTAATGCCACCAAGTTTGAAACCTACCACAACGGGCTTGCCAACGAAAACAAAACCGCCAAGTCGACGAGCAACAGAGAATATGCACAGCAAGATTTCACAAAGATGTTCGCAAGCATCGACACCTTGCAGATTTGAAAATGATAACAGAAGGAGAGATTGAGGTATGAGTAATTTTTTAACTTTTAAGAAAACCCTAAAAGTAGGAGATGAGTTTTATATTATCGTAAAAGAATGTCCACCTATAATACTAAGTGGAGCAAAAGACAAAGAGTATCACTTAAAGAAAGAAGATTTAATATGGAAGCCACAAAAGAGAGTTGTGGACTATATAGAGTTTACTTCTGGTGATGTTTATGATGAAGATGAAATGTTGTTGGAAGATAGTTTAGTTAAATTTGACAACCTTGCTGATGCTCAAAAGTATTGCGATGAGAAGAATAAAAACAAATAACCCCCAAATTTGCGTTTTAAGGCACTAAAACGAGTTGGGGCGAGCAATTTATCGAGAAAGTGACAAACAGCCGTTTAAACGGCAAATAAATGCGAAATAAGGGCATATTAAAGTGAAAGGAGAGATGTGAAAGTGAAAAAACATATTGCAAGTGTCAGTTTTGGCAAAGATAGTCTTGCTATGTTGTTGAGATTACTGGAAGAAAATAAACCACTAGACGAAGTTGTATTTTACGATACTGGTATGGAGTTTAATGCAATATATAATATACGAGATAAAGTTATAGAAATGCTAAAAGACAAGAATATCAAGTTTACTGAACTAAAACCTAAATGCAACTTTGAATATTGTATGTTTGAGAAACCAGTAAAGGTAGGCAAACCAAACGAGCATAAAGGTTATTCTTGGTGTGGTGGTCGTTGCCGTTGGGGAACTATGGAGAAAATCAGCACAATAGAAAAGTATTGCGAAAATGCTTACGAGTATGTTGGTATTGCTGTTGATGAACCACAAAGACTTCAAAAAGAGAGAAAAGGCAACAAGTTATTTCCACTAGAAGAATGGAATATGACCGAGAAAGATTGTTTATCTTATTGCTATGCTAATGGTTTTGACTGGGTGGAAGATGGCATACATTTATACGATATTCTTGATAGAGTTAGTTGTTGGTGTTGTGCAAATAAGAACCTAAAAGAGTTAAAGAACTACTACCTATACTTGCCGACATATTGGGAAAAGTTAAAACAACTTCAAAGTAAGACTGATAGACCTTTCAAGTATAACAAATATACAATTTTTGATTTGGAAGAAAAATTTAAGAAGGAGAAGAAAGATGGCGACATACGATAGACACAAGATAGTAGTAGGAAGCAAATTAGAAGTGCGAACAGTGCGAAGTGGGGTGGACAAGAAGGGCTTGCCGTACTGGAAGTTCTACACCCCGTACACAATGCGAATCAATGGCAACCCTGTCGTGTACAAGCACCTTTGGTGTGTGGTGTATGGTCGAATGCACCCGATTGCCGAAGGGGACTGGGTGGTAGTAACTCGCATTTTGGGACACCGAGCCAACTGTCGCCCCAATGATGATGGCGGGATGCAGGTGTTCGAGGACTTGGTGGTCGAAGTGGAAAAAGTGGTGAAGGAGAGAGATTATGTTCAAGATTAAAGAAGAAATTGAATTAAAAGAGTTAGCAAAATTCGGTTTTGAAGAATATAATGGTTATTATGTATTGTTTGGAAATAATCAATACGAAAAGCTTATAGAAGTATTTGAAACTGAATTGTTTATAAATGTTCAACTTTATGAAGATAGATTTTATCAGTCTTATGTTGACGAAAAATGCTTAAATAAATTGCTTGGAGTTTTGTTTGACTTGACTTTGGCAGGAATTATCGAAAAGGTAGGTGAGTAGTATGAGCGAAATAGTTTTGAACCCAGACGGCACTAGCATTTGGACTGATGCTCGTGAGAAGTTGGAAGCCGTTAAGTCGGCATTGAAAGTACACTTGGAGAGAATAGACACCAAAGTCAGAGCAAACGAGAACAGCCTTTATCCAAGAAAATTAGAAAATTTTAGTAACGCCATTTACAAGCGAATCCAACTTTGCCTTAACAAGTTCCCAATAGTTCCGACTAGATATGCAGTAAATGTTGACATATCTGTTCTAAAAGACAACATCGACTGTTTTTACGAAATGGTAGAGTATATTATGAACTACTATGAAGATTTTATAATAACAAAGGTGTTGTTCGTCAATTTTCTGCGTTGTGAGTCGTATGTCTATAATCAGTTGCTGTTAAGCCCAGACCCTGACATCTTGACCGAAATGCACATACTTGATGAGAACTTCGTGAACGAAACCTTGCTTTCAGCAGAAGTCGGCAAGACCAAAGAGAAGAGTTCGTCTATCAGAATGTCCGTTGATGGTGTTGGTCATAATGTGTCGCTAAAGCCAACATTTGAAGATAAGCCAACTATCAATGTGATTAGTTATGATGTCGAAAGTATTACAAAACGCCTTGAAAATCTAGGCGTGAAAATGATAGATAATAAGAAAAAGTAGGAGAAAGAAAATGAAAGTATTATTAGCGTGTGAAGAAAGTCAAGCAGTATGTAAAGAGTTTCGTGCATTAGGACACGAAGCATACTCTTGCGACTTATACGAATGTAGTGGTGGACACCCAAAGTGGCATATTAAAGGTGATTGTTTGCCGATATTAAATGGAAGGTGTGAGTTTACTACCGAAAATGGAGATAAGCACTCAATAGATACAAAGTGGGATTTAATAATTGCTTTCCCACCTTGCACTCATCTTGCTGTTAGTGGTGCTAGACACTTTGAAAAGAAAAGAGAAAGTGGTGTACAAGCAGAAGCAATAGAGTTCTTTTCTCAAATGCTTAATGCTGATTGTGATAGAATTGCTGTTGAAAACCCTATAAACATTATAAGTGGAGATTATATAAAAACTTATTATCCTGAATTATGCGAAAAATATGGACTACCAAAGAAACAAAATCAAATAATTCAGCCATATATGTTTGGTGATGAGTTTGAAAAATCTACTTGCTTGTGGTTAAAAGGATTGCCACTTCTTCAACCTACAAATATTGTTGGCAAGGGAGAGTTCTTTGAGTGGACAGACAAGAAAACTGGAAAAGTAAAAAGACAGCCAAAATGGTTCTTTGATGCTTTAAGGACAGCAAAATCAACGGAAGAAAGAAGTAAACTTCGTAGTAAAACTTTCTTGGGAATTGCAAAGGCTATGGCTGAACAATGGGGAAAATTAAAAAAATAAAAAATTTCTTTGAAAAACTCTTGACATTGATATATCGGTAGTGATATACTAATAACAACAAAAGGAGAAATGGTTATGATACAAACGACTCAAAGAGGAACTGGCAAAGAACGCAAAATGTTTGAAGATGGTATTATGTGGGCTAGAGAAGATAATTCGGTTTTGTGGATTTGCAGAGATAGAAGAAATAAAAAATCTGTCATACAACGAATATTTGACTGGGTAGATAAGAATCGCATACTTGATATTAGAATTTGGAAGAACAGCAAAAGTAGTATAGAAAGCATAGTAATCAAAAACTATTGTGGCAAAACTATTACGATTATACCTAGACTTTCAAGAATTAAACCAGCAACAAAAACAACCATTCTTGATGATTTAATGGGGGATAAATAATATGAGATTTGGATACATTAGAGTTTCGTGTGCCGACAAGCAAGAGTTTTTTAGACAGGAGTTTGCATTGCAAGACCACCAAATAGAGAAGTTGTATGAAGAGAAGATAAGTGGGACGAAGAAAGCAAGCACTCGCCCAGAGTTCGAGAAGATGGTCGCTGAGTTGTCTGCTGGTGATGAAGTTTACTTCGAGAGTATGAGCCGTATGGCTAGGTCTATGCAAGACTTAATTGATACTACGAATATGTTAGTAAAGAAGAAAAAGGTCAAAGTAGTATTCTTAAAAGAGAACCTTACTATTGGTGGCGATAATAATAACGATGCTATGGCGACCTTAATCTTCAACATTATGGGTTCGTTTGCCCAGTTCGAGCGTGATTTGATTGCAGACAGGACAAAGCAAGGTTTGAAGGCTAGACGAGAACTGCTTGGTGATGCTTTCAAAATCGGCAGAGAGAAACAATTTGTCGAGCCATCTGTCATTGAAACGATAAAATCACTCTACGGCACTTGCTCTGTTTCAGAAATCCAACGCAGAGTCGGTATCAGTAGGAGAATAGTTGACAGGGTGATAAGGGAGGAGTGTAAGTAATGCGAAGATTAACAAAAAAATTATACAAAAACCAATATATACTAAAGGATATGGGAGAATTTCCACTTTGTGTTTTTCTATACTCAAAGCAATTTAGGAAAGAAAGAAAACTTATAAACAAACTAGGAAAGATAGAAGATAAAATGGAGAGAATTGTATGAGATTATGGCATTTTAGATTATTACCATACTTGCCAGACAGTCAGTTGTTGGCTCAAAAGCGAGAGTGTGATTTGATTTGGAAAGACATACATAACGGCAAGAAAACAAATCATATTCTTATAAACTATATTTGGGAGTACGATACTTCTAACTTCGTCAGTTATTACTATTTATTACAAGAAGAGTTTAAGAGAAGAAACTTTAAGTTTAATAACAAGTCGAATTGGGGAACATTTATCTATGCTGACCCTTACGAAAGACACCACAATAACGAATATTTGACAATGTGTTATTGGAACTTGGCAGAAAAGTACTTGCGAGGTCAAAAGGACTTCACTGCTGATGTTTGGAAAAAGTTGGACGAGTTTTATAAAAAGGAGATGGGAAATAATGGGTGAATTTATAAAATCAATATTTGAAACACCAGTAAATTTATGGACTTTGCCACAAGAGTTATTTGTATTTGCTATGGCTATAATCATTCTCGTTGCAGGTTACTTAATTATATGGGGTGTAATCTCAATTATAGATAGGCTAAAATATAAAGGTTGCACATTAAAAAAGGTTGCACCAAGTCAATGTAATGGTGATTGTAAAGGCTGTAGTTTTACTAAACATAAAAATAAAAAGAAAGGAGATAATGAAAGATGAGTAAAACAATAGAAAATCTTAAAAATGGTAATTATGAAGTGGTTGACAATCAAGGTGTTTCGGTTACAAGGAATTTTGTAGAGTGTTTAGAAAAAGAATTTGCCGACCTAGAAGCAAAACTTGCTGAGAGTGAAAAAAAGAATAGAGAGTTACACACAGCAATAAATTTAAGCATTCCAAATCAAATTGCTATGAAAGATGAAATTGATAGATTACACACTTGTGTAGATAAAAGAATTGGAGAGTTAGTTGAAGAAAATACAGAACTCAAACAGCAACTTGCAGAGAAACAGAAAGAAAAAATTGAATATACAGACACAATTAATTTTGTAGAAACAAGTGAACCAGATATTGTAGCAAATGAACTTGACAGATTAAATCAGCAACTTATTTATAAAGAGAAAGAACTAAACGATTGGAAAGATGGAACCATTATTTGTAAATGGACTGATGCTGAAAACAAGGTTAAAGATTTGGAACATCAACTTGCAGAAAAAGAAGAACAATTAAACTCAGCACAAGTAGGAGAGCAATTTGCCTTGAAATGTTGTAAAGAAGCAGAAGAGCAACTTGAAAAACAAGCAAAAATTCATTACAAACATCTTAAAGAAAAAGACCAAGACAAAATCTCGTTCTGCGTTAAGCATCTAACTGAAATTAGAGAGTATGTAAAAGAATGCCAATCACTTGATACGACAGAAGGTAAAGTAAGGCTTGATATTGCTAAAAAGATTAGATTAAAAATAGAAGAACTTAAAAAGGAGATGAAATAGTATGGACACAAGCGATTATGCACCAATACCTATAAGTTATCTATAAACTAACCCACCAACACGAAGATAAAGGAGATAAAAAATGAAGGTAAAAGTAGTTAAACTAGATGATAGATATGATGGACACTTACAAGAACAAAAAGAAATGATTGGTAAAGTGTTTGACGCATTAAGATTTAGAAACGATTATGATAAAGACTTTAAAGATTATTATGCTCTAGGTTTAGAAAATGGGGTTTATCATATACCTGCTCAATGTTGCGAGGTTGTCGAAGAACTTGTAATGGCAAATAACAGCACAAAAGGAGAACCTAAAACAAGTTCAATAAAAAGAATTTTGCTTGTCGAAGACGGCTCAGTAGATATTGACAAGTTAGAACAAGATGGATTTTATGTTATTCCTTATAGACAAGGAAGTGTACCGCCAATATGTTTGAATAAAGGAGAATAGTATGAGTAAGCGATTTTATTTTGATGAATTTAGCGAAGATATATTTGATGATGAGATACAACAATATCCAAGCAATCAAACTATCTGCAATATACTAAACCAACAGCAAAAACGAATAGCAGAACTAGAAGAACAACTGAAAAATGCGATTGTTTTGCCGATTTCGGTAGAACAAGAAATCTATTGTGTATATGAAACTGATATCAATGGTAATATTGATTACACTATTGATAAAGGGTATATAAGCACTATTTCAAAAGATGTTCATGATGTTTGGTTCTATGGTATATATGATAGTGGGTTAACTTATTGGCATTTATTACAAGACTTCAATAATGAAGTATTTACCACCAAAGAAGAAGCACAAGCAAAACTGGAAGAATTGAAAGGAGAATAGTATGCCACCAATAGCAATCGCACTAACAATAGGAATACCAGTTATAGTTTTATGTATTTTAGCAATTATTAAGTTTAGTAAATAAAAGGAGAAACGAGATGAAGAAAGGTGATAGAGTTTGGTTTGTTGACTTTACTTTTAATGAACAATGTGTAGAAGTTCCTTTTGTCGAGTATGGCATACTTGTTGAAGATAAACAAAATGGCTATTGTATAGTACATCATTATTGGGGAGATTTTTCAATTAGCAAAGATGCTTTATTTGAAACAAAGGAAGATTGTGAGAAATTTATATTAGGAGAAAATAAATGAAAGTGTATGTAGACAATTATAAAAAGGTGAGTTCTTGGATTTGGGATTTTGACAAAGAAAAAGGAGAGTTTTGCTTAAAGATAAATTTCTCTTCGTTAGATTGGGACGAACCTCTTAATCTATTAAGTCTTGCCTACCACGACAAGCAAGTGAGAAAAGAAGTGTGCGAGGAGATAACAGAAGAATTATTAGATATATCACACGAATATTGGAAAACATTTTTGAAAAATGGGGTTCAATATATGACATCTAATGATTTATATGAGTTGCTAAAAGAAATAACAAAGCGAATACAAAAAAAATAGATTGTATCATTACAATGATATAGAACAAAGGAGATAAAAAATGAAGAAAGGATTTTTAGAACAGATAACAGAGTCTGGCGAACTCCAGACACTTATTCAAATGAGATATGACGGCAAGACAATACACGAAATTGCTGAACATTTTGGTGTTGCCTATGGAACGATGTGGAACACCATAAAAAGGATTGAGTCAATGAAAGGAACTGAAGAACCACAAGCCCAAGCGGAAGAGATTGAAACACCATACGATAAATTATATAAGAACCGCAAAAGAGTAGTGGAGTTAAGAAAGCAAGGATTATATAATGTTGAGATTGCCAAGATAATCGGCGTTAGCGACCAAGATGTATTTGATTTCTTTGGGAAAAGAGTGCAACTCACATCAGAACAGATAAAACAAATAAAAATGCTATATGTCAACGGTCGTGCTATTGAAGATATTGCGGAGAATTTTGGAGCAAGTGTAGAAACCATCAAGAGAATTTGTAAATCAGTAATAGTGAATCAAGAAGAAGATACAAGTGTTGCCGAACAAGTAACGGTTGACCTTGATTGTATATCACAATTTTATAATTTAATTAAACAAATAGAAGATAAGGCAACAAACATAGAAGAAGATGAAGAAAAGACAGCCAAAAAAATTCAAGACCTTTTACATATAGTTGAAATGGAAGATTGCGATGATAAAAAAGGTTTGGAGATATTAAAAGAAATTAAACAATTAAGACTTAACCGAAGAGAGAACAAAGACTACCTTGCTTTGGTTGAACCAATTAGAACATTCTTAAACGATGAGGACAATTTGAAAGTATTAAAAAATCTTGTAAATATAGTTGGACAAGTCAACAACAAGGCACGCAAGGCTGGGAATAGGGTGTATTTTTTGCGAACACAGCAAGAATAAGTCAAGGGGGTGATTAGTGATGACTATTAATGAATCAAAATACTATACAATAATAAAAGACCACGATGACAAAAAGTCGTGGGTTGGCTTAAGAATTTATTTGGGCAACGCAGTAGAAAAAGCATTTAACAAACTGACAAAAGAACAGCAAGAGGATTGCAAAATCTACGAAATCGTGGGAATAAAGGAAATTTAACACCAAAACTTGTCGCTCAGACGCTCTCAGACAGAATGGGAGCGTCTTTTTATAAAAAAAAGAGTAGCAAAAATGCCACTCCCCAAAACCAAACAGCCTTGCCTACTCTTTTTCATTTCTTATATATCATTCCCATATACTGAGCCACAATAACTATTTACGTTTTTGTAAAAGAAAAATAATTCCCATAAAAATATCTCCCTTGCATTGTTATAATATCATAACAAAATTAGTTTGTCAATAGAAAAGGCAGGATTATTTCACCTGCCCCAAATTGATTTGACTGTGATAAATCAGAGCAATCTTCTTAAGGGGAGGAAGGGAACTCTCTTGCAACAGTACTCCATAAATCAATTTCAATTAAAGTATACACTTTTATTTGGAGCAAGTCAAACGATTTTACGAAATATTTTTCTGGAGGCACGGGCGAGATTCGAACTCACGCATAAAAGTTTTGCAGACTTTCCTCTTAACCACTTGAGTACCGTGCCATAGGGGGCAGTAGCCCCGCTATTTATATAACCTTCCACGCATCTGTTACTACTTCTGAACGGCAGTCAAAAATGTCATACACTACACCATCAACGATTGTTGATATGTGTCCGCCCATTCGCACAAGATATGTTCCGTATGGGTGTTTGTCGGCAAACTGCCCAACGTCCAAGCCGTCGCAATCCATTCTTTGATACTTCATTACGTCGTCTAGGAGATGCCTATAACAGCATACGCATAATTTCTCGCAGTTCAAAAGTTTTGCAGTGTGGTAAAGTTTGGTTCGTATTTCCTCATAGGGAATACCGCTCGCAAAAGAAACAGCCCTAGTTACACAATCGCTAATTCTACGAGAGTCTGGGTTTTGGTTGTGGTAAACATACCTTGCCATTACTTGCCTTCAATAATGCAGTCATAGTAGATGGCAAGTTTTTCTCCACCTTTAACAGCGGAGTCTTTGTCTTCCAACCAATCCCTAGCCAACTCAATGAAAAAGTCCATATTGTTGCCGATATATTTCTTTGCGGTCTTGCAGTAGTCGGTGTAAACCATTGCGGTTGCTACTACAAGTTCTTCTTCGGTGTAGTCTTTCATTTGTACACCCATTTGTTTTGCTTTTTGACCGATGTGTTCTTTGGTGAAGAATTGTCTATCTTTGTCTTCGACCTCTTGCATCAGTTTTTTTTTCCACTCTTCGAGTTCTTGCTCGCTCAAAGTTTCACCATAGTCGCCAGCGTAGTCGTAGCCGTAGTCATAGCGACCGCCACGCATATCATAGCCGTAGTCATAGCCATAATCTCTGCCACGACCATAGTCGGCTTGTGGTTCTCCCCAGTAGCCAGTGAATCTGCCCATTGCTTCTACTGGGTGGTAGGTCGAGCCTTGGCTCATTGGGTAGTGTCCATCACGACCTCTTCCGCCACGAGCCATATCTTCTTCGTAGTCGCCATAATCACGACCACGACCTCTCATATCCCCATAATCGCCACGAGCCATATCAGATTGTCCCATTGATTCATAATCTCTGCGACCTCTCGCCATATCCTGTTCTGAATATGCCCTATCGCCTCGTCTTGAATCATATTCGTAATCGCCACCACGATAATCTCGTCTATCGTAAGCATAGTCCATACCTCTATCTCTGCGACCTCTTCTGCGACCCCTTCTCGAAGATGTTACATAGCCACCTTCAGAGCCATAAGGGTTTCGTCCGTCCATCATTCTTCTATCCATCATTCTAGGCATAATCTATACCTCCTTTGTTACATTAAGAACAACACTGGTAAAAGTTGCATCAATACCATCGCTGACATTAACGAGAGAAACAGTCCTGGCATCGGTTGTAGTAACCCCAAGAACGCAATCTTTATCGACCTTAATGTAGTAGTCAATTACAAAGGTTCTAAATTCAGTTGTAGCGGTTGTTATTGTTTCGCTAGAAATAGCACCTGTTAAAAGTTCGCCGTTTTCAGCAAGTTGTACACTAACCAAACCAGCAGTTTCACCAGTACCAACCAAAGTAGCGGTAATGTGATATATGCCTTCGTGGTTTAATGTTACGCCGTTTGAAGTAACGGTAAATGCAGGAACCCCACATCTGTTCGCTCTGCAATATTTTCTGTAAACATTTCCAATGTTAATTGTTCCAGTTTCAAGCACGGTTTGAGTGCCTGTGTTTTTTAATCCAATTAGTAACATAAATTCTCTCCTTATAATAAATTAAGGCACAAGTTTTTACCCTGTGCCTTTACAAAAAGTATTCAGGATAATTAATCCTATATTGTGCTGATAGTTAATCAGCCTAAACTACACTTGCTCCGCAACCATTGTATCCAAAGTTTGCATAAGCAACATTTCCACAGCAGTTAGTTGGGAATGTTACAGGTTGTGCAGGTTGTACCACATAAGCAGGTTGTGGGCATTTTGGTGCTAGTGCATCAATAATGTAAGCACTTTGTCTTTCATTAGAAATTTGTGCTTTCAAGCCACTATTTTCTGCTTGTAGGCTAGAAATTTTTTCAGTTGTTAGATAATCCAAGATTGCTCTAGTATTGTCTTGTCCTGCTCTTATGATGTCGCAAGTATTTCTTTCGTTTGAGTACTTAACATCTGCGATTGCAGAACGGGTATCACAGCAACATTGTGCTATTTGAGTTGACAATGCGTTAAATCCTGCTTGGTTTTGGTATCCCAATGTGCAAATTGCGTTGTTTACACCAGCAAAACCAGTGTTGATTGTTGAGTTAAGACCAGCAAATCCTTGATTTATAAAGTTTTGCATTTGTGCTTGACCCAAAATAATGTCATTTAAGTCGCTCATAATTTCGCTGTTAGCAAAGCCTGCTGACAAGTCTGCTTGAGTAGCAGGAGAGCCACCACGGTTTCCGAATAGTCCGCCTCCAAAACCACCACCGAATAAACCAGCAACGGCAATCAAGCCTATAATCCAACTCCAGTCATTCCAACCATTGTTGTTGTAGTTGCCACAATTTCCGTTAGCAACATAAGGAACATCGCCTTCAACATAAAGTCCCATAATAAAATTCTCCTTTTAATAATATTTATATCCACAACTTCCATTATTAGTCGACATTTAACTTCGGTTGGAGATACCGAAAAAAGTTATTTAATGCCCATAAGTCGAGAAAGACCTATTGCATTTTGTTCGGTCAGCCCGTTTTGTTTGAGTGCCTGAATAATAAACTCGGGCATTGGGCGACCTTGTGCCATATTTTTAAGTTGTGTTTGAGCCAGTTGTATTTCGTTTTGGTAATTCATATTTCTGCCCATAAGTTGTTGCATCACCGCTTGTGGTTGCATACCCCTATTTGCCATATTGATTATCATTTCGGCTCTTTGATTTAATTCTTGTGGGTTCATAGAACTACCCCCTATTCCTTAAAACCTTTGAAAGTGTTTCTATTTTCGCTTCAAGGGTTTTTACTTTCTTTTCCAATTCTGCAACCCGCTTCATAAACGGGGTTTGTTTTTCGTTATTTTGTTCCATTGACACCTGCCCCCTTTTCCATTTCTCGTATGCTTACTTTTCGTTGCAGTACATCTAGTTTAGAATACAATTCTTTAAGGTCTTCCTTTGTAGTGAAGTTGCCCAAGTCTTTTTTTGTTATAAAGTCGCCAAGCTCATCTCGTTTTACAAATAAATTTGGGTCAAATTGGGCGGTTTGTTGTTCTGCTTGGGTGTTTACTCGTTTGAAAGTTATTAGTGACGGATTGCCCATATTATCAGCCGTTTTCACATATATCTCTCCTAGTGGACTATTATAGAAAGCAACCGACTTGTTAGGTGCTACAATATGCCCCTCTGCTTCTTTTATTGTTCCAAAGTGTGCCTCAGCGAAAGGGTTATCGCTCACTTGCTGTTGCATCATATTTTGTGCCATTTGTGGCTGTTGATATTGCTGATAACTCATTGGGCTGTAGTTGTACCCGCCGTATCCGTAGTTTCCGTTATAGTTGTATGCCATTTCAAATCTCCCTTATACTTAAAATTGCGTCAAAGCGAGTAGCGGTTGTTGGCAAGGGATTTCAACTCCCACCACTCCGCTAGACACCTATTTTTTAGCATAAAAAAAGTACCCTAGACAATCGTCTAAGGTACTAAAAAAGTACGAATATTACAATTTTACTTTTAATTTTTGATGTATTACCTTCTTGTGGTAATCCATACCAGTTTTTGAGTAGTTACGCTCTTGGCAAATCTCAAACCAACGATAATTGTGTATGACTTTTAACACAAGAGTGTCAACTACTTGCTCGCCTAATCCATTGCTTTTAGCGAAATTTCTCAATTCTTCTTCCGAAAGGCTATAAATGTATTCTTTTGTATCTAGTTCGGCGAGTCCTTTATCAATTAGCCATTGCACCTTATATAGAATATAGGTCATAACCAACGAAATGACTACACTAGAAACAATACTTACACCCAGCGGTAAAGACAAAGTGTCGCAAAGTACAAAAATCATTATGGAGTATGCAAAACATTGTAGCGTTGTTTTTGCGTGCCAAGTAGTAGGATAGCACCAACGCAAAGCCGTGTAGCAACCCAAAACTATCACACTTTGTACGACTCTATCTATTAGCCAAGCATAGAACATTGTAATGCCTAAAAACGCAAGATAGAAAGCAATTCTGCAAGCCCAAAGAGTGAGTTGAATCTTTAGTTTTGCCTTACTTATCTTGTTTTTTGATTTCATCGTCTATCGCCTTAACCTCTTCTTCCAAAGTCTTGATTTTGTTAAGTCGTGTTTGTTTCATCTTCTCTAGTTGAGGTTTAGATTTTCCAAACAACCAGTCCATAAACCAACCCATTCTTCTATCTCCTTTATTATTGATTGAATATAAATAGTATATCGCTAGCATCATATACATATCTATCGAGTAAATGATAGCAACTAAAAAATTGTCTGTTAGTGGTTTAATCGCAAGGTTTCTTACCAGCAGTGAAATGAACTGGAACATAAAGTTTGCGATATTGCCGTAAATGTATGTCGGCACAAACCATCTTAAGCAAGCAACTTTTCTTCCCCTTGTAAAAACAAAAGGCACAATAAAGAATTGAATACAATTAATTATTGTAGATGCTATAAGTATTCCGTTACTTGTTGCCCATATTCTCAACAACACAAACATCGGTGTTACAATTAACAGGAACAAGAACTCCCACTTCTCAAACCATTTCTTGCGTAGTATTGCCAAGTAGAAGAGTGCGTATGTTACAATGCTCGACACACTTCCTATTATGAACTGCATCAACACACTGCCATCAACGAACTCGCAAAACTTGGAAAAATTCTCGCTTTCGCAAATAATATTAAAAAAGTCGCCACCGAAGATTTTAACCGCAAAGCATACGAAAAGCAACACCCAACATATAACAATCGCTCTTTTCAATACAACTTGTGCATAGTTTTCTTCATTTGTAGCAACTTTGATTTTCATAAGTCCCCCTTTTTATTTGACTTACTAATTTATTTAGATGCTTCTGTTAAGGTCTTCTTAACCGCATCAACTTTGGCACGATATTCTTTTTCGGCTTTTTCTTTTTCAGCCTTAGCCTCAGCAAGAGCAATCTCTTTTGCCTTAGCCTTTTCCTGTTGTGCCTGTGTTTGGTTAGCCAACTTGCTTTCGTTAGCCAACTCTTTTTTTGCAACCTTTACAATATTTGCCTCCTCTTTCTCTGCCTTGCAAGCATCAATTCGAGCCTTAAATTTAGCATAAGACTCTGGGAAGAACGAAGCCCATATTGCCAAGCCACCAAGTATTACATAGTAAAGTATCGGTGTTAAATTAACAGAACCAACAACTAGTGCTGGCAGACAATTAACATCAATGACTCCCATTCCAGATAAGGCAATTAGAATGCCATCGCCAATACCCAAAAGTGTAAACTTGTTAGCAGTAAGCCAGTTGCCAAACTTTTTAAGTTTTTCCATTTTGTCATTTCCCTCCTTATAAGTTAGTCTTTTAACGAGTGGGAATATAAGTTTTTTTGTTAAAAATTTAATTCCTTGAGTTGTTGCAATAACACCCCAAGCAGAAAGTGCTGTCATAAATGCAAGTGCTGTCGCACCACTTATGCAATATGCAATACCATCTTCCAACACTTCTTCAAAAATCTCCCAAGCATAGCCTAAAAGAAAAGAACTTAGAACCATTGTAATAGTGCCAATTTTACTTTTTAACCAACTAAGGAAATTCCCCTCTTTTTCAGTGCGAGTCATTTCTACTCCACCGTTTCTGTGTTTTCTTCGGTTACTTCGCCGTCTTCGTCTGGATATTCAACTTCAACCGATTCTGAAGTAAGTGCGATTAGTTGGTCTAGTTTTTCAGTTCTTTCTTTAAGCACTCTTTCGAACTCTTCTCTAACTTCAGATTCCACAACGGCTTTGCGTGCAGTATAACGAACATAATCGTCTTCAAAACCTGCAAGTGGTCTAACTTCAACCTTAATCATTCCACACACCTCCTTTCAAAATTCCCCCTTTCGCCTTAGGGGTAAGCATTCGCCCGTTTCACAACGGTCTTATTGTCTTGTTAAGAGAACAAGTAGCACTACAATCGCAGTTGTTATCAATGCCCATTTAAGGATATTGAAAATAGCCTTTCCCAGTTTGAAGTCTTTTTCGTTCTCTGTAAACTTCTTGTTTAGTTCAACATACCTATCGGCACAATCAAACACCATTGTTATAAACCCTTTGATAACAAAGGTTACAAACTCTATCATCCACCCAAGGGTTAGCAAATACACCAAAAAGAATGGATAGCCAACAATAAGAGCGGTTACTCTAAATGCTGGTGGCAGTTTTTCTGTAAGTCCTTGTGCCTTTAATATGGTTCTAGACCTTTCAGTCTTTTCTTCGTCAACTTCGGTGTTAGCCCTAGTTACATCCTTTTCGGTTTGGGCTTTTAACACCGCCTTTCTGCCTTCTATTTGCTTTTCCTTAACATCTATCTCGGCATCAACCAATTTCTCGGTAAGCCCTTGAATTTTGCCAGTTCTTTCAGCAAGAGAATTATCATAGTATTCGGCAATAGAGTCGTTGATTTTGCTGGAAAGCACCATCTCGTTTTTTTGCTCTTCCCTTTTACGCTTTATGCGTTCAAATTCTTCTTCTTCGTTGAAGTCCCCCATATTTTATCTCCTATAACCCTAATTCACTTTTTGCTTGAGCCTTACAAGACTCTACATAATCGTAATACTCTTGGTACTCGAGCGGTTTCACATCTCTTTGTCGAAGCAATGCAAATTCTTGATTTATGGAGTATTTTTGCCGTATCTTATACATTACTTCGTTCTCATATCTTATCGCACGTTCTTTTTCTTTTCGTGTTTCGTACTTGCTTTTATTAAACTTAATGCCATCAAAATCGTCTGGCATAACATCGTCAAAAGGAACATAGGCTTTAGAATATCCATACAAGTCCAGTTTTTGTTCGCCAAACACCGAAAGAAAGGTTGTATCTATGATTGTTTCGCCATTAACTACCTTAATTGCTATTTCCATACCTTACCCCCAAAATTCTATAAATTCTAGCACGCCCATAATCAATTGTTGTTTGAGTAGACCAGTTAAATGCAGAAGAAGCAAAATTTATAACATTTTTTTCTAAATTAACTCTAACTGTTATCTTTTGGTACGCTTCTTCTGAACCACCAACGCCAACAAATCCGTGATAATTGTTTGAAACGGTTGTTGTTCCAACAAATGGATACGTTCCGTTGCTTGATTGGGTTCTTAAGTCTGTAGTTACTTTAGACATTACAGATGTAGATGTCATTGCATCTCCAGAAGTAATAAAGTAAGTTATTATTTCGTCATACTCCGAAACATCAAAACTTTTGATTACTCCACCTTGCGAATCTGTTTTAAATCCATCAGGTACATCGACATCATAAATTGCCGTATAGTACATAAGTGAGGTATTCGGGTCTTGCTTAAAGTCCAAAAATGGTTGTGCTACACCATTGACACGTGCAATAGTACCATTGCCAGTAAACGCCGAATTTGCCTTTTCAAGAGCCTCTTCGCTCTTTTTTACTGCATAAAAACCATTCTCCGTAATAGCGTTTAACTGCTCACGGCTTAACCTATCTTTTTTCTCGTATCGGTTTCCAGCATTTATTTCCGATGGTTCGTGCTTAACGCTTGAATCCCATTTAGCCATCTCGTCACCTCTCCCCTATATTGTTTCATAATTTTTTATAAATGTCAAATGTTTTTGCCCACTATTTTAGTTTTACTTCTTGAAGTTCAAGATTAATAAGTGGTACTCCAGTCTTAAGAAAGTTTCTTCCTGTTACTCTCCAATATCTAGGCGAGCCGTCTTTATACTCGCTTTGCGAATCTCCATTGTTGTTTTTGTCTATTCTAACAATTTCGTAAGGTTTGATAACTTCTCCGACACCCCAGTTTTTAACAAGGTTGCCATCTTCGTCATAATATGTGTCGCAAATAATGTTAATACTTCCGTTAGATATCCCAGTTGAATAATCTTGCTTTATATTGTTTTTTATAATCGTAGACATTTTTGTGCCTTTGTACTTTGTTCCAGTTTGCAACAATTCACTTGAACCCACTTGTGCTATTGATTTTGCGGTTGCAATATTTGAGTCGCTTGCAGAAATGTTTACTGAAGATATTTTTCTTTTGTCCCCATAAACAGCTATTGATGTGCTTTGTGCTGTATATTTTTTAAGTGAAACATTATGCCAAACAACCGTACTAGCCGAGTCTGGCACTATCCTTTCTTGAAATGACAACTTCAACACACCAGTTAGTACTTTATAGTCGCACCTATATTCTTCACCGTCATCAAATATATTAAAATACGACGTATCTTTTAGTGAAACACTTGCATTATTAAGGGATAAACTTAAATCTTTTAACGTAATCTCTTCATAATATATCTCTGGAGTTTCGCCAAATAAACCAACATCAAAAGAAGTATATTCTCCACTAGTTGCCCTTTGGTAGGCTTTCGAGTGGCTACCCCCAAGACCCCCAAGAGATTTTTCGTCTATATTAAGTGAATATACTATGCAGTTGTCTGAATGCTTCGTGTACGTTTCTTCATTTGCGTCCTTTCCCTCATATACTAAAACAACAGAAGATAGGTTTAGATTTTCTTTTTTAGGGAAAGTGAACGAACCTGTTACGTAGTAAGACTCTACCCTTACTACGTTTTCACCATAATCAACAACAATATTGTTATCATCTTTTACATCCCATCCCACATTGTATAAAAGCGGGTTTGTTGTCGTTGTGTAAGTATGCAGTGCTTCATTGAATAACACTTCGTCCGTTATTTTAGTTTCTTCTATTTCCACCGCATCAAACTTGTTTTTTAGTATTATGGTTTCTGAAAGTTGACTAGACTGCCTATTTGATGGAACGACAATAATGTTTTTGTTTTCTTCCGAAGTCATTACTGGTCGTGCAGATACAAATTTTATTTCATTGTTTTCATTTATATATACTTGCAGTTGTGCTAGCCTACATATTTTCTCTACGGAATCTTTTAGTGTTCCCGCTTCCATATATCCATAAGGTATTGTTATGTTTTTCAAATAATCTGACACAGTGCCTTCAACATTGTCGTTTCCAAACACTATTTTTGTGTCTAAAAGTTTGTCAAATTGCTTTTGTTCTGTAAACCCATCAAGAGAAGACTTGAAAATATCCCATAATATTTGATATGCTGTTTTACTGGAGTTTCCGCCTTCGATTTCTAAAGGAAAACCCGAGTATTTAATACCGTCCCAACTTTGCAACAAATTAGTAAGGTCAACCGAAAAGGTTTTGCTTTGCGTGTCATAATCACTATCGTTAGCAATATGATGTTGAACCACATTGCCATTAGCAATTATTTCGCACGGAGTATTTGAGTTGAAAGAACCATTGTCTTTGATATAATCCCTAACTTCGCCTTTTACATCTACTATGCTCGCAGAACCACTGTTTGCTATAACTCCATAAAAAATGTCGTTTGGCGATGCAGTAGTTTGAGAAAGGCTCTCAATGTTTTTCATAGACAACTTATCAAATTCTATATATTGAGGAACAACACTTATCTTTGTTAAAGTAGCATTATAATTCCCACGATTCCAGTCGGTGAACTCAATAGTATGAGTATCACTCTCAGTTTCAAAATTGACCGACCATTCTGGGTCGTCGCTAAACAACTCTTTCGTGCCGTCAATAATAGCACGAGTTGGGAATTGACCGCTTATTGCATCGCCATAAAACTGAACATCTTTTAAGTTCGTAGCATTTGTAAATGTCAACTTTACATAATACTCCCCGTTCTCTGGCACAACACCCCAAATCATTGCACTCGGATTGGTTTCGCTTTCTAAATAAGCATTTGAGTTTTCAAAATTATCCAAGTAGTCGTATTCATTAAAAACCAAGTAATCGTCTTCACCCCAAGTAAATCCGTTTGAGCCTTCCCCAGACATAGCATTTGCGTCTATAAACAATCCACTTTCTTGAGCCTTAATTGAAGTATTAGCCAAGTTGCTGTTAGTTGCACCGCTTTCGCCGTAATTGGTAATGTTACCAAGAGTTTCTTCGCTTGCATTTGGGTTCAATTCCATTCTCAATTTTACATCTGCCATTATTCAACATCTCCTAAAATTGGATAAATTGTTGTGTTTTCAAACACAGACCAGTTGGAGTTTGGTAAAATGTTCAAGCCAGTGCCATCAGCACGAGTGTTCCAGCCATTTAGAGTTTTTCCTTCAGGAATTTGGTAAAAATCAGCCAGTTCAGTTCTTGTCAAAATGTGAATTGACTTTCCCCAATCAACTTCTCTTTCCACGTTAATTTGTGGAGTAATTTTTGCCCAGTATTTTGTATCGTCAGGACTTTGCCCACTGAATGTTTCTTTGTAATATATCGCTTGATAAAAAGTCTTTGTTTCACCGCTTAAAACATACGCATATTGACCTTTTGAGTATGTCTTTGTGTCAGAATATTCGGAAACAGAAATCTCTCTCCAATACTCTCTATTTGTTGTCAAATAACCGTAAAAGTTTTCTTTCTTGGCTTCGTAATATTTTCGTGTTGTATTACCACCACTTGTCGTATCTTTGTAAACAAAATCGCCAGTTGTATAAGTTGTAACATCATTCCACAACGTTGGAGTTTTCTTCTGCCAGTATTGTGTGTTTGTTGGCGGTATTTCCTTAAATGAGTTTTCGTAATATATTGCTTCGTAATAACTGCTATTCCAGTATACCTTTTGCCCCTTTGTGTAGGTTGCACTTGAAGAGTATTCAATACTCGTTGGGGTTAAGTCCACCAGAGCATTTCCGTTCCAATATTTTGGCAAATACAAAACCTTAAATGTTTCTAGGTTGTTAAGTGTGCCAATAAAAGAAACTTCATAGTCAAGCACCCCAATAACAGAAGTGCCAACATTATATATCTTCGCCATCTCTTCTGGCTCTACATACATCATATATGTCCTAAATTCTCCAAATTGCTTGTCGAAGTAAGACACTGGGAACTCGTTGGCAGAGTTTATCACCCTGCACAACCTTTGGTAATCCCTTATGTTAAAGAACTTGAAGTTGACTTTGCATCGTGGCACAATAAATGTGTCGTGGTCGTTTATGTTCGCAATAGAACCATCATTTTGTCTTACTGGCTCTTCCACATAAGTCTTTGTGTTCACAGTCATTAACCCTTGATAGCCAATGCCAGTAAATTCTTCACCACCAATGAAAATCTTTCCTAAGTTCTCGTTCTCTATCGCACCCGCCCAGTCAACTCTCATTCTCTTTTCTCCTTTTAACTATTTGCTCTTAATAATCCAGTTCTCACCATCTCACCGTGTGAACTTTTTGCAACAACTCTACCAACCTTCGTGCCATCAAGATAAACATCTCCACTGCCACCTTGCCCACGAGTTTGTGCATTATATGCCATCATCGCACTATAAACACCTTGCGTAATACCAGTTACGATTTGGTCGTTATTTGCTACTGCTGTTCTGCCACCCATAGAGCCAACCATTTCTGCACCTGCCTCACGAGCAATGAATAATTGACCTTCTCTTGGAAAGCCTCCATCTGCAAATGCAGAGAATGAACCCTTAAAATTAGACCAACTAGATTTTGCAAACTCTGTACTCTTCCAGTTAGACCAAATAGCAGATTGATTTTTACCAAAATTAGACCAGTTAAATGTAGCAATATCAGCCAATGCTTGAATTATAGATTGTAATACTTTCAAAACAAATTCTAAAGCATAAGCAAAAGGTATTAATGTTAGAATTGCTCCACTTAAAGAAATATTGAATACCTTTATTACATAAGAAAGACCAGTGCCTACCAAGTTTATAACCCCAGTAATTAGTGGCATTAAAGGTTTTAGAATATCTGCAATTAAACCTAAAAGTAAATCTAATAACGGTTTTAAAGAATCAAACAATTCATTTATACTTTCTCTAAAATCTTCGTTTGTAAAATATAGTATTCCAAGCACTGATAATATTATTCCAAGTGGAGAAGTAAAGAATTGAATCGCCTTTGAAAGCCCTAAAACTCCACTAGAAATACCACCTACACCTTGAGCAACAGCAGTCAAACTTGTGCTAGTTTCTTTAGAAAGTGCTAAAAGTGCTTTTATATCACTAATAGAACTTTTAATTCCTCCGACCTTTACACCAAGACCTCCAAACAATTTATTTCCAATAGAATATGCAGAGATAACTGCCAATATTCCACCAACTAATTTTAATACCGAATACCACTTTTCAGTTTGTTCAGTTGCGACATATATTCCTTTTTCAGCATCATAAACATAGCCAAGAGCAGAAAGCCATTCTTCCGAAAGTGTTTGTGCTTCCATCTTAAACTCTTCCATTTCGTAGTTGATGTTTTCTAATAAGCCAAGAACAGTGCTATCAATTCCCAACACATTAGACTCTGCCGAATTTAATGCTTCAAATCTATCAAACGAAAGTAGTTTGCCCTGTATCTCATCTATTGCTTCGGAAGCATCTTCACTTGTGGTTACTAACCCCTTTAAGAAGTCGTCTTCCACATAATTGGCAGAACTCTTAACAATAGACTTAATTATTTCCTTTGTTGTCATTAAGAAAGCATTTACTTTTTGTAGCACCCCAGCATTTCTTAACCACATAAGCACAAGTTGTCCCGTCCAAGTTAGAGTTTCTTTTGCTTGTTCTGACATAATTCTTGCTTGGTTCGATGCACTCTCAATAGTTTTTGCCATATCACCAGTAGCACCAGTAGCACCCATTTGGTCGAACACTGCCACAATTCTCAACAAACGCTTTTCAATTTGCGATAATTGTCGCATTGTCTTTTCACCACCAGCACCAGCATACAGGTCGAATATTGTGTTTTCGGTTATGTCGTAACCAGATATTGAACGAATTGGTCGAACTTGCCCACTCAACACCGCTTGGAATTTTTGCATTGCCTGTGGAATTGTTACATTGTACAAAGACGAGAAGTCCAACGCCATTTGAGTAAGTTGCATTGACAAGCCACTTGAAATCTCATCAGATAAATCACCAAGAGCAGAAAGCATATTCTTAAATATCGCTTGGTAGTTCATCAATGTTGCTTCAGAAACTCCATAAGCCTTATTCATTTTCTCAATAAATTGGTCTGCAATATCCAAATTGTTTCTATTCGCAACTTGCCATAAGTTTTGTGTTTCCACATAGTCCATTGATAATTGAACAATATTGGCTAGGCTTCTACCATAATACCTAGCCATATTTATCATATAATTCCATTTACCAAGAGATGCTGTTATTCCAACATTCTTCAAGGTTTTTTGTGTTTTTGAGAGTTGGTTATTCATTTTTGTTAAGCCAGTTGTTGCCGTTTTCGCATAACTTATAATTCTTAACTCAAGATTTCCAACTTGATAATTTGCCATAAACCCAACTCCTTTTGCTAAATTTATATCCAAGAATTATTTGCCATTTGATATTTTTGGCTCATAACTCTATTTTTTTCAAGTTTATATTGAGCATATCTTTCATATTGCTTTTCGGTCAATTCGTTTATCATATCTCGCATTTCCACTTCTTTGCCGTAGATATATTTTTTACCTTTAGACCAGAAATTGTTATAAGCAACAGAAACTGCTTGTTCTATATAAGCACCATTAACATAAGCACTTTGATAAAGGTGGTTTATATATGCCTTTTCATACGCAGTAATTAAGTCCATATCCTCGTGCCAAAACTGATATGGCGACATACCATACTGAATAGCACGAGGCAGAACCCAATCTTTAAAATATTGCTCAATGTCCTCTATTTTTTCTTGCGAATTTGTCTGCGAGCCTCCAACATTTTTTGTTGTTGAACTCGCTTTCTCGCTAAAAAATCGTTTTCATTAGCCTCCTGATTAAACAAAGTATCTCCAATCGCATAAATCCATTGACTTGCTTCAGCAGTTCCAACCTCATCAACAAACTCTGCCCACAATTCTTCAGCACTAGACTTTGACATATTGTGTTGTTCTGAAATCGCAAATATAATTGCTTTTTCATAATTGTCTAACAATATCTTTGTGGACTTATTTAAGAAATCCATTTCCTTGCTATTAGCATTGATTAGTGGCTCTTGAGTTTCCTTATACAACTGCTTTAAAGCATTGAATTTTGCTTTTTTGTCAGCATTTGTTGGGTCGTCAAGATATTCTTCTCTTGCTTCCTTCATTTTCTCACCAACAAGTTCCAATTCTTCCTGCAACTCATTAAATGTGTTTTGAATTTCTAAATAATTGTTTGCATCTTCTTCTGCAAGTCTATTTTGTTTTGAAAGTTTTTGAAACTCAACCATTAAGGCACGAGTTCTTTTAATTTCATAATCCTTACCATTTACAGTAAAGATAGGTTTTAAATTTTCCATACTTAATCTCCTCAGTTGGCTTTCAGCCATATATTAAAATTTGCAATTACATTGCTAGTTTCACAACTTATTCAGTTGCAGATTGTTTTGTATTAGGAACTTCAACAGAGATAGTTGACTTCCAAGATTGTTTACCTGTTTCAGAAATTTCGATTTCTACAAGGTAATATTCAGTTTGAGTACCAGCACTGTTTGCACCAGTAATTGTAAGTTTTTCAGAAGCATAAGATGCACTTACTTTAGCATCTTCAACCTCTTCACCCATTCCATCAAGAATTTTTGTTACTGCTTTAACATTTGTATCCAAAGGAATTGAAACAGTTTCAACACTATCACCATAAGCAAGTTTAATGCTGTCTGGAATAATAGATGCGATACCATTCTTTTGGAATTTACAAGTTGGCATTAACATACTTCTTGCATCAAGTACTCTATCTGCGTTCATAGTTGCAGGTGTAATAGATACAACACCTTCAAATGTGCTATCACCCAAATCTCCTCTTCTATATGCAAGAGTTCCAGTAATTTTTTCTGCTGTGTATTCTGGTGAGATAATTAAGAAGTCAAGTTCTCCAAGACTTTCAAGATAAATACATCTCGCTTTCATATCTCTGTGCCAAACAACAGGCAAATCAATTTTGTCTAGGTTTTGTTGTCCTTGAGTTTTACCTTTGAATCTTTCTGTTATAAGAAAAGCATCATAAGTGTCAACATCACCAACAACTGCTGGTATTGTTCCAGTAGCAAATGCAAAAGCATATTTACTTTCTGTTGATTTTTTGAAATACAAAGCACCACCAACACCACTTGTTTTTCTATCTTCGTTATACTCGAAAACAAAATTGTTCATAGTATTTCTCCTTATTATTTTATATTAACATTCTTCTGTTGTTGTATAGGTTTGAGTTGTACATAATTATAATGCCACACAAATCTCCATCAGCAACAGTAGGGTCGGGATTAAAACTCACTTGCTTTAACCCAATGTTGTCAAAATATCTATCCAAATACATAGCAATTTTTCTTGCTATTGTTAGTTTCGATACAGACCCTTTCGTTTTTGCATAAATCCTTACACGATAGCCCAAATTAGAAACAACATCTTTTATATCACCAAAAGAGTGATTGCCGACATTGTTTCTTATTTCTTCAAACACTACATAAGGATAAGTAGGTTTAGATGCTGGGAAGTGAACTAAACTTGGAGTATAAAAATCTTTGCCATAATCTGCAATGTATTTTTCAAGTCCACTATAAATGTTTTCGTAAACTTCTATATCCATCTTAACCTCCTATATATTTTGCCCAGGCACTTTTATAAAGTTGTGCTGGAATTTCTAAATTGTTCGCAAAGTCCATTATTGCATTGTACATAAACAAAACACCTTGACTTCCTTGAGAAACATATACTTTATTTCCGTCTTTTTTCTCTTTGTACAGTTGTGCATTGTTTGGCAACATATCAAGTGGCTCATTACTTTTAACAACAAAAGTCCACCTTCTCGATACTGGATATTTTGCATCACTATCCATATCGTATTCCCAGTTTATCTCTTTGTTAAACTCAGCTTTTGGATATGGCTCTTGTAACCCGACTTGACCTACACCAAATTCAATGTAAGCACCTTGTGGATGTCTAACGATTAAATGTCCCGCCCTAACAAAAACCTTTTTAACAAAACTTTCTCTTAATGCGTTTATCATATCGCCATTTAATCCACTGGTTTCTAAATATGTTATTGCTCGATTTTGTATCCAGTCAAGACACATGGAAACAAACTCTGTATTAACTTCTTTGTTAATTGATTTGATAATGTTTTTTATCTCTTTCTTTGCATTTACAATGCCTTTTTCAGAAAGGTCAAAAGTTACAATTTTATTCATTAAAACTCTCCACTATTGACTTCAAAGCAAAGTAAATGGCAACATTTTGTTTTGCAATTTTATTAACCACATAATTTGCATCAAATCCCCAACCTTCATCTGGCTCGGTACTTGTATCAAACCCCTCTGGCAACAAGTCAAGATAGAACCTATCACCTTCAGCAATTTTAGTTTCCCAAAACTCGTAAGGTGTAGCACAACCCTTCTCAGTGTAGTCCTTAAACTCACCAAAGGTACTATCATAAACATTTCCAGTATTTGGCTGTATTGTCAAATATCTAGGTCGTAAAACATATCTTTCTGGCTTCGCAAAGGTTTCAACTTCAGCATTAGGCAGGCTTGTTCTCTTGCAATGATAAACAACTTTTCCGTTCTTCATATCGCACCTACCTTATAATGCCAATGTTTCGTGGTAGTCGGTCTAGCAATGCTTGACTCACGCCAGCCCTATCAAATGTCCAACTCATTCCATTTTCTTTGTAACTCGTTACACTCGATATGCCAACCCTCTCTACCAACTCATCAACGCAGTCTAGCAACCACATATCAAATCTCGGATTAGTCCAATCAAAAGAAAGATAGTTGATAGACAAATCGTTTGGATACAACTGGTCTATCGCTATCGCTTTTGCCTTATTGATAAACAAATTTACTTCTCTATCAGATAGATGTTCATATTTGCTCTTAATCTCAACTTTTAAGTCCATCAACTTTCTCCTTTAATTAAAATCTTGGTGCAGTTGAGTTAACAACTGTATCTTTCTTAACATAATCAGGTTCTTTGTTAAGTTTTTTTGTTTTAGGTGGATTAACCACAGGTTTGCCATTAACTTTTGGCTGTACCTCTGGCTTTCTACCCTTCCTTCTTAATAGCATTCCCATAGATTACCTCCAACTAAGCGATTGTAATTTTGATTGCTTTAGAAGCGTCTTTCAAGTATGTAGCATAATGTTCATCAGCAGTAATTACTGTGTATTTAGCAATAATATCTCTATCAGATTCAACCATTACACCTCTTTTTAGTTCGATACCCAAAGCACCAGGAGCAACAATGTAAGCAGTTGTATCATTTACTTTGCCAGAAACTTTAACTTGAAGTCCAGCAACTTTACCAACAACACCATTGATAAGTACTTTGTCAGTATTTTCAAGACCTACGATTTCAGTAGCAATCTTTACATAGTTGTTAGGTGAAACAACCAATACAGCAGGTTGGTCAACATATTCACCAAATTTTGCTTTTGCTGTTAATAGACCAGCAACTGTCATAGCACCACTAGCAGTAAGTGTAGCAGTAGAAAGTGCTTCAAACAAGTCGTTATCAATTTTGTTAGCAATAGACATTTTTAATTGATTTTTTGCTTCGCCAACTGGGTCGCCATAACCAGACAAAACTGATTCGTCAGTGATTTCTACACCCTTACCAGCCTTTTTAACTGTTACGCTAGTATCAGTTGTTCCCATTTGTGTAATGCTGATGTCTGCACCTTCTGCTACATCATTAGCATCACCGATATAATTCCACGCTGGGAATTTAATTGTATCTCCTGCTCTACCTTGTAATTTTCTACCCACAGTTGCTAATGGAGCAAGTGCAATAGCATTTGGAAGTTCAGCACTAATCATATCAGCAAGAACTTCTGGGTTTACTAAATTTGCCAATTTTGTTCCGTTTTCAGAAATAGCCATTTTTTAATTCTCCTTTATTTGTTTACTAATTTATTGTAAGTTTCCCTATCTTTTACAAATAGTTCACTTCTTTCTGCAAATGACATTGCGTCGAATTGTTCTTTTGTGATACCACCCGTTGCAGTTGTTGGTGGCGGAACTGGATTGCTTCTCAAAAGTTCAGCATCGTGTTCCTTGATGGCATCAGCAACTCTTGTTTCAATGTACTTGTTGATTTTCTTAATAGCATCAATTTTCTTGTCGCCAATAAGGTCATCAATCACTCCACTTAAAACTTTTTCGTCTTTAATGCCCTTTGAAAGTTCAGCACCCAACTCAATCCTTGCAACTTTTTCTTCCAAAGATTTTGTGTAAGCATCTCTTTCTTCTTGTAATGCTTTTCCTTGTTCTTCTTCAGTCAACTTTGAGTTGTACTTTCTTTTCCAATCTGCATTTTCAGAGTTTGATTTAGAAAGTGCATCTTTAAGTTTTTTGATTTCAGCCTCGTAATCAGCATTTTGTGTGTTTTGAGTGTTCACCGCACTTGTTTGGGTATCTAACCCTTTGTTTGTTTCGTTATTTTCCATAACTGTCCTCCTGCGATTTACGATTTCCCTATCGCCACTATCCGTGGAAGATTTTTTGCGAATTTTGTTATACGATTTCCCTACCGTAATATAATCTCAACTAAATGTTGTTATTACCATTGTTTGCATTATTAACAACCTGTTGTTGTTCTTGTGCCAATTTTTCTCTATATTGCTCAATTCTTCTTGATGCTGTAACTGGGTCATTAGACAAACGACACCAAGCAATAGCCAAGTCTGAAGGCACACTACATTGTATAAATGTTTGATATGCTTGCGATTTAGACACCATATTGTCAGTCATATTAGGGTTGTACTTAATCTCTATCTCACTAGCATTTAACTCGTTCAACTTCGAGTTAGGGTCTTTCTTGCAGATTGTCAGTATCTTGTCAAGAAGTTTATAATCAGCAACAAGGAAACTGTTAATCTCGTCAAGTAGGCGGTCATAAGCGTTTTCCCAACCATTTCCTAACTGCAATGCACCTTGCTTGTTTCCACCATTACTTGTATCACTAATAGCAATAGGAACACCACAAGTAGCATATAGTTCGTTTTTAATGCTTTCCATAAGCGACAGAACATCAGTATGGTCTAATTTAGTACTTAAAGTCTTAACGTCAGCCTCTATATCCGGGTTAGGGTCTTTAATTTCTAACGCACCACCACGCTTTGCATCACGCAAGTTCTGTGCTTTCTCTTCTGGAGTATTACCAAGTACGCAGTTTCTAAATATCAACATTTCGTTCACAAGGTCTTGCACATTGTCAACTTCGTTTGAATAAATGTTGTCAATAGCATTTTGCAAAGTTTCGCCAATTTCAACAACTCCAATTCTGCTTTCGTTAGCAAATTTCTCTGTCAAAGGCAATTTCTTGTAAATTGGTCTAGTTTTTGTCTTATCAGCCCTTATATCGAACTTTGGAGTGTTAGGAATTGTATTGTCGCACTCAAATTCGTAGTAAAAGTCTGGCAAATACAATGAAATTAGTATAAATTCTTTTTCTTTGCCTTGATTTATCTTCTTATAACTCGTAACCAGCATATCAAAGAGTTCTTCTTCGCCGTTATACGAACTATAAATCTTCGCACAAGTATCAGCAGGTCTTAACCACAAATCGTAAGGTGCTTCGGTTTCAGAATCGTAAATTTCCGACTTTGGCTCTGTAAAGTAGTAACCAACACCAGTAGCATACACCCAATTCGCAACATTTTTGTCGATAGTACGCATATTTGCTGATTTTGAGTACTTGTTTAAGTATTTTATATCATCAGTTTGCTTTTCTTCGGTTTGTGCATACTCTTTTGGGTTTCCAAGTGCATAACCACTCTTAAAATTAACGATTGCCCACAAGTGCGGAGTCGAAACCTTGTTGTTTATGTCGCTATCGTCTTCATATCTACGAGTTTTTTTGTCAATCTCGTGCTTGTTTTCGTAAACTTCCCAAAAGTGTTGAATTTTTTTCCGGTTTTCGCAGAACTTTTCAAAAACAGTAGGCAAATAAGGCTCAATCGCACTCAAAGTCAGTTCTTTTTTCCTAACTGGTATCTTGATTTTCTCAATTCCTGCCATTATTTAACCTCCTTATCAATTTTTTCGACTGAATATGCAATTTTTTGTCCGCAGTTTCTACACTTTGCAGTTTCATTTGCTTTAGACAAGTCAAAAGACACAACGGTATCACCCCTTGTGTATATCTTCAGCATTTTTTGTTTACATTTAGGACATTCCAAAATTTGCATACCCACCCAACCCAAAACAGGTACATTTTTTGTTATCAATTCATTACTATCATAAAAAAAAAGA
>JAFQTK010000010.1 GCA_017409065.1 bacterium
GCAAATTCCCTCGATTTAATAAAAATAAAGCTTTTACTTTGGCAGAAACATTGATTACATTGGCTGTAATTGGGGTTGTAGCTGCTCTCACTATTCCTACGTTAATGAGAAATTATGAAAATCTTGTCTTGCAATCCCAGCTTAAAAAATCATATGCCCATCTTTCAAATGTTATAGATTTAATGAATAGTGATTATGGTGGTCTTAATGAGTATGGGTTTAAGGGATTAAAATGTACTCCAAATTTACATGAAACGTTAAAAAATTATCTTGAGGTTCGTCAAAATAGAGGGCGAACAGTTGGAGTGTATAAGAATTATACCAATACGACTCTCTATAATGCCGGAGATAATTCTTTGTCCTATACCGGGGCTTACGATTTAGCAAATGGCACAACATTGTATAATTCGACAACTTGTGACAATAATTCAGTTATTGTGCTTCAAATTGATGTTAATGGCTTTCATAAAGGTCCAAATAGGGCAGGTTATGATTTATTTGCTTTTTATGTTGATTCTAATAATAAATTAACCCCATTTGATGATAAAAAAATTAATGTTCCAAGTGGATATACAACACATTATTATTTTTGGAGCGGTCGACCTTGTGATAAAACCTCAACATCAAGTAATAACGGAATGGGATGTGCAGCTTATGCATTAAGGGATCCTAATTACTTTAAAAATTTGTCAAGATAATTGTAATTTTATTAATTTGTTCAGTATAAGGATATTTTTGCCGAAAATTCATGTTCCATATATAATGATTTTACCAAATAGACAATAGCGAGAGAAAATATGAGCAAATATTTATTGGAAATCGGAACAGAAGAACTCCCTCACAAATTTATTCCATCTGCACAAGAGCAGTTGAAAAAAAGTTTTGAAAAATTGTTGAATGATAATCAAATTGCATTCGATGAGATTGTAACTTACGCTACTCCCAGAAGATTAACCGTGAAGATTGAAGGGTTAAGCGAAAAACAAGAAGATATTGAGAAAGTTTTGAAAGGACCGATTGCAACAATTGCGTTTGATGCAAACAAAAATCTTACCCCTGCCGGTATCGGATTTGCAAAGAAAAACGGTGTTGCTCCTGAAAGCCTTTATATTGAAGATAACTATGTTTATGCAAAAGTTGAACAAAAAGGCAAAGAAACAAAAGAAATTTTAAAAGAAAATGTTGAATCGGTTGTGTTGAAGCTTCAAGGTTCTCACTTTATGCGTTGGGCTGACTTGGATATCAAATTTCAAAGACCGATTAGATGGGTTGTTTCATTGATGGACAGCGAAGAACTTCCTGTTGAGATTGCAGAAGTTAAATCTTCAAGATTCTCGAGAGGACACAGATTTAAGTCGGATAAAGTTGAAATTAAATCACCGGACACATATTTAACTGCTTTAAAAGAAAATAATGTTTATGCTTGTCCTGTCGAACGTAGAGAAACTATTGTTAATCTTGCGAAAAATGCTGCAGCTAAAATTGGTGCTGATGTGGCTTTAGATGAAGATTTGGTCGATGAAGTTTCTAATTTAACTGAATATCCTATTCCGGCTATTTGCGGATTTGATGAAAAATACTTAAATATTCCTGAAAAGGTTAACGTAACAGTTATGGCTACGCACCAACGCTATTTCCCATTATACAAAGACGGAAAACTTTTAAACAAATTTATCACAATGACTAACTATATTGGGGATGAATTTGAAAATATACAAGCAGGAAACGAAAGAGTTGTTGTTGCAAGATTGGAAGACGGATTGTTCTTCTTTGAGCAGGATACAAAAACTCCGTTGGTTGAAAAATTGGACGACTTAAAAGGTGTTACATTCCAAAAGGGAATGGGTACAATGTTGGATAAGACAGAACGTATTGAAAAGTTGTCAAAATATATATCTGAAGAATTGAAAGTTCAAAATGATGATATTTTAAGAACTGCAAAACTTTGCAAATGTGATTTAGTTACTAAATTAGTTTTTGAATTTACTGAGTTGCAAGGTTTTATTGGTGGCGATTATGCAAGAATTAGCGGTGAAAAGCCTAATGTTGCAAAAGGGATTACGGAACATTATTTCCCACTTGGTGTTGACGGAGAGTTAGCTTCTTCCATAGAAGGTCAAGTTGTTGGAATTGCAGATAAAATCGATACGGTTTGTGCAGTGTTTGTTGATGGAAGAAAACCGACCGGTTCAGCTGACCCATTGGGTGTAAGACGTGCTGTTCTAGGCATTTTAAAAACAATTATTGCTAACAATTTAAAAATTAACTTGTCTGAGTTGATTAAACTGAGTGTTTCATTGTTGCCTAAAAAAGCTGAAAACGAAGATGCATTGTTAGCTGATATAAATGAATTTTTCACTCAAAGATTGGTTATTCTTTATTCTGATAAATATAGTCATGATGTTCTTGATGCTTGTGTTTCAGGTAAAGATGTATTGGCAGATTTGACAGATTTTGTTGAAAGACTTGAGCTTGTTTCTTCAATTGTTAAAGCTTCGAATTATGAAAAGTTCCATGAAGCTGCAAATCGTATTGTTAGAATTATCAAAGACAATACAATTGGAGAAGTTGACGAAAAATTGTTTAAAGAAAATGCGGAGAAGGAGCTTTATGCTGCGTTATTAACAGTTAGGTCAACTGATTATAAATCTTTGATAAATGAATTGATGAATATATCTGAAGCTATTGAAAAATTCTTTGAAGATGTTCTTGTTATGGATAAAGATGAAGCGGTTAAAAATAACCGTATAAATCTTTTAGGACAGATTAAAGAAAAATTTGAAAAGGTTGCGGATTTTTCAAAAATAATAAAATAGAAAATGAGGCGAGAGCCTCATTTTTTTATGCTAAAATTAAATGGAGAAGTAACCGAACTGATGCGTCTTTTTAAAGATGAGGAAAGTCCGAACACCTTAGGGCAAATCGACTGATAACATCAGCCGCGAGTAATCGCCGGACAAGTGCCACAGAAAGATACCGCCGATGGCTTTAGCACAGGTAAGGGTGCAATGGTGGGGTAAGAGCTCACCGTGGATATTGTGAAATATCTGACAGGTAAACTCCGATTGGGTGCAAGATTAAATGAAAGGTTAAGGTGACCCGCCGTCTTTCGAAAAATCGCTAGAGGTTCTCAGCAATGTGAATCCCAGACAGATATCAGTTTAAAACAGAATTCGGCTTACGGGTTGCTTCTCTTTTATTTATGTGAGGCTAGTTATGGACAAATTTTACGAAAAACAATTATCAACAGAAATTGTATTTAAAGGAAAAATATTCGACATAAAACACGATGAAGTCGAACTTTCAAACGGAGCAACATCTTTTAGGGATGTTATTCTTCATCCGGGTGGGGTTGTTATTGTAGCTGAAAAATCTGACAAAATTCTTTTGGTGAAGCAATATAGGTATGCTATTTCTCAAGCAATTTATGAACTCCCCGCCGGTAAGCTTGAATATGGCGAAGACCCGTTTGAGGCCGCTAAAAGAGAGCTTCATGAAGAAACCGGATATACTGCTACAAACTGGGAAAGTTTAGGTTTTATAAATACTACTGCAGGGATTTGTAATGAACGATTATATCTTTATAAAGCACAAATTGATGATTTTATCGGGCAAAAACCTGATGAAAATGAAATCATCGATTATTTTGAGTTTGACAAAAACGAAGTGTTTGATATGATTAAAAGCGGTGAAATTAATGATGCCAAAACTATCTGCGGACTAATGAGGGCTTATAAACTATGATAAAAATGCTTGTTCTTGACATTGACGGCACAATTATCAAAAAAGATTTTACCTATTCCAAAGAATTAAAAGATACACTTTTACGATTGCAAGACAACGGTGTCAAGGTCGTAATTGCTACCGGCAGAATGCATCATGGTGCTGTTCCGTTGATTAAAGAATTGGGATTGAATACTCCTGCTGTTTCTTATCAGGGCGGAATGGTTCGTAATTGGCAAGAAAATGATGATATTTTATATTCTAAACGGATGACTGCTGAGCAGGCGAAAAGAGTTATTGAATATTTTCGTTCTCAAAATGTACACATAAATGCATACTCTTGTGACAAACTTTTTGTGGAACAAGATGATGATTTAATAAAAGAATATGTTACAAACAGGTATGTTCAATATAACGTTTTGGATAACCTTGAAACCCTTGATTTATCTAAACTGGATAAGCTTTTGTGTATTGAAAATAATCCGCAAAAAATGCAGAAAGTAGTAGATGATTTGACTGCAATGTTTAAAGGTGAGTTGTTTATCGTGAAATCAATGCACCATTACTGCGAAGTAACTCATCCTGAAGCTACTAAGGGGAAGGCAATTGAATTTTTGTGCAAATATTGGAATATTGATATCTCCGAAACTATGGCTATTGGCGATAATGACAATGATATTGATATGATAAAGACAGCTCATATTGGAGTGGCAATGGGCAATGGGACCCCTAATCTTAAAGCGGCTGCTGATTTTGTTACAAAGTCAGTTGAGGACGATGGGGTGGTTTTTGCAGTTGAAAAATTTATTGGAGTAAATAGCAAAGATGTATAGAATTGGGCAGGGTTTTGATTTACATAGATTGGTTGAAGGCCGAGCTTTGATTCTTGGCGGAATTAAAATTAGTCACTCAAAAGGACTTTTAGGGCATTCTGATGCTGATGTTTTGATTCATGCAATAATTGACAGTTTTTTAGGTGCGTTGTGCCTTGGTGATATCGGGCAACTTTTTCCCGATACGGATGAAAAATATAAAGATGCGGATAGCATGAATTTGCTTAGAATTGTTCTTTCAAAAGTAAAAGAAGAAGGTTATGAAATCGTAAATATAGACTCAACGATTCAGGCACAAGAGCCTAAGCTAATGCCTCATATCATAAGTATCAGGCAAAACCTTGCAAAAAATATGTATATTGACTTAAATCAAATTTCAGTGAAAGCAAAGACTTATGAAAAGCAAGATAGTATCGGGCATGGCGAAGCTATTGCCGTTTATTGCAATACCCTTTTGAAAAAATCTAGCGTTTAAATATTATAAACACTCCGTTAACGTTTTGTTTTTCACTGTTTTCGCCAAACTCGCCAAATACTATTTGAGTATGTAATTTAAGTCCGGCTTTTTTGAGTTGTTCATAAGGCGTCATACATCTGACAAAATCAATCGGGGCTTTGCCTAAATTTTCTTGTGTAATAAGCTCTTTTTCGTTTTTCATCAAAACACACAGTGGCTGGTTTTCATTTATAAAAAATAATTGATTATCCTTAATTTTATAATTTTCAAGAATTTTTTGTACGTTTTTATAATAACTACTATCTTGGGTATGTCCTATGTGGATAATGTAATCGTAAGCAGTTAAATCATATTCATTGATTTTTTCTGTCATCAAATAATCCACTTTGTATCCGTCTGCTTCCATAAACTTGATAACAGCTACATCTGAGGCTATTGATGGGAAAATGCCGATTTTAGTATTTGTCCCAGCTTTATATAAGAAGGAACGTAAGTCACAATATGGCATTTTCCCTGAATAATGATGATTTAATGAACACAAATTCTTGGTTCTTATTTCTCTTAAACTGGTGCCTGTTGCCAATTGTTTTGTGATATTTACGAAATGTCTTTGCCATAAATGCGTTGAAACTAAAACAAGATACGACATTACCCAAAATAGAATTATGTACTTAAATATATTTTTATTACTTTTTATGTATGAAAGGACCAAAACAGGTGATGCCAGTATGAAAAATGAAACTAAAAATCTTGCACTATACAGCATAAATCCGATACATAAGGACATTACAACAATACTGAGAAATAAACTTAAGCCTAAGAACCCTAATATTTTGTTTTTGTCGGGTTTATTCCAAAATAGCCCTTTTATAATGGCAATTATTGCACAAGGAACAAAAACAAATATCCCAATAACTCCGCCACCTACCCTCGCATCATTCAACATATAGTTTAGGTAATTGTTGTTTGTGGTTATCACATTTAAATCAAGAGGAATATTTAATGATGTTAAAATATTATCCTGTAATTTAAATACAAAATTTTGCAAATATGCACCATATGTGAATCCTGTAAAATCAAATAATAAAACTAAATGGTGAATCAATCCGGATATAAACCCTTTTAACCCACCTTTCATTGAATGGTATGCTTGTGAACTTTCGTTTGCAATAAAATTACCAAAATCTAAATAATTTAAAATATAATTGTAAGCTGAAAAAACAAGAAAATTAATCAACGCAAAGCCAATAAAAATTCCTGTATAATACCAAAACTTTGTTTTTTGATATTTTAAAAGAAAATATATGAAAATCATTGCAATTGCCGGAATCATAAAAAATGCGGAAGTTTTTATGCCAATTGCAATGGAAATGGCCAAAGATGAAAAATAAATAGGTGAAAGAGCGTTCTTTCTTAATCCAATTAAAAATAAACTAACCCCTGCTAAGCATAATCCCCCGACCGTTGTATTGGTTTCAGCTCCGGAGGCTTCAATTACAACTCCGGCTAATGATGACATTAAAAAAATAGTCCATAATCGTTTTCGCATAGAAAAACCATTAATCTCTAAAAACGAATATAATGAACACGCTGCCAAAATATATCCGGCAAGGGCAAAAAAGCCTATGAACATATTTTTAGGGATAAATGTAAACAGCCAGGTATATAGAATTTCGGAATTAATTGCCATATTTATATTGCGTACATCTGCGATATCAAAATGAGCCAAACTACCTTGGGATGCCCATACAAGAGCCCTATTTATATGATACGCAAGTGAATCGTATGCCATAATCGGGCTGATAGCACACAAAAATAAGCTGGTTAATACAAAAATAATTAGACCTATTGCCATCACGAAAAGCATTTTATCTTTTTTGAATGCTTTAAATATTTTTTCAAGGTTTAATTTGAATTGAGGTCTATATAATGGTTTGCCTTTTTTTATCCAAATAACGGAAGTTATCGCTAGTATTGCCGAGTTGATTGTTAGTGTCCCGAATTTTGAAATAGCACTAAATAAGGATAAAAACTCAATAGTAAAAATGATTTGAGCAAAGGCAATCAAAAATGTATAAATAATTCCTGTCAAATAATTTTTTGTATCAAACAAAGAAGCTAGTAAATATGATGATATGAATATAATCAAAAAAGAGATTAAAAATAAAAACATAATCCTATCCTAAACATTTAACTATCCAACTATACTAATAATATAGGACAAAAATAATTGCCTGCCTAACTAATATACTAAAAAAAATCAAGAATGTAATATAAAACTGTGCATATTCCACTCTCACTCAAAATTATTATTACGACCCCTCAAAGGTCGTTTTTTTTGTCAAAAATTGAACAGAACCCCCTTCGCTAATGCCGTTGTTTTTTAAAAAGTCAAAATAATTAAATTGTTAAGAAAATTTTACAAAAGACAGTAAAAAGGCTTTAAATAGAGTAAAAAACCGAATCAGCTCTAATGCGTATGTGTCGCTACTTTTAAAAAACAACATTCAAAAATTTTGTAAAAATCCCATGCAAATGCACTATTTATAACGAAAAGCACTTGTCAAACAATTTTTAGCATGTACGATTAATAAACGGTGTATTGTAACGCTTGATTGTAAAGGCAAAAGCCTAAAAGGAAAAATTAAAACATGGCAAAAGATGTAATTGAATTTGAAGGAACTATATTAGAGTCGATGCCGAACGCAATGTTCAGGGTTGAGCTTGAAAACGGGCACGAGATTTTGGCTCATATTTCCGGAAAAATTAGAAAGAATTTTATTAGGATTCTTCCGGGTGACAAGGTGAAAGTTGAAATGACGCCTTATGATTTAACCAGAGGAAGAATTACATATAGACTTAAGTAGACACACAAAACCGAAAGGACAGAATAATGAAAGTTAGAGCATCAGTAAAACCTATTTGCAAAGACTGCCAAGTAATTAAAAGAAGAGGCAGAGTTACAGTTATTTGCAAACACCCTAAACACAAACAAAGACAAGGATAACGAAGTCGGAGTGTAGGCTTGTAGAATTTGCGTTGAGCAAAGCCGGAAAGCCGAACTTAACGTCAGCGACGTAGGATTGCAGGGCATGAGCCCGAAGTCCACAGGAGCATAAAAGCGATTAAGTTATAAAGTTAAAAAAGAAAAAAGTAAAGTACAAAAGAAATAAAGGAAAAAAACATGGCAAGATTAGCTGGGGTTGATTTACCCCGTAACAAAAGAATGATTATCGCCCTTACCTATATTTTTGGTATTGGACCTACTCGTTCAGCAAAAATTCTTGAAGCTACAGGAATTTCACCTGATTTAAGAACAGATGATTTGACTGAAGATGACATTAAAAAATTGAGAGATGAGCTTTCTCATTATGTTATCGAAGGTGACTTGAGAAGAGAAGAAGGTTTGAGTATTAAAAGACTTTCTGAAATCAACTCTTACAGAGGAATGCGTCACAGAAGAAAACTTCCATGCCGCGGTCAAAGAACAAAAACTAACGCAAAAACAAGACGTGGTAAAAGTTCAGGACC
>JAFQTK010000117.1 GCA_017409065.1 bacterium
AAAAGATTTTTTCATCAAAAGCCCTATCATGCGGCTCAAAACAGTATTTGCTATCCTTGCATTTTGACATATTATTTGATTAGAAGTTTGGTTACAAATTTTCATTCAATTTACTCTTTATATAGGATTAAAAAAATATTTAGTTTTGTTAAGATTATAGTAGTCCTACCCACTAAAAATTAAAGTTTTGTAAAATTGTTCCGATAATAAAATAGTAGCAAAAAAAGGGGTTATTGTAACCAATGATTCTCGAATATCGTGTAAATGAAGCAGAAGTTGAAGCTGCGTGGTTAAAAACTTTATATGATTTGATTGAAGAGTTGAACTGTAAGTGCAAAACCTACATCGAAGAAAACTACAGTAAGACATTCAAACATCTGGTAAGAACCCGTGTAATTGAAATCTACGGTTCAATTACAATGCTTGACTGGTTTAAAATCAGAATGGAAAGATACCTACATTTCATTGAAAGCTACAACCAAAAGCCAGAAATTATCTCATCAGTTTACAAACCTGAAGATTAATTTTTCAACGCATCTGCCCCGGAAACAACTTCAGAAATCTCATTAGTAATTGCAGCTTGGCGTGCCTTGTTGTAATCAACTGTCAGGAGCTTAATCATATCTGCAGCACTTTGAGTTGCAGCAGACATGGCTGTCATTCTTGATGCCAACTCACTCGCACCTGCTTCTAGGAATGCGTGATATATTATGTTGGAAATATAAAATGGTACAAGCTTCTGCAACAAACTATTAGCATCAGTATCAAACGTCATCAGCGGATCTAGCTTATGCTCATCATTGTCATGCTCTTTCTCAAGCTCTAGAGGAAGGATTTTCCATTCTTCTACTTTATAACTCATCATGTTTTTAAAACGTGTAGTAACAATTTCCATTGAATCAATATTATTAGCTACAAATTCTTCAGCCATATCTTCAGCAACAACTGTTGCTGCAGGACCGGTGATTACCGATGGGAAATTTTGATAGAACTTAACTATCTCAAAATCATAT
Source organism: bacterium (assembly GCA_017409065.1). Lineage (GTDB taxonomy): Bacteria > Cyanobacteriota > Vampirovibrionia > Gastranaerophilales > Gastranaerophilaceae > RGIG2134. Next base: position 1,014 of record JAFQTK010000117.1, read on the forward strand.
TTTTTTGTTTGATTTTTGAGTGAATTATAACCTCTTTGCCCAATAATGAACAACTTAGTCTTAATGCCTTGTTCATTATACTGCTCAATGAGCTTTAGAGCATATCTGACAACATTTGCATTATAAGCACCGGCCAAACCTTTATTAGAAGTTATAACAAGCAAACCTGCTGTTTGTTTTTCTCTTTTTGACAACAAAATAGGATAATTATCTATTCCTTTTTTAACTTTTAAGTCCGAAACAGAATAATCATTGCCAACACTATCCAACAAACGGATAAACATATTTGCCATTTCACGAGCAAATGGACGACCGGCTTTAACTGCCTGCTCTGATTTTTTAACCTTAGCAGCAGCAACCATCTTCATTGCCTTAGTAATTTTTTGTGTACTTGTTATACTGTTTATTCTATCTTTAATATCTTTTAAGTTTGGCATACTTACCTACACCTACATAGTTGACTTAAATTCAGTGAATTTAGCTTTTAACTGTGCTTTATCTTCATCGCTCAATGCAGCACCATCGTTTAATTTTTTAACAAGTTCAGTCATATTTACATTGAAATAGCTAAACCAATTTGTTTTTAATGACGGAATCGATTTATTATCTACATCATCAAGTAAACCACAATCTGCTGCATACAATATCGAAACCTGTTCTGCCACTGATAACGGTTGATACTGAGGTTGTTTAAGCACTTCTGTCAACTTTTCGCCTCTTAATAATTGGTCACGAGTAGACTTATCCAAATCCGAAGCAAACTGAGCAAAAGCTTCTAACTCTCTATATTGGGCTAAATCTAATCTCAACTTACCAGCAACCTGCTTGATACCTTTAGTTTGAGCAGAACCGCCGACACGAGATACGGAAATACCAGCATTCATTGCCGGACGGACACCTGAGTTAAACAAATTTGTTTCCAAGAAAATTTGCCCGTCAGTAATAGAAATTACGTTGGTTGGGATATATGCAGATACGTCACCTGCTTGAGTTTCAATAATTGGTAACGCTGTGATACTACCACCACCCAACTCATCAGTTAGCTTACAAGCTCGTTCCAATAATCTTGAGTGCAAATAGAATACATCGCCAGGATAAGCTTCACGTCCCGGTGGTCTTCTAAGCAACAAACTCATTGCACGATAAGCCTGAGCATGTTTAGTCAAATCATCATAAATAATAAGAACATGTTTGCCTTGTTCCATAAATTCTTCACCAATTGCACAACCTGCAAACGGAGCAATATATTGCAACGGTGCAGAATCATTAGCAGTTGCTGAAACGATAATTGTATAATCCATTGCTCCTCGGTCTTCTAAAACCTTTGCTAATTGTGCAACAGTTGAAGTTTTTTGACCTATTGCAACATAAATACAAATTACGTCTTTTCCTTTTTGGTTAAGGATAGTATCAATAGCAATAGCAGTTTTTCCTGTTTGTCTATCGCCAATAATCAACTCACGTTGTCCACGTCCGATAGGAGTTAATGCATCAATAGCCGTCAAACCTGTTTGCAAAGGTTGGTGAACTGATTTTCTGGTAATAATCCCCGGAGCAACACGTTCTATCGGTCTTGTTCTATCAGTGTAAATATCACCTTTTCCGTCAACGGGTTGCCCATTAGGATTCACAATTCTACCTATCAACGCATCGCCAACAGGAACAGAAGCGATTCTACCTGTTGTTTTTACAATCATACCTTCTTTAATATGTTTGTAATCGCCAAGAATAACAACCCCGACATTATCTTCTTCTAAGTTCTGAATAATACCTAAAGTTCCATGGCCATCATCAAATTCAACCAACTCACTCGACATAGCTGATGACAAACCATAAATTCTGGCAATACCATCACCTACTTCCAAGACTTGTCCGTTGTCAGAAACTTCACTTCCTGAACGATAATTTTCAATTTTACTTTTAATTAATGAACTGATTTCATCGGGTCTGATTACACTCATGATTTTATCCTTATTATTATATTAATTGTTTTTTCATAGTTGCCAATCGAGTTTTCAAACTATTATCAATAACCTTATCGCCTATTTTTATTATCAAACCGGCAACAATAGACTCGTCAATTGAATAGGTTATCTCTACATTTGCAGACAATTTTCGTTGCAACACATCTTTTAATCTATACATCTCATCAGAATTAAGCTCAACTGCTGACACAACATCAACACGCTTGATATTACTAATTAAATCCAACTCACCTCTAAATTCTTGCAAAATAGCATCGAAAAAACTGAACCTATTTTTATCAACCAACAGATAAAGAAAATTCATTGTTTTATCCGATAGATTCGTAAAAACCTTACTCAAAATTTCTTTTTTGTCAGCAGTTGAAAATATAGGACTTTCCAAAAAATTTTTCAAATCAACAGACTCATCCAATACTTTTTGGGTCAATAATAAATCATTAAAGACAACTGTTCTTTCATTAAGACCAGAAAGAGCCGAAGCATATCTTTTTGCTATTTTTATTTGTTTTGTATTAGAATTTGTCATTTAATTTCCAGCCCCTCAAGCATATTAATTGATTCAGCAATAAGCTGTCTATGTAATGAATCATTGTTAGCCAAATTTTCAACAGTTTTTTTATGTGCTGCATCAATAGCCGACAACGCAAGATTTTTTTGCAATTGAGAAGCAACCTTTTGAACTTCGTTATCTATAATTTTTTGAGCATTAGATTCTAACCTCAATGATGTTTGGTGAATATCATCTTCAGCTGCTTTCCTATAAGACTCAACAGTTCGTTGAGAATCTTCTTTTATTTTTTCCAACTCTTGCGGCAAATTTTCAACTTCTTTTTTTGCTTCGGATAAAATATTTTCCGACTCTAACTTGTCTAAATCAGATTTTTCAATCAAATTCACGACACTAACCTTTGCAGCTTCCATCATAGACAACAACTTATGTTTAAATATAAAACCAATAGCTATTGCAATAACTAAAAAGTTAAAAAAGTTACCATTTGCTAAACCTTTCAGAGATAAATCAACAGTAATCATTAGCTATGCCCTCCGGAAATTTTAGCAATAATAGAATTTGAAATATCTTCAACTTGTAAATTTAATTCAGCTGCAACCTTTTCTTTTTCTGAATATAATCCCTCTTTTTCAGAAGAAATTTTATCCATGATTTCAGCACGTTTCTGAGCTTCCATTTCTGATTTTTCAATCTTGGATTTTTCAACTTCAGCCATTATCAGTTGTTTTGCTTCATTTCTGGAACATAAAACTTGTTCTTCTTTATCTTTTTTTATAGAAGAAGCTTTATCTATATTCTCTTGTGCAAATTTAGCATTTCCATCTAGATATGCTTGACGTTTTGCGATAATCTCACTCACAGGTTGATAAAGAATTTTATTCATTATCAACGTGAATAAAATAAAACTAAAAGCTGAAACTAAAAAAGTTGCATTAAATTCCATTCCACACCTATTTGTTAGCCAAGTTGTTAGCGATTACGAAACCGTACAAAGCACAAGCTTCAGCCAAAGCAGCACCAACAATGAAGAACCCAACGGCTTTACCCGCAATTTCAGGTTGGCGAGAAATTGCTTCCATCAAACCTTTAGTAGCAATACCGATACCCAAACCTGCACCGATAGCACCAAAACCAATTGCGATACCAGCTCCTAAATGAGCCATGTTTAATGATGATAATTGAGTTGATAATGACATTTTTTTCTCCTTTATTTTAACTAATTATTAGTGTTCATCATTTACAGAAGATGAAATATAAGAAAATGTTAGCATCATAAATACAACAGCCTGTATAAACGCTACTAAAATTTCAAACAACATAACCGGAATAGGTGCTGCATACGCACAAGCTCCAAGTACAATTGTCACAAGTATTTCGCCTGCCAAAATATTAGCATAAAGACGAATCGCCAAGCTCAACGGTCTTGTTATCATTTCAAGCAAATCTACTAAAGTTAAAATTATTCCGTTAAAACTTAAGCCATGATAAATAAATCTAAAGCCCTTAGCTTTTATACCCACTACAATGTAATAGATTAAGACTATAATTGCCATTGCAGCGGTCATATTAATATCATTTGTAGGAGATGCAAACTCACCTTCTTTAAGGTGGAAAAGTCTTAAAGGAAGTTGTCCGCTCAAATTAGCAGTTAATATGAACAAGAACAATGAAGCTGCTAAAGGAACATGAGCTCGTCCCTTTTCTCCAACCATTGTATCTGCAAAGCCGTAAAACATATTGATAACAGCCTCACATGCTACCTGTGCTTTTCCTGGCACCAATGCCAACTTTCTCGTAGCAACAAATGCAACAACAATTAAAAACAACATACAAGCCCACATCATAATCAATGTGTCCATGTTAAAACTGAAATTATTGTATTGTACTACCCAATGGTGCATGCTCTATCCTTTTTCACGATTATATTATCACGTTATTCAAATATTACCAATTTTTAAACATTTCTTAACTAAAAAGTGTTTGTTGATAATCAGGAACTACGAATTTTTCATTATTAGCATCTTTATCGGTAAATATTTTATAATCTTCCATAGATTTTTCTTTAGCAGAATCATAATAATCCTGAGGAACATATTTATTATAAACTGCGTTTAAATCCCCTGAATAATTACCCAATGTTTGTGCAAACTTCAATATATTTTCTTTTGAGTTCCCTGCTCCATATGCCTTGGTTTTTGCATCTGTTCCTGATGGGCGAATTTCAATAAACTTATCTGTAAATAACAAATAAGTACCATCACCAACAAATTTAACATCAATAAGATTTGCAAAATCTAAAGTTGGGAAAGTCGCAATAAAAATTTCTCTGACTGCATCCAAAGTAATTTTACCGTCTTTAAACATTACCGCTAACGTTAAATAAAACAAGTCATTTTTTGTTCTTAAAGCTTCACCCACAACTTTTGACTCTTTTAATTTTTTAATATCAGGCTCACTTTCATTGTAATAAGCAATATCTTCACGAATATCATAACGGGCAATTATATTATTTTCATCAAAAACTTCAGCCAAGTTTTGAGATAAACTTACCCCTTTAGATTCAAGTTCACTAACCAACGCAGATGCAACAATAATAGCTTCAGTCGCACTTTTTTCACGCATTGCAATAGCTTTTCTACCCGCTTTTGAAGTAATAATATCTTCTGAACCAATAATCATACCGCCGGATTCTTCACCCGCAAAAATAACTCTCGGGTTATTACCCAAATTTATATCATTACCAAACACATCAGTAACAACAACTTCCTGCACCCCGTCATTAATTTGTTTTTCAACTTTCTTCATAACGTTTGCAATTTCCTTGAATCCAACAGGAACATTAACAACTTTGACATCGTTAGCCAATGCCCACTCATCCCA
>JAFQTK010000118.1 GCA_017409065.1 bacterium
GTCTTTGTACTCAAATGATATAAGACACCAATACGTTAGTGCCTTGTATACCCGTAATCTTGGGGCTAATTGGGCTGCACTTTTGGGCGAAATTAACGAAATTTTTGATTTTAACATGAGTGGAAGAAATGACACATTAACAGACCGTTTTAACAATAATTTGGGCATAGAATATGGAATTAACTACCCTAACTTGCCTAAGAATGATTTATTGCAAATGCTTCTAAATGATTTTGAAAAAAATAAGTCACTCCGACTCAAAAATATTGATATTAAAAGAAAAAAGTAACAACGAAAAGATAATTTTAAAATAATAAAGCAAAATGTTTTTTCGGAGCGGCAGCACCGCTGCTTTTTAACCAGCCAGACCCAAGAACTAAAGCTCAACTGCTAGGGTTCAGCCGCCCCGACTTACTGTCTTGAAATTCCTTATTGCTCAGGAAGTTTCGCCTTTGCACTTCGTGCTAGTCGGCTCAATTCCTTCGCTCCCCGAGCTTTCGCTCGTCCGGAATTTCGCTCCGCCCTTATGGCAGGGGTTTCACCCCCGCACCCCCGTTAAAAACTAACCAATCGGACTTTAGCTCTTGCGGCTAGCTGGTGGAAAACCCGCATGTGCGGGACGTCATTCTGAGGGAACGCAGTGACCGAAGAATCTCCACGAGCGAAGACTTCGTATTTCGAGATTCTTCGCTTCGTTTCACTCGCTCAGAATGACGAAGAGGTTGAAAGGCGGCGGTGCCGCTGAATCCTAGCCAAATGGACTTTAGCTCTTAAAACTAGCTGGAGGAAAAGCCGCCACTGCGGTGAATCCTCTTTAGACGAACTTTAGCTCTTGAGGCTAGCTGGTTGAAAAGCTGCCGCTGCAGCACTATTCCCTTATGCAATACAAACTACTCAACGCCCAACGCAAATTTATGGAAATCCCCCACAAATACAGCCTTGACGTAGCGGTGTACCAAGGCGGGTTCGGGTCGGGAAAGACTTTCTGCGGCTCGCTTTTGGGTGTGTTGCTGTGCCTAAAATACCCCCAAATTAAAGGGCTGGTGGGGGCTCAGACCTACCCGCTAGTGCGGGACACCACGCTGAGTGCCTATTTTGAACACCTCAATGCTCTTGGGTTCGACGAGGGCAAAGACTGGGGCTTTTCAAAATCCGAGCGGCTTTTGCGGTTCAAAAACGGCTCTGAGGTTATGTTTCGCCACTTTGACGAACCCGACAAGCTCAAGTCGCTTAACCTCGGGTTTGCTCAAATCGAAGAGATGTCGGACGTCCCAAAGTCCGTGTTTAATATGCTTTTGGGGCGGTTGCGGCAGTCGATTCAGCCGTGTTGGCACAATTTTCAATACCGGCTTTTTGGCCACACCAACCCCGAGGAGCGAAAAGGCTGGATTTACGATACTTTCGCCCGCAATCCGCCGCCTAATTACCGCCTGATTATCGCTCCGACTACCGAAAATATTTTCCTGCCGAAAGGCTTTGTCGACGAGCTGCGAAAGTCTTACGACGAGGACTATTTCACCCAAAACGTGCTTGGGCAATGGCTCGACTCGGACGACTCGCTTGTGGTTAAAGGTTTTTCCGATTCAAACGTCCGAAATCTCGACTACGACGAGCATTTAGACTTGCACCTAAGCTGCGATTTCAACGTCGACCCCATGTCGTGGGTTGTCGCACACAAAACCGAAAGCAAGGTCTTTTTTATCGACGAAATTGTGCTTGAAAACACAACCACCGCTAGGGCGATGGACGAATTTCTTACCCGTTATCCCCGCCACAAGGGCAGAATCGTCATCAACGGCGATGCCTCGGGCGACAATCGCTCTTGCACCTCTGAGTTTACGAATTATTCGCTTATGCTCCGCAAACTCGCTCTGCACGGCTATTCTAACGTTGATGTCGAAATCCGTCCGTTTAACCCGCCCATAAAAAACAGGGTCATCGCTTTCAACACGCTGATTCGCTCTGCTGACGGCGAATTGCGGATTTTTATCGACCCGAAATGCGAAAAACTGATTTATAATTTAAAAAATCTGAAATACCGCTCAGGCTCCTCGCAGATTGATATTCCGACCTATCATCAGATTCGCAAAAATCGGGAGTTGAAATTCCTTTCGCATCCGTTCGATGCGGCATCGTATTTGGTGGAGTTTTACTTCCCGCTTGCAATCTAGCCCGCAGTGGCGGGTTTTCCACCAGCCAGTTTAAAGAGCTAAAGTTCGTCTAAAGAGGATTCAGCGGCACATGCAGCTTTTCCACCAGCTAGATTCAAGAATTAAAGCTCATTTGGCTAGGATTCGCCCGCAGTGGCGGGTTTTCCACCAGCCAGTTTAAAGAGCTAAAGTTCGTTTGGCTAGGATTCGCAGCAGTGGCGGGTTTTCCACCAGCCAGTTTAAAGAGCTAAAGTCCGATTAGCTAGGATTCGCTGCAGTGGCGGGTTTTCCACCAGCTAGACTCAAGAGCTTAAGTCCATTTGGCTAGTGTTCAACGGGGGTGCGGGGGTGGAACCCCTGCCATAAGGGCGGAGCCAAGCGTGTTTTTCTTCTTTGCGATACTTTCTTCTTTTTGCGTATGCAATTCAAAAAGAAGAAAGTATCTAAGAAAAAAAGATTTGTTTCCGGTACGGCAGCACCGCCGATTTTCCACATTAACGTCATTCTGAAGGAGTCCGCAGGACGACTGAAGAATCTCATGGAGTTTAGACTTCTTTCGTGGAGATTCTTCGGTCACTGCGTTCCCTCAGAATGACGTCCCGCAGTGGCGGGTTTTCCACCAGCTAGCCTCAAGAGCTAAAGTTCAATTGGCTAGGATTCAGCTGCAGTGGCGGCTTTTCAATATCCACGTCATTCTGAGCACTCTGCCGAGTAAATGTGACTAAATGTCACATTTACGAGAGGGCGAAGAATCTCGCCGCCGTAAGCTTTTATCCCATAAAAATCAACAAGCCATTTTAAAAAAGGACATTGTATGAACTACCTTGAACTCACCAACCTAACACTTCAAGAACTAAACTACAAGACGGTTTCGGACTTTTCAGAACTGGTCAAACCCGACCACAAAAAAATCCTTGAAACCGTCAGCAGAATCAACGAAAACTTGACCAATACTTGCGATTGGGCATTTTTAATGCGAGAAATCGACATCGACGTACCCGCAAACGCAACCGCCGTGCCGATTCCAATCGGGTTAAAAATCAAAGCCGCTTACCTCGACGGCTCGCCGCTCGAATACAGCGACGAGTGCCACCGATTTTTAGACAAAAAAGGCTATTACGGCGGGTTTTCGACCTTTAATTGCCAAGTTTTGATTATGCCACGAGAAAAAGCCACCAAGCTCAAGCTGTTTTACAAGACTAAAAATTCAGCCAAAACCGCCGACGGGGAAGAGATTCCACGACTCACCAACGGCAGCGACACAACGCTTATTCCCGACCAACACGCACGCAACGTCGTGGTTTTCGGGGCTTGCATGCAGTTCAAGTCCAACCCCGAACACCCCAAATACAAGCACTGGCTGCGTTTGTTCACTGAGGGTTACTCCCAAATGCGGGCGGACAGCGAGTTTATAGTCGAATCCCCACCGAAAATCAAGCTCCCACGCTGGACTGTCGGGTTTGATAGGTACTAAACAATGGCGAAAACTGACTTTACACCCATTTTCTCGCCTGTTTTTCTCGACGAATCAAGCGGCGAGTTTGTCAATTTTTCGCTTATCCCCGAAATTGCAGAACTTCTTTCAAACAACTCTGACAAGCTTTTCGACGATTTTTTCGGCTTTGACCCCGCTTGCGGGCTGCAAAAAACTCTCGACTTGATTCGCTCGCAATCACCGTATTTTTGGGCAATCATCGACCCGCAAACCAACCAGCTTGCGGGTTTCGTCTACCTTTATGACCTTGTCGGCTCAAAAGAGTTGTTCTTTTCGGCTTCGATTTCTTGCTGTTTTCGCCGCAAGTTTTGGGGCAAATTCGCCTTGCAATCGGGCTTTGAGTTCCTGCGGTTTGCCAAAAATCAACTTCGGATTTTTAAAATTAATGCAGAAGTTTTTGCAAAAAATGCGTTCCCGCAACGGTTTTTGCCCGCAATTGGGTTCAAATATTCGCACACAAGGGAGCGAGACACGCTCAACACAAGGCTTTGCCCCAAATCGCCGCTTTGTGACGTCAAGGTCTACACCCTCACGCTTTGACGGGTGTATTTTTAAGTCACCGTCATTCTGAGGGCTTTAGCTCTTTAAACAATAAATTTTTCGATGCGTCTAAAGCCGCCCCGACTTACTTTTGGCATTGCCCAAAAGTAAGCAAAAAGCTAGCGACCGGATATTTTCTCCCTGTTATTTCTAAGCTCAACCCAAAAGCCCATAACTCGCTTCGCTCAGACAAATGGGCTTTTTCCGCTGTTTCGCAAAGAAATATCTAGGTTAGAAAATATATGGTCGCTCCCGTTTTTGGGGTTTCCCCCCAGAACCCCCCGCTTTTGCAGTTTTATGCCACAGGAAGGGTTGAAAATTTATGAAAAAAATTATCATGCATTGGACGGCGGGAAGCTACACCCCAAGCTTCTTTGACCGGCAATTTTACCACTACCTCGTCGACGGGAACGGCAAGACCCACCACGGAATCTACCCGCCTGAGGCGAATTTGAACGTCAAAACGGGCAAATACGCAGCCCATTGCGGCGGTGCAAACACTGCTGCAATCGGCGTTGCACTGTGTGCGATGGCGGGTTTTGTGCCGTCAAGTACGGTTGTTTATGACCAAAAGTCCAACCTCAAGCCCGTTTTGCTCCCCGCAACGTGCGGGAAATACCCGATTAAAAAAGTTCAGCTTGAAGCCTTTTTGCAGCTCTGTGCAAAGCTTTCGCTCAAATACGACATCGAAGTCACAAAAAAGAACGTTTTTACGCACTTTGAGTTCGGGTTGGAACACCCGCAAAGCTCGTCTGCGGGGAAGGTTGACATCGCCTATTTGCCGCCGTATCCGAGCGTTTTGCCCCACGAGGTGGGGTCGTTTTTGCGGTCGAAAATCCGTTGGTATCGGCTTCACGGCGACAAATCTTAGCCAGTTGGGCTTTAGCTCTTGAATCTAGCTAGAGGAAACCGCCACTGCAGGTCGTCATTCTGAGGGAACGCAGTGACCGAAGAATCTCGACACACAGAGTCTACATTCGGCGAGATTCTTCGCTTCGTTTCACTCGCTCAGAATGACGAGGATATTGAAAAGCTGCCACTGCAGCGAATCCTAACCAAAAATTGACTGTCATTCTGAGGCGAAGCCGAAGAATCTCGCCGCACAAAGGCTTCAAGCATTTTTAATAAGTTTCTTTTTATCTTTTTACTTTGTTACTTTTTTTCTTTTGATATCGATGCAAAAGAAAAAAAGGTAACGCAAAAAAAGAAAACTCTCTTTGGCTCCGCCCTTATGGCAGGGGCTTTGCCCCCGCACCCCCGTTAAAAAATGCGGCGGTGCCGCTGAATCCTCTTTAGACGAACTTTAGCTCTTAAAGCTAGCTGGTTGAAAGGCTGCCACTGCAGCGAACCCTAGCCAAATGAACTTTAGCTCTTGAGTCTGGCTGGTTGAAAGGCTGCCACTGCAGCAATAAAAAGGACAAATATGTACAAAAAAATTCTCTCTGACTTTTCCGCAGGCGTAAACTACGCTCTCGCCCCGCTGCAACTGGGTTTGGACTCGTCCAAAACCTATTGGGCGAATGGGTTGAACGTCGAAATCTTTAGCCGCAAAGGGGTTTGCCGCCAAAACGGCAACCAACTTTTGACAACAACTCCTCAAAACGTAGGAATAACGTCGATTTACACGTTCACCCCCGCAGCAAACCAAGTCGCTAAAAAAATTCTCTACACGACAATCGACGGGAAATTCTACGAATTTGACGTCCAAACGTCAACTCACAAGCAACTTTCGACCGTTGCACCCGAGCGAGCCTGCATTTTTGCGGCTTTTTTGGGCGGGGTCGCGGTTTGCGACGGTGTAAACCCGCCTTTCTTCTACAAAGGCGATAAAAACGGGCTTGGCGGAACAATTTGCGACATGAAAACCGTGCAAAAGAACGGTGTAGACCCGATTGTGCCGACTGCGATGTGTGCCTATAAATCCCGACTTTGGCTCGCTGAGGGCGATACGCTCTATTTCAGTGCATTAGGGATGTTCGACGACTGGAAAACCCCCGACGACGCAGGCTATATCTCGAATTTCCATTGCGACAACTCGCCTGTGACCGCACTTATGACCTACAAAGACTACCTTGCGGTCTACAAAAAAGCTCAAACTTATCTGCTCAGCGGCGATTCGACCGACACGTTTGCAATTTTGCCGTTTGCGGACAAAGGTGCAACCTCGCCCAACGCCGTTGTCACAGCTGATAACAGGCAATTTTTCTTCGCTGATGCACTTTTCTGCTTGGAGCAAACTGGGATTCTCGCCCAAATCACGCTCGGCACCGAAGCTTCGCTCAATATTAAACCGGTTCTCAACAACGATTCGTCCAACCTCACCACCCTAAAAGACAACGACAACAACACTTTTCAGGTCGGCGGTGCGTTGGATAAACTCAGGCTCGACAAGATTCACGTTTTGGCTTACGAGCCGAAAAACCAACTCTGGTTTTATATTCCGACCCAAAACAACCCGCATTTGAACAATATTTGGATTTTTGATTACCTCAACAAGGCTTGGTGCTTGCGGGGCTTGCCTCAACCCGTTTCGTGTGCCGCTAACTACGGCGAGCAGATTGTTTCCGCCACATCTGACGGGCGAATCCTGCTTGAGGACTCGGGCAACAGCTTTGACAACACCCCAATTCAGTTTGAATGGAAATCGCCGTTTTTAACACTCGGAAACCCCAACTCCCGCAAGATTATCGACGATTTTTATTTACTCATTTCTGACACAGTCGACAACAATTTCGATTTTCGTGCCTACAAAGATTACGACACGCTCGACGCCCAAGACCACGAGCAAATAAGCGTTTCCAACTCTCAAAACCTCGTTTGGGCTCACGAAAATTCACAAGGCAATTGGGTCTGTTGGGCAGATGACGACTCGGTTTCCGGCTCGTACGCTCTCGCTCAACGTTGGGCGATACCTTGCGAAACCGCACAAAAAATCGACGTTTCCCTCTCCTCGCTTGCAGTTCAGTTTTGCATTTCAGGCTCTCGCCTCGACCAAAATTTCGCACTGCTTGCATTGGAATGCAAGGAAATCACCGTCGATTAGCCCGCCACTGCTGCTGAACCCTATTTAGACGAACTTTAGTTCTAAAGACTGGCTGGTGGAAATGCAGCAGTGCCGCCGAAGAATCTTGCCGCACAAAGGCTTCAAGCATTTTTAATAAGGTTCTTTTTATCTTTTTACTTTGTTACTTTTTTTCTTTTGATATCGATGCAAAAGAAAAAAAGGTAACGCAAAAAAAGAAAACTCTCTTTGGCTCCGCCCTTATAGCAGGGGCTTTGCCCCCGCACCCCCGTTGGATTCTAGCCAAATGAGCTTTAGTTCTAGAGGCTGGCTGGTGGAAATGCCGCCACTGCGGCGAATCCTAGCCAAATGAGCTTTAGTTCTAAAGGCTGGCTGGTGGAAAAGCGGCGGTGCCGCTGAATCCTAGCAAAAATTGGCTGTCATTCTGAGGGAGTCCGCAGGACGACCGAAGAATCTCAGGGGATAAAAGCTTACGGCGACGAGATTCTTCGCCTGCACATGCAGGTTCACAACCAGACAGCTTAAAAAATTAAAGCTCGCTTAATTAGGGTTCATTCACTAGCTCAGAATGACGATGAGGCTGGTTGATAAGCTGCTACTGCAGCAATGACGTTTATTTATGGAGATTTATAACCTATGAAAGACACTAAAAACAACCTTAACGACGAGTTTTTCAGCAAAAATAATTCCCACAAGCCCAACGGCGGGATTGACCCCAAAGCCGCTGAAGCTTTGATTTGCGGCGAAAACCCCGCTAGCTCCGTCGCTCGGCTTGAACAGCAACTCGAATCACTCCGTGAATCGAAAATTCGCCAAGATGAACTTAACGCAAAAATTTTGACCGAGTTCGCCAATATCCCCGAGCAAAAAGTGTTCGCTAAATCCACTTTCTACAAGTTTTTTAACCCCAAAAACAAGCGTGAGTTTGTCATCGATGGGGTTATGCTCGAGGGCAAAATCGGGCTTGATTCCTCACTTTACGAAAAGGTGAAAAGCCGCTCTGTGGCAATGTTTTACGTCGGCGAGGCGATTGTTTCGTTCTACAAATCTATTGGGATGTAACCCCCAAAAAGCTAAACGGGGCGGTAAATTACACCTTGTTACTGCGAATCATCTTTAGACGAACTTTAGCTCTAAAGGCTGGCTGGCGGAAATGCCGCCACTGCGGTGGATACTAAAATGAGTTGTCATCCTGAGGGCTTTAGCCCGAAGGATCTCCACGAAAGAAGTCTAAACTCCTTGAGATTCTTCGCTAAAGCTCAGAATGACGAGGGACGGAAATGCTGCCACTGCAGCGAATCCTAGCCAAATGGACTTTAGCTCTTAAGTCTAGCTGGTGGAAAAGCGGCGGTGCCGCCGTCATCCTGAGGGAACGCAGTGAATCCTAGCCGGTTGAGCTTTATTTCTTGAATCTATCTGGTTGAAAGGCAGCGGTGCTGCCGAAGAATCTCCTCGAAAGAAGCCTAAACTCCATGAGATTCTTCAGTCGTCCTGCGGACTCCTTCAGAATGACGTTAATGTTGAAAACCTGCACATGCAGGTTAGCGGGTGGTTCGCTTGTATACAGGGACTTCAACCTTTTGTATAACAGGCTTTTCCACCACAACTTCCTTTTCCACTATCGTTGGGTTTGCAAGCTTGTAAACCAAATACCCAACTGCAGCCCCCAACATTATCAACATCAACAAAAACGTTATAACAAAGTACTTGGTAACGTTGCGTAACACGTTTCTCGCCTCTTTAGCCTCGTTGCGGGCGTCCTCAATCTCTTTTAAATAAAGCCCCTCACGTCCGGCTTTGTCTTCCAACAACAATTGTTGGCTCTCTGCCTTCACGATACGTTCTAAATACGTTTCCAAACGGTTATTGTAACGTTCTGTAAACTCTATAAAATCAGCAGCACTTAAACCCTCGTTTTTGCCGTTGGATAAAGGCATATTTCGTTCCTGTGGCTCGTAATCAGCATCAACAACATCGTCAGAAAACGTTTCTTGTAACGTTTCTTGCAACGTACTCCCAACGGTGTATTTTATTTTATTAATACCGGACAGACGTTTTTCTTCCTCTAATTCAATATTAGTAAGCATAATGAGCATAACTGGTCGACCGTCTTTTTCTTCTGTAATGACTGGATAACGTTTCTTGTAACGTTTCAAGTCATCACGTTGCGGGTCTTGAAAAATCTTTTTTCTGATAGCTGCGACGGAAATGCCTAAAATGTCTGACAGTTCTTGCACTGAATACTTTTTTTGTTCCACTTTCTTCTCCTTTTTGGGGGTTGTCGAAACGTTTCCGATACCCTCAAGAAACGTTTTAAACACGTTTTTGAAACCCTCTTGACATAAATTTAGCATGCTCGTTATTATATATCAAGTGGGGGGGGGAGAGAAAGAACCTCTTCAACAGGCTCCGACAGTGGACGGGGCTGCGGTGAATCCTAGCCAGTTGGACTTTAGTTCTAAAGGCTGGCTGGAGAAAATGTCGCCACTGCGGTGAATACTAAAATGAGTTGTCATCCTGAGGGCTTTAGCCCGAAGGATCTCCACGAAAGAAGTCTAAGCTCCTTGAGATTCTTCGCTAACGCTCAGAATGACGATGATGTTGAAAAAACGCCACTGCGGTGAATCCTAGCCAGTTGGACTTTAGTTCTAGAGGCTGGCTGGTGGAAATGCCGCCACTGCGGTGAATCCTAGCCAGTTGGACTTTAGTTCTAGAGGCTGGCTGGTGGAAAGACCGCCACTGCGGTGAATCCTAGCCAGTTGGACTTTAGTTCTAGAGGCTGGCTGGTGGAAAGACCGCCACTGCGGGTCGTCATTCTGAGGGAACGCAGTGACCAAAGAATCTCGACACACAGAGTCTACATTCAGCGAGATTCTTCGCTAACGCTCAGAATGACGGAGGGGCTTACTGCGACGAGATTCTTCGCTAACGCTCAGAATGACGATGATGTTGAAAAAACGCCACTGCGGTGAATATTAGCCAGTTGGACTTTAGTTCTAAAGGCTAGCTGGTGGAAATGCCGCCACTGCGGCACAACTACATAAAAAAAGCCCTCGCAAGTGGCTCAAAACCTGCGAAACTACACAATCACATAAAAAAAGCCCTCGCAAGTGGCTCAAAACCTGCGAAACTACACAATCACATAAAAAAAGCCCCGCAAGCAGGGCAATAGTTAAAATCAAATAAATCCTTAAACCAATTTTACACCGAAATTTAACTGTTGTCAAACCTTTTGCGGATTTTGAGGAGGTTTGTTTACCATGAAAAAAACTTTACATGCCAAAATGCAACAACAGCATGCTTTTTCGCAATTTGAGTTAAGCAAGTTTGTGCTTAACAATTTGTCACAATACGACGTAACACCAACAGCGAAGTTGGTTTTGCTTTATTTAACGAATTGTTACAACCCGAGCAATGCGGACGTGTTCCCCAAGCAATCGACAATTGCTGCCGTGTTGGGGGTTTCTGAGCGGTCTGTTGTGCGAGCTGTGGCTGAGCTTTGCGGGCTTGGGTTAATCATTATTGAGTGCAAAAATTCGAACCGATACAAGTTTACGTCCGCCATTTGCGAAAATTTTGGAGCTAAAAAAATTGAAAAACCTGCCACGAAAAAAGACAAAAAGTCAGATGAAATTCGACTTGAAAACGTTCAAATCGATTCGGTGGAAAGTCTTGCACAGAGTGATTTTTCACACACGGACAATTTGGCTGATGAATGCGGTCAAAATGTCGGGTTGCAAAGTGACAAAATGTCGGGTCCTTATATAGAACAAAAAAAGGAAAAGGAAATGAACATCTCTGATGAGGAGTTTAAAGTTTTGGTTGAGTTTGCCAAGCAGCGAGGGGCGAAAAATGCACAGCTGTACGCTCAAGCGTTGATTCGTAACGGTGCTGCGGCTGAGATTTTGCACAAAACGGGTGCGGCTCGCCGGCAAATCGAGGCGACTAACAAGTTGCTTGAACAGCAACGAGAAAATGCTCGGAACTGCAAGAAGCCTGCGGAGTTTACGTTTGACGAGGCGGCTGATTTTGTTCAAAAAACCCACCCCAAAATGCGAAAGTTGAGCTTGACTTGCAAAATGCTTGTGGCGAAGTTCCCGCAATTGGCGGCGGTTTGCTAGGTTTTAGTAGTTGGCAGTATCGCTTTGACTCTAGCCGGTTGGGCTTTAGCTCTTAAGACTAGCTGGTGGAAAAGCTGCCACTGCAGCTGGATACTAGCCAAATGGACTTTAGTTCTTAAG
Organism: bacterium; assembly: GCA_017409065.1. GTDB lineage: Bacteria > Cyanobacteriota > Vampirovibrionia > Gastranaerophilales > Gastranaerophilaceae > RGIG2134. Next base: position 11,449 of record JAFQTK010000118.1, read on the forward strand.
ACTAGCTGGTGGAAAAGCTGCCACTGCAGCTTAGAATGACAGAAGCAGGGGGTTCTGGGGGGTGAAACCCCCTGACCTAAGCTCTGCTTAGAGAGAGTCGGTTTTGTGACAGAATTTTTTTCAAGCTTTTTTGTAAAAAAGCATTAAAAAATTCAAGCGAAACCGCTACTCTCTCTGATGTGCAGCGTGTTTTTCTTCTTTTACCGATATTGTAGGTGAGAGCTTGCTCGAACCGTACAAGACAGGTATGCAGCCAGCTAGTTTTTAGCGTAAGCGTTAAAAAACTGCGTGCGTGCTGAAGGGACCTTTCTTCTTTTTCCATCAAGATAAAAAAGAAGAAAGGTCCCGTATAAAAAAGATTTTTTATTTTATTGTTTAAAGGGCTAAAGCCCTCAAGATGACAGTCATTTAACATTTACAAAGGGCTTTACGCAAAGCCCCGCTTAGTTTTCACACTTATAAGGAGATTTTTATGTCTAACACCGATTTTTCTACCGCTTACCAAAATTTCATCCCTGAATTTTGGTCAAAACAGTTGGAAGAACTGCTTTTCACCAACGCTGTTATGCTTCAATGCGTTAACCGCAACTACGAGGGGCAAATCAAAGAGGCAGGCGACACGGTCAATATTCTTACACCGGGCGAGATTAGCGTTTCTTCACTCCACGGCGGAAACATCAACTACGACCAAGTTGCACCCGACAAAAAACAGCTTGTTATCGACCAGAAAAAGTTTTTTGCGTTCCGAATCGACGACGTTGCGACCGCTCAATCGGGCGTAGACCTTATGCAGGCTCATTTGCGTAACGCTAAAAAGTCTATCGAAATCGACCAAGATTCTTACCTAATCGGGCTTCACACCGAAGCGGACGAGCAAAACATCATCGCCGCAAGCGATTCGGCTACTGCTGTTACTCCTGAAAACGTTTACGCTCAGTTTGTTGAGTTGGCTAAAGTGCTTAAAAACTCCAACGCTATCGGGCTTACAGCGGGCAAAACCACAGAAAACGGCACTCCGACTAACGCAAAAACCGTGCCTTGGGTTGTCATTAACCCCGACGTTGAGGCTGTTTTGCTCCAATGCGAACAATTTACTTCCTCTTTCCAAACTGCCGACAAAACCTTGCGTGAAGGGGCTATTGGCAGAATCTCAGGGATGGACGTTTTGGTTTCTACTAACCTAAAAGCCGATGCAAACGGCTCTATCCCAATAATAGCAGGCACTAACGCTGCAATAACTTTCGCTTCTCAAGTCGCTAAAATCGAGAAAATCCGTGACGTTAACACTTTCTCTGATTTGATTCGAGGCTTGTACTTGTACGGTGCAAAAGTGGTTCAGCCAAAGGCTTTGGCGGTAAATTACGTTAAGCTTGGATAAAAACTCCCCCTCAGTCATTCTGAGGGCTTTAGCCCTTTAACAATAAAATAAAAAAAATCTTTTTTATACGGGACCTTTCTTCTTTTTTATCTTGATGGAAAAAGAAGAAAGGTCCCCCCAAAGAAGAAAAACACGCTTGGCTCCGCCCTTATGGCAGGGGTTCCACCCCCGCACCCCCGTTAAAAACTAACCAATCGGACTTTAGCTCTTGCGGCTAGCTGGTGGAAAACCCGCATGTGCGGGCTAATTCGGTTTTTTGAAAAAAATCGCCCAAAAACATACTACTGCAGCAACCTCAAAAAAATATCGAACCACAAATTTAATCAAATCCGTAAAAAAATTGTAACCAAGCTTGTCGCTCAAAGTGCAAGCTGCGTTGAATAATATTACATCCAGCACCAAAAAAATTATTAACGTAAATGCAAATAACAATACTTTTTTCATAAAAAAACAATACCAAAAAAAGGAGTAAAACGCAATGTATGACAGTGATTTTAACAGACCGTTAAGCGTTAATAATATTAATGAGATTGGGCATTTAGGCAATTTATTTTATTACAAAAAATTGAATGAAAAATTAGAGCAGGACGTGGGTGATTTTTTAAGAAAAAACACTGTTTCTCCGTCTTTGTACTCAAATGATATAAGACACCAATACGTTAGTGCCTTGTATACCCGTAATCTTGGGGCTAATTGGGCTGCACTTTTGGGCGAAATTAACGAAATTTTTGATTTTAACATGAGTGGAAGAAATGACACATTAAC
>JAFQTK010000119.1 GCA_017409065.1 bacterium
ATATTATAAACGCTTATTTAGAAAACAACTTATCAACAGGGGAAAACTCTTGTGGCGGCGAGCATCATCACTGTGGCGGACACTCTCACGAAGAAGGTCATCATCACCACTGCGGCGGACACCACTAAAAAGGATGCTTCGGCATCCTTTTTTATTTATTCAACGACACTCCACAACCTGCCATTTTCCGTTTTAATTAACCTAATGTCTACCCCAAAAGCTTTTTTTAATGTTGTAGACGTTAGTATTTCATCCCTCTGCCCCTCAACTTCGATTTGACCATTTTTCAATATCATTCCTTCACTGAAAGAAGGAAGAATATCTTCTATACGTTGTGAAATAAAAATAATAGTCAAATCATCTCGCTCTTTCGCCAATCTATCAACAATTCTAAGAAAATTTTCACGTTCAGCTATATCCAAATAAACACTTGGTTCATCAAATATCATCAACTCAGGATTTGCAATTAAAGCTCTTGCAACAAGAATCTTCATTTGCTCACCTGAAGACATTTTTAAAAAATCTTTATTAGCAAGATGTAATCCATTCATCGACACTAATAGATTTTTAACTTCTTCCAACTCATCAGATGTTGCAGCTCGAAAAAAGCCCAAAGTTCCTGTCTTTCCTGACAGGATTACATCAACACCCGTTGTCGCACCTTCTACGGTTTTTTGAAAAAACGGACTTACCCAAGCAATTAATTTCCGCACTTCATTAACATCACAATGCCAATATTTGTTGCCTAAAACTTCAACATTCGCCCCATAATGTGCCCAAATATACCCAAGTAAAGTCCTAACCAGTGTTGTTTTACCTGAACCGTTTGCTCCCAGTATAAAATATTTTGCACCTCTCTTAACTTTCCAAGAAATATTATGTAATATTTCTTTTCCACTTAAAGAAACCTTCATATTTTCGACATTTACGGCATATTTTGTATTCATTTTCACCTCTGTGAAAATTTTACTGCAAATACCGAAAATAACAAAGGTTTAATTCAGCAACAAATAACTAAAGTTCAAATAAACAGCAAAACTAACCCAAATAAAATATGGAACTAGCAATAATGCCGCGACTTTCGAATGTGGATAAAAAGTCACAATTGTTCCCAAAATACAAATCCACATCAAAACAATTATAACAAATGCCAATTGAATATTTTTCATCCCAAAAAATACCGGACTCCAACACAAATTAAGAACCAACTGAGCAACAAAAAAGGCAATAGGTAAAATTTTATGTGCAAGATTTCCTGTCCTTACAAAAAACACCAATGACAAAAAAATCATAACGTATAACACACTCCAAACCGGTGCAAAAAGCCAATCAGGAGGTGAAAACTTAGGTTTATTTAAGCTTGCAAACCAATCAAAATTAGGCATTAATTTCATGATTAAACATCTCCTTTTACAAATTCATCAACAACACTTTCTCTTTTTATATCCTGCTTAAGCATATCTATAAATTCCTTGCGATATAAAAAGCCTAAATGCGAGCCATTGTTCATTAATATCAAATTTTTTCTGCAATAATTTTTTAATTGTTTTAGCTGTTCTTCACTGACCAAATAATCATTTATTGCATGATAAATTTTATAGTTATCGTTTTGAGATAAATAGTCGGATATCGAATATAAGCTTGTATCCGCAGCTAATGCAGACAAGTCAGAAGCATCCTCCTTTAGCAAATATTTTTTTGCATATTCGTTATAATTCATCCCTCGAATCATTTTATACAACTCAGGTTGATTAGATTTTTCGCCATTTTCAATGGTAAAAATCAAATCAGACAACTTTTGGTGCATAATAAATCCGGTTATCAATTTTGCTTCATCTTCAGAGAACGGAAAAGCTTCAAACTTCTCTTTATCAATATTTTCAGCCTGTAACAAATTCAATACTTTTGCTGCCGTATAAGAAACCCTTTCTTTTAAATTATCAGTATTTTTATTCCATTCTGCAGTATTTCTGTCAATTTGATTCATTGCATAAAGAAGTTCTATCGGTGGATTTATTGAAATATACTTTGAAATATTCAACGTATTTTCTTTTGCTTCACTATCTCCTAAAAATAACGCACTCATAGCCCCAAAAGATGTACCTATTACAACTTTATCTCTAAATTTACAGTTATATCTATCTTGCAGATTATCAATAATTTTGGTAGTAACTATTTTCAGATAATCAACATCCTTTGTCGGAATCCCCGGTCTATAATCAATAGGCATACTTTTTACAAATGCCCACTGAAAATGGCTTCCCTGTATTATTACAGAATAACCTTGTTCATAAAACAACTTTGCTAATACCACAGAATGGTGTGACATTATACCTTCCCCAATTGAAGGGTATATTATTGCAACAGGCGAATTTTTGTCTTTTTGCATTATGAATCTAAATTTGTAATCAGCTCTATCAGGGAAAATGTTAACAGAAGATAATTTAATTCTTTTTCCAAAACTCCTGTTCCATATTGATAATTCGCTCCACATAGACTTATAAATATCAGGAGAATCAAACAATGCGGTTCGCATTGAATCAACAACAGGACCTTGAGAATTGTAGTTTTCTAAAATGACATCAGCACCCAAAGAAGTTTGCAATGGCAACGTTTCTAAGACAAGATTAACCAATACAATATCCTGTGATGGCTTATCGTCACTGCTGATTTTTGTTGGATTTTGCAAATATTCATCCTCGAGAATACTTGCATATCCATATAATGCCAACATATTTTGAGCAAACATGTCATCATAATCCGAAACTGAATCATCCTGATTTTTATCTTCAAAAACTAAGGATTTTTCATTAGTTAAATCTTCATTTTGTGAAACATTTTCCGTATAGTTTAAAGAAACAACTTCCCCAAAAACCTTATTTTCCGTATTTAAATTTTTCACGGGAAGAACCTGTTTATCTGAAACTTGTCCTGTAACTTCTTTAAAATCATTATTTTCAATTTCATCTACATCTTCAACAGGCATAGTTTTTAAATAAGTTTCAATTCCATAAAGTTTTTTCATAATATCGTATGGATCAGCATATGTTGACTCAATTAAATATGCCAACGGCTGACTATAAGCAGTACTGTTTATTGTAAAGCCTAACTTTACCAAGGACATAAACGGTATCCCCAAATAAGAAGACGGATCTAATGCCGCATCCAAAGCTTTTCCAAGTAATGCTCGAGGACTTGCGGATGATAAAACAGGACAAACAAGATAACTTCCCTGTTTTATATTACAAGCACAAAGTGCCTCCTCCATATCTGCATTATTGGATTCAATATTAAAATATTTTTTTGCCGGATCGAACATCCCACCCAGCCCCAACGTAGTATTTGTTAAAAACCTTATAGTTTCGTCCTTTGCACCATCAAAATCTTTCTGAATCAACGAGCTTATTAATCGTCTTGGATAAAGCACATTATCATATATACTTTGCAACCTATCCATTCCAAATTTAGGCATAATTGATGCCCAAATCACATGCAAAGGTCGAACTGCATACTTGTTCATTTTCATATTAAAATTAAACATTTTACGATTCAATTTTTCATATTTATCCTCACCTAAAAACTCATAAGCATAGTCAGGATAAGGTATTTCCGTAGTTGCATATCCTTCAAAATTTCCCCAAAAAAGGAACGCAAAAAATAATAATGTAAAACCTAAAACTCTATTTTTCTTAAACATCGTGTCTACTTTTACGACAATAATTGTCGTAACCTCTCTTTTCTGTTTCAATAAAACCAAATTTGACTTCATTCTATTAAGAGATAATAAATTCAACATTAGACACAACGACAAAATTAATGCTAATTCCAATAACTTTATAAATTTAACTAAGTCTTTTTATCATACAAAATGAAAATATCACCCGTTTTTGCAATATCCATATTTAATACAGGTGGCTAATGTATTCTTTCTCAAAAATGAAAAAATAAAAATGAAGTCAATATTTACTTCGGTGAAAATATTTTAAGGAGATAAGTATGAAAAAGTTATTAATGCTAGGAGCTATGGCAGCTATATTATCATCTACAACAAGTGCATTCGCATCTTGTCACTGTCAGCAAATAAAAAAAGTAGAATGTGACCCTTGTGAAAGAGAAAAAATCACCTGTGTACAAACATGTCCGACCTACAATCAAGCTTACCAATCTCAATGTTGCAATAAACAATCGTTTTTTAAACGAATGTGGAACGGAACAAGAATGGTATATGACAATTCAGTCGGAGCAATTTACGACACAGTCGTTTATCCCTTCAGATAATATCACACCGCTGCTAAGCCGTATGTCGGTGGGACTTACCCGCCGGCATATGTTATCTATCGGTAAACAAGATTACTCTTTTGGGTAATCTTGTTTTTTTATTGCCATAATATATTTTTTCTATGAAAAAATTTTTTATAGATACTTTTAAAAATCATACACTAATGGCTACAATCTTTTCAGCCATCCTACTAATGAGTTTGTTGGGCTTATACAAAATGATTTCAACTACAAAAGTCCACATTGAATTTAAAGACTTAAGACCATTCCACGAAAAAGCACCTGTTTACTTTAAAGGATTTAAAATAGGAAAAGTCACCAAAATAGAGCCGACTGACAATTATCAATCAACTTTGGTAACTGTGGCATTGCATCCTAAAAATCTTAATTTACCACTTAATACAACAGCAAAATTAAAAGTCCATAAAACTCGTTGGTTACACAAAGATTACATCGAGCTGATTTATCCTGATAGTCCTGATTTAGCAATACTCAAAAATGGTTCAAAAATTGCAGGAAAAAGTTCGATAGATATCCACTCATACCTTGCGAACATTTCTCCTGATTCTTATGAAAAAATGGAAGAAAACGCTGCAAATATTTTAGAAAATTTAGATGATACAACAGGAATGCTTTATAGCGTTTTTGCCATAATTAACAGCATTTTAACAGATAACGAAGCTGTTATTAAAAATTCATTCTCAAATTTAGAAAAAACTACAAAAAGCACAAGTCAAATGATGCAGAAAATAGACAACGCTGTCATTCAAGCTGACTTGAATACTGCACTTAGCAATATTTACACATCAACAGACTATATACAACAAACTTTGAAAGATTTTTCAGGCACACCAAAACAATTAACGTCATCCATCAATCAAACAAATTGCTTACTTAACAATTTAAATGAAATAACTTGTGGACTTAAAAATACAATGAAAAAAAGATTTGCTGGTATCAGACTAATTTTTGGCAGGCCTATTCAAAAAAATTGTATTTGCAAATAAACGTAAAGAAATATTTTTAAACTGACAAATTTTTATATTTTGGAGTATTAATGCAACAAAAAATAAAATTTGTCACTATGAAAATCTCCCAAATACCATTATTTTATAATCAAGTAAGTTTTGGCACTAATCGAAAACAAAACTTTTCTCAGCCTGCATTATTATCACAACCAATTTGTGACACTGTTTCTTTTGGAAACAAAAAGCACTCAAATCCACACCTAACAAAACTTCAGAAAAAAGCCGGCTCTCACATTTCAACTCAACAACCATCTGAAATTCATGAAAGAAAACTTTTACGCCAAGAAGAAAAAGAAATTGAGGCACAAGAAAGAATAGCGGCAAAACTTGAATATGAAAGAGTAAAAGAAAAACTCAGAAAAACATATCTAACTAAATCATTTGCCGATAGTATTAAATACAAAACTATCTCGGAAGAAAGACTAAATTTTATCATTTCAAAACTAAGCGGATATCCTGACCTTTTAGCAGAATTTTTCTTTAACCAAGCTGAAAGGGAGCTTATTTTTGACGTACCTGAAAAAGCAACTTTAAAAATATTTGAAGGATTAACAAAAGATGCAATCACTTTTTTAAACACAATAGAACAAAAAGATTCTAACGGCAAAATTCTTATGGAGAAAATCTCACTTCCATATATAAAAATAATCAATGAAGCTTGCAAAAATTCGAAGCCGCTACTTCTCAATTTATACACAACTCCAAACAAGAAAAAAGAAATTCCGGCACATTATTTGTCCGTTGCAGGATTAGAAGAAATGAACAGATCGTTAAAAAATTATCCTTTTGCATTGGCACAAATATACACATCAAGAGATGCTCAAGGCAATACACCAGCTCATAATCGTTTTAAAAAAGGTATGGCAACAATACGAGAAGCATTAAAACACCAACCCCAAGTTCTAGCTAATATTAGTAAGAGTAAAAACTGTAAAGGTGAATTTTGTGATACAGCACTTAAAGAAGCTCTCAAATACAAAGGTCCTTATAATAATACTTTTAACTATATAATTGAAAATTTCTAACTTGTAGCGACTGTTTGTCTTTCAAATGCACTTAATACTGCAACCGGTACAAAGCCAAATACCAATCCTAAGCTCGAGCTGGCAAAAGCTCCTACGATTGCAAATAATATAGCCAATGCATCTTTATTCAAATGTTTAATCAATATTACACTAAATGCGACAATAAACGTATAAATACCTGCCACAATCGGGGCTACTCTCATTGCCAAAAGTTTTACATCGTCAACTGAACTTAAGGAACTGACTTCAACAATCATTGAAGTAATAACTCCACATAAAAACACACCTGCCGCACCATAAACTAAATAGAACAAAAACGCATCAACAAAGTTACGTTTAACTGAAAAATCTCCTAATTTTTTAAACATTGTATTCCCCTCAAAATTGTGCATATTTTCTAATCCAATTTAGCCCTACTTTTTAAATTACAAAATCCCCATTTAGAATTAACTTTAATTGTTTTTTTGATTTTTAAGATTATAATGAAATTATTAATAACAAAGGGAAACACTATGTCCACAAAAGATATGACAATAGGGAACCCAACCAAATTAATTCTATGGTTTGCATTACCCTTGTTCATAGGAAACCTTTTTCAACAGTTTTACAACTTGGTTGATACACTTATTGTGGGCAGAACTTTGGGAGTAGAATCTTTGGCGGCTGTTGGTTCAACAGGGGCAATTGCTTTTTTGGTATTAGGTTTTGTAATGGGAACAACATCCGGATTTTCTGTAATTACAGCACAACGATTCGGTGCTAAAGATTACGAAGGTGTGAGAAAATCCTTCGTTTCAATAATGATTCTCTGCATACTTTTAACAATATTTTTAACAACAGCAAGTACGCTTACAACTATGCCCCTGCTTGAAATTATGAATACACCGCAAAACATAATACAACAAGCATACGAATACATCTTTGTAATCTATTTAGGTATCGGAACAATAATTTTTTACAACGCTATTTCAAATATAATCAGAGCATTAGGTGATAGCAAAACCCCGCTTGTATTCCTTATTTTAGCCTCAATAATGAATATAATTTTAGATTTAATATTCATAATTAAGTTAAAATTAGGTGTAGCCGGAGCCGGTTGGGCGACAACAATTTCTCAAGGAATTTCTGCCGTACTTTGTTTGTCCTATATGTTTTATAAATTTCCGATTCTTAAACTCGAAAAAAAAGATTGGTATATAAATTTCAAATTTTTATGGGAACACTTTAGAATTGGATTTCCAATGGGCTTTCAAATGTCAATATTGACAATAGGGATTATCGCACTCCAAGTAGTTTTAAACTCTTTTGGTTCAGATACAGTTGCAGCATTCACAGCTGCAGTCAAAGTAGAACAAACAGCAAGCCAAGCATTTCTCGCAATCGGAGTAGCAATTGCAACATATACCGCACAAAATTTTGGGGCGGGAAATTTCAATCGTATTCGTATTGGAGCATCTAAATGTTTAAGAATAAATATAGTATTAACAGCAATTAGCGGATTAATCATATTTTTAGGCGGCAAATATTTGGTAAACTTGTTCATAAGCGGACACCATCCGCAAATTACAGAACAAGCCCAATTATATCTATGCATTATCGCTCTGTTTTATTTTGGATTAGGCACAATTTTACTTTACAGAAATGTTCTTCAAGGAATGGGAAATGTCAAAATCCCATTAATTTCAGGATTAATAGAACTTGTAATGAGAGCTGCTGCGGCATTTATTCTTGCACATTATTTCGGTTTTTTAGGGGTTTGCTTTGCAACACCTTGTGCGTGGGTAGCAGGAGCTATTTGGCTTGCTGTCGGCTACAAAAAAACAATAAAAAAGATTATACAACGCAACAAACAACTAAGTTTTTTAACTTTAAACGAATAAAAAAAGCTCGAACAAAATTTGTTCGAGCTTTTAAATATTTCTTATTGCTTATTTTGTCAACAATTCCATTTCTTCAATTGAAGAATAAACACTATGACATCCGCAATCTACATGAACAATTTCACCTGTTACACCGGAAGACAAGTCTGACAACAAGTAAAGACCTGTTTTCCCAACATCTTCAAGCGATACATTGCGTTTGAGCGGAGCTTTAACAATACCTGCTTTAAGCATTTTATCAAAACCTGAAATTCCTTTTGCTGCAAGAGTTTTAACAGCACCAGCCGATAAGCAGTTAACTCTAACACCATTTTTACCCAAATCCGTTGCCAAATATCTTGATGAAGATTCAAGAGCAGCCTTTGCAACACCCATAACATTATAATTAGCCACCATTTTTTCACCGCCTAAATAAGTAAGTGATAAAACTGCAGCACCTTCATTAAACAAAGGTCTTGCATGACGACACATAGCAACTAATGAGTATGCACTAACACCCAAAGCTAAATTCCAACCATCTTTAGATGTATTAATAAATTCACCCATTAAATCTTCTTTATTTGCAAATGCTACTGCATGCACCATAAAATCCAATTTACCGTAAGTTTCTTCGTATTGTTTAAATGTTCTTGCTAAATGCTCTTCATTTGTAACATCACATTCAACAATCATTTTAGAACCCATTGCTTCAGCAATAGGAGTTACACGCCCTTGCATAGCTTCATTTGCGTATGTAAATGCAATTTCTGCACCCGCAGCATGAAGTTGCTCAGCGATAGCGTTAGCAATACCAAATTTATTACTAACTCCAAAAATAATACCTTTTTTGCCTTTCATTAACATAATTAATTACTCCTCATTTAATTCGATAAAAGCATTTTACTACAAAAATTACACTTTTAAAACCATGTAAGTTTTTTGTTTTATATTGTACAATAAAAAAATGAGATACAATTTTGTAAAATTCGGAATAACTGCAAACCTCGAACTTAATGAAGAAAGACAAGATTATCCGTTTTTCGAACAAAATCGTGAAAAATTTGCACAACTTTTTGAGTTTTTATCAGGCTCAAAAGATTGTTTTGTCATGTCCGGATTTCAAGGAGTCGGGAAAAGTAAGATTCTGGATGAAGCTTTGACATATCTAAATGAAGATGTCCTTCTTTTTAGATACAATATGTACGAAGCAACAACAATCGATGATATTTTGCTTAATATGACGATTGATTTTCGTGATTTACTGAAAGGTTCACAAACTCAGCTGCCTAAAATAGACACAAAAGACTTCCGAGAAAGAATCCAATACTATGTAAAGAGCATAGAAAAACCAATGCTACTCGTTTTAGAATCTTATGAAAATGTTCTAAAATTTGAAGATACAAGCTCTGTAATTAATGACTTTCTTTTGCATATTGCATCCATTGCAAAATTTAAAATAATTTTTGTATGCAGAAATATGGATTCTCAAATATTCCAAGACAAAAATATCGGATACGACAAGACAATAATTACTTCTTTAGACGAAGAATTGGTTAGCCAATATTTTGACAGATACAACCTAAAAACAACACCGGAATCAATTTCTGAGTTAATATCTTGTTCTCGATGTTATTTGAAATATATCGATATGACAATAAAAGCACTTCAAACTTTTAATTTGTCTTTGGATGAATTAATAACTGAGTATAAACTAAAAAATACAAGCTATTCAAACTTCTTAATCAGTAAATTTATGGCACTAATCCCTGATAAATCCAGGGAATTAATATACATTTTAACTTTAATCAGACAAGGAGTTACACCCGAATTTCTTACTCTGATAAATAAAAACAACCCGTCGGAAATCAGTTACCTAAAAAATATTTTAATTTTGAATGAATATAAAAATACTATTTACATTAAAGATTACTTTAAAAGAGAATTGGAAAAAGAAATTGACCAATTTTCAACTTTAAAACTCCACAGTTTTTTAGAAAGTGTATATGACAATATGCTTCCACAAAAAACATTTGAAAGAGCATTGCCTATTTCAAGAAACACAATGCATAGAGAAAAAGCATATCACGCAAAGTTTATAGAAAACTATCAACTTTCAGGAATGCGTGCTGAAACAGGGATAAAATTTAGTTCATTACGTTCAAAAGCAGAAACAAAAGAAGAAACAAAAGAAATTCAACCATCCCAACCGACACCTAACGAATCACCAATAATTGAAAATATTAATCTTGAAGCCGAATTAAAAACAAGAAGAAAAACACCAAGAGTAAATCCTGCACAAACTTTAAGTGATTATATTAAACTCGCATCTAAATATAAACACGAATTTGATTACACAACAGCAATTTTCTATTATCAAAAAGCATTAGATAAAAAGCAAGACCCAACTTTTGAACTCCATAGTCCCAATATTTTAGCAAATTTAGCACATTGTTACACAAAAACACAAAAACACGATAAGGCTATTCAATGTTTAAACCTCGCTTACGAAATCTACTTCAAACAAAAACAATTTGATAAAGCAAACGATATTATGCTCGACCTAGCAATTGAGCATAAAAACAACTATAAATTAACAACAGCAAAAAGCTGCATAGAAAAGATATTAACAGCACCAATTCTCGGCAGTTCTGAACTAATGGCAAAAACATACACGTTACTCGCAGATATTGAAGATTTATCATCAAATCTAACAAAAGCCAAAGAGCTATACAAAAAAGGATTGGATGAAGCACTAAAAACTAGTAACAAAGAACTAATTTGTACGGCATACTTCAAATATGGTTTACTACTTGACGATACAAACCAACAAACACAAGCTATTGAGTGTTACAAAAAATGTATAGATACCTGCCAAAATCCTAACGAAAATCATTTCCTATCATCTGCTTACACAAACCTTGCAGGTATCCAGTATGAAAGAGAAAATATAACAGCTGCAACTATCTATTACCAAAAAGCTCTTGATGCAGATAAGCTTACAAATAATCACGAAGGCATCTATTTTGTCTACAAAAAATTGGCTGAAATATATGAGAACAGTGACAGACAAACCAGTTATAAATACTTATTAAACTCATTACAAGCAGCAAAACGACTTGGTGACAAATTGTACATAGCTGATATTTATTTAGAAATCGGTGATTACTATTATCGACAAAATGCAAATACTCAAGCAATCAAAGCTTATCTTAGTGCTAAGCATTTCACAAACAATGACACGGATTTGGAAAACAAACATAAAATTGAGATTAGATTAAAAGATTTAAAAATAAAATTAGGCGAACAAAAATATAATCTAACTGCTGAAGGATTCAGATACAATGACGAAAACCCAACTTCTTGAAAATCTTGGATTTAAAATAACAAATGATGTAACAAACCTTATAGACAATTATCAAAAAGAATTTTTAACTTATAATTCGCATACAAACCTTATAAGTAAAAATGATGAAAGAGTTTTATTTGAAAAACATATTTATGATTCATTAGCAATAAATATTTTTTCACCGATAAAAAATTGCAAAAAACTTATGGATATAGGCACAGGTGGAGGTTTTCCATCCGTACCAATCGCAATGCTTTATTCTCAAATTGAAGTTTTTGGAGTCGATTCTATTGATAAAAAAATAAAGTTTATAAACCAAATAGCAAAAACATTAAGCCTAAAAAACCTTACAGTACAAACAACAAGAACAGAAGATTTAGACGCAAAATACAAGGAAAATTTTGATATAATAACATCTCGTGCCGTTGCACCTTTGAATGTAATTTTAGAATATGCAGCTCCATACTTAAAAACAAACGGGTATTTTGTTGCATACAAATCAAAGATAGTAAATGATGAAATAGAACAAGCACAAAATGCATTGAACGTCTTAAATTGCAAATTGGAAGACGTCATAAGTTATGAATTACCATTAGAAGAAAATTATGACAGAAACTTAGTTATTATAAAGAAAATTAAAAAAACACCTGCTGAATACCCACGCAGAGTAGGATTGGCTAAATCAAATCCGTTGTAGATGTTAATATACTTTATTTCAAGCTGATTTTAAGTTAAGATAATAGAAAAATTTATGGGGTGAAAATTATGACACAAAAAGAATATGTTTTTTTAGATGGTGAATATATAGATGCCCAAACTGCATCAATTCCTGTTCAAACCCACGCTTTTTTGTACGGAACATCCGTATTTGAAGGAATTAGAGCATATTACAATGCTGAAGATGACTCAATGTTTATTTTTAGAATGAAAGAACACTACGAAAGAATTGCTCGTAGTGCAAAGATTATGTGCATGGAAATGAAATATTCCGTTGATGAATTGTGTGATATTACAGTTGAACTACTCAAAAAGAATAATTACAAAACAGACGCATATATTCGTCCAACCATATACAAAAAAGGCTGCACAGTGTGTCCAGGGCTTTACAACAATCCGGACGGAATTGTTATTTTCACATGTGCATTAGGCGATTACATAGACCTAACAAAAGGTCTAAGCGTTTGTGTTTCAAGTTGGCGAAGAGTTGAAGATAATGCTATTCCACCTAGAGCCAAAATAGCCGGAAGCTATGCAAACGCAGCACTTATTGTTACAGATGCAAAAAATGCAGGTTTTGATGATGCAATTGTGCTTTCTGAAAATGGTCACGTTACGGAAGGTTCTGCAATGAACTTGTTTTTGGTTGAAAACGGAAAATTAATTACAACCAAAACAACTGATAATATTTTGGTTGGAGTAACAAGAAACACAATTATTGAAATGGCAAAAGAAGAACTTGGTATAGAAACAATAGAAAGAGATATAGACAGAACAGAACTCTATATTGCAGACGAAGCATTCTATTGCGGAACAGGTGCTCAAGTCAGCCCAATAACCAAAATCGACAATCGCCCAATTGGCAACGGCAAACCGGGTCCTATTGCTAAACAAATTCAAAAACTATATTTTGATATAGTTAGAGGAAAAATTGAAAAATATAAAAAATGGTGTACTTCAGTAAATGATTAGTTTTATTGGTTCTTGTATTCAAAATTTAATTAGTTGCTGCAAATATCTCTTTGGGAAACAAGTTAAAATCAAAGAAATAATAAATCAGGCTGCAACATTTAGCTTTGACTCATTGCCGATTTCACTTGCTATTGTAATGATTGCAGCGGCAGTAATTGCACTGCAAGTTTCAAAACAATTTTTAATGACTGGAGCCGAAGACTATGTAGGCGGTTCTATTGCAATCGTTTTGATTAGAGAATTAGCCCCCGGATTTGCAGCGTTAGCAATAAGTGCAAGAGCTGGAACTGCAATTTGTGCAGAAATTGCAAATATGAAAGTTACAGAACAAGTTGATGCAATAAAGACAATGAATGTCGATCCGGTAGGATACTATTTTACCCCCAAAATAATATCAGCCGCTATCACTACTCCAATGGTAGTTTTATTGGCCGAAGTTTGTGGTATAGTTGCTGGCATGATAATAGCAAACAACGCAATAGGGCTACATTTTAATCGATATATGAACACCGTTTGGTTATGGTTAAATACAAAAGATATTTACATAAGCTTGTTAAAAGCTTCTATATTTGGAATCCTTATTACCACCGTCACAGCAACTCAAGGCTACAAAACAACAGGTGGGGCTGTTGATGTTGGTAACGCAGTAACTCAAGGTGCAATTAAAGCAACTGTATTTATATTGGTAACAGATTTTATAATCAATTTAATATTTTATCTCTAGGAAATGAATATGACTAAAAACAAAATTGACGTAATTATAGTAGGGGCAGGACCTTCCGGAGTAGCAGCCGGAATAACTCTCGCTCGAGCAAATAAAAAAGTTTTAATTGTAGAAAGAGGTTCTTTTGCCGGTGCAAAAAATGTTTTTGGCGGAGCAATATATGTTGAGCCGACAAAAGAAATTTTTCCAAACTTCTTGGAAGAAGCTCCAATAGAAAGATTCAATACTGAACATAAATATACTCTTTTGACAGAAAATGAAGCCACAACAGTAAGTTATAAAACGAAAAATACGAAACAAAACAGTTGCACAGTTATCCGCAGCAAATTTGATAAATGGTGTATCGAAGAAGCTCAAAAAGCAGGAGCATACTTTGCACCAAATACAGTTGTTAAAGAACTTATCGTTGAAAACAAACAAGTAGTTGGCATAAAAACCGATATGGAAAATTACTATGCCGACATTATAATCATTGCAGATGGAGTAAATTCACTATTAGCAAAACAACTAAAATTGAGAAAAGATATCGACCCAAAACACGTTGCACTTGCGGTAAAAGAAGTTATCAAATTAGACCCAAAAGTTATAGAAAGCAGATTTAATCTAACAGAAAAAAACGGTTGTGTGTACGAATTTATTGGATACCCAATGGATAAACAATTGGGACTTGGTTTTTTATACACAAACAAAGATTCCATAGCAATAGGGTTGGGAATTGGTTTAAATGATTTAAAAAATCAGGCAATAAACGTAAATGATGTACTTGAAAAACTAAAACAACACCCGCTTGTTGAACCACTAATCAAAGATGGAGAACTACTTGAGTATAGTGCTCATCTAATTCCAGAAGGCGGTTATAACAATATGCCTAAGCTTTATACAAATGGAGCTATGATTGTGGGTGATGCTGCAATGCTTGTAAATAATGTTCACTGGGAAGGCACAAATCTTGCATTTAAAAGCGGAAAACTAGCAGCTCAAACAGCTATTGAAGCATTAGAAAAACAAGATTTCAGCGAAAAAATGCTATCAAATTATCAGAAAAAATTAGAGAACTCTTATGTAATAAAAGACCTAAAAACATACAAAGATGTGCTTCATAATATAGATTCTCGCACCTCATCATTCTTTGGATACTACCCAAAAAAAATAGCAGAATTTTTTGATATCTTTACAAGTGTTAACGAAAAGCCTAAGAAACAAGAATTTCGCAAATATATTTACTCCTGGTTCAAAGACCGCAATATAAGTGAGCTTATATCCGATGTAACAACCATTATCAAGTCTGTAATTGGAGTTTTAAAATGAATATTGATGACAAATTAAACAAATTAAAGTACAATTGTGATACGGTTTCGCATCTTAATCCGGATATGGTAGAGTGCAAAAACTGCAAAAGTAAAATTTGCATAAAAGTTTGTCCTGCATCTGTTTATGAATGGAATGATGAAAACCAAAAACTTATAGTTAATTATGAAAACTGCCTAGAATGTGGTGCCTGCAAAATCATTTGCGAAAGAAAATGTCTGAATTGGGAATACCCGAGAACAGGCAAAGGTGTAACATTTAAGTACGGTTAAGGAGGTATCAATGAGAGAAG
>JAFQTK010000120.1 GCA_017409065.1 bacterium
CAGGTGTCTTATTTTAGTGTATAATCATATTAATATTTTAATTATAATTTTTTAAAAATCAACATAAGAAAGGACGATATTATGTCAGAAAAAATCACTAAAGAAATGAGTATTATTGAAATAGTTCAAAAGTATCCTGAAGCATTACCGGTATTCGCAAAATATGGCTTAGGATGTATCGGATGTGCAGCTGCAAGATTTGAAAATCTTGAAGCAGGTGCAAAAGTACATGGTGTTGACCCGGAACAAATGGTTGCAGAAATAAACGAATTAATTCAATAGATATACACTAAATTACAAAAAGAGGCATGCTACACATGCCTCTTTTTTATATAAATTTTCACTAGTAATCCATCTTACCTGTTTCAAGCACTCTTCCTGCACACAAATTCCACCAACCGGTTTCCGAGCCATAGCATTTTGGCGAATTTTTCCAATAAGCCCAATCCGCCTGTTGAAATGCATCGGCAGCCAATCTTGAGCCCCCAGGAGCTACTGTTCCCACAGGCACATTTGTAACTTCTCCAGCCATAGAATATTCTGTAACAATTAAAAAATCAAAAATATCTCGTCCATTTTCATTTGGACCTTTTTCACCATTAATATCTACCTTTATTCCTAAAGTACTTGAGCGGGTGACAAAAATTTCAGAACCATCTTCGACCATAAACCCCGGAAAAATTGAGGCATCTTTGTTCCAATTGCAACCTTCATTTGTTTTTTTGTAACAAACTTTTTTCACTTTATATTGCTCTGACAACAAATCCACTATTCGCTCAGCATCTCCTTCTTCCCAAAAAGTTTCAGGGAAGCCTGCACAGACATAATCTCCGCCCGAACATCCTTGAGAAACCGGAATCATTCTTATAGCATTTTGTAATTGATTATATGCCTTTTTAAGTCCTGTTACATAAATTTGCTTGTTCATATTAGACATTAAAGTTGGCACCGTCATTGCGGCAATTACACCAATAATAGATAAAGTAATCAACGTTTCTGCCAACGTAAAAGCTTTTTGTTTAAAAGTTTTTTTACGAATTAAAACTTTAGTCAAAGGTATTGAAAAAGCTGTTTTTGTTTCTGAAATTATATATGAATCAAATTGCATAAAATATCCTCAAACAAATAACCTTATATCAACTATATACCCTGTTTTATAAAAAAATAACCATTATAAAAATGAAATAAAACAAAAATTTACAATTTCGCTGTCTTGTACGGTTCAAGCAAGCCTCACCTATGATATCGATAAGTTCATGGTGACATAAACGGAAGTCTACACTCGTGGAGATTCTTCGCTAACGCTCAGAATGACCGGAGTTATTTTAAATAAAAATATCGTCATTCTGAACCCCCTTGTGGGGTGAAAAATCTCGCCACACGAAGTCTATAAACTCTTGTTATGCTGAACTGGTTTCAGCATCTTACCAACTTTGAATAAAGTCAAAGGGCTTTATCTCTAAAAATAAGCCCCTGAAACAAGTTCAGGGTGACGTAGACAGAAGTCTACACTCGTGGAGATTCTTCAGCCGTGCTACGCACTTCTCTCAGAATGACCCGCAGTGGCGGGTTTTAACTTCTTCGTCATCCTGAGGCAAAGCCGAAGGATCTCGTCGAATTAGGTCTACACTCGATGAGATTCTTCGGTCACTACTCTCCCTCAGAATGACGTTAGTTTAATGACAATGAGCAACAAGTTGCCTGAAAGTGTTAACTTATGATACATTATTACGGTAATGAAAGAATGGAGCGAAAAAGTATGATGAGAACCAAGCAAAAAGCTTTCACTTTGGCTGAAACCTTGATTACTTTAGCGATAATCGGTGTTATTGCGGCAATGACTATCCCAACATTGATGACAAAAGTAAATGATTATATTTATAAAACAGCACTCAAAAAAGCATATTCTCAACTTACTAACGCTGTAAAAATGATTCCGATTTCTCAAGGGTGTTCAGACGGAGATTACTACTGTGGCAGTATCAGTTTAGCGAATATTGCAAATAACATGAAAACGCTTGAAAACGGAACAGGTCAAGGATATCAAGTAGGTAACTCCACCTATGCAGGGTACTTCAAAACAACAGACGGAATGCTTTTTTATGGAGCTTTACGTTCTACAAAATCTTGTTATAAAATGTTAAACGGACAAGAAAGATGCATGGATATGATGATTACATCAGGGATGTACCTTCCGCTGGAAGTCAATATCGATGTAAATGGAGATAAAGGTCCGAATAAAAAAGATATTGATCGTTTCACTTTTAAGATAACCCCTGATTACGGACAATTTACCAGCGGAATCCCTGGAACAATAGCACCAACCGGCAAAGCTGCCGAGATATTACTTAAAAAATAATTACCTACAAAATCATCGCCAAAATCATCAACAACATTCCGCCAATTTGTATTCCTGTGGACAAATGTTGCATAAGCTTACTTTCCCCATAAGTTTGTGAAGCCTGTTGAGCATTCGCAACCGTCGCTAAGCGTTCAATTCTAAACTCGTCAGGTTCGGTTGCAAATTCTTTGTTAAGCATTTTCTTTTCAAGCCTTGCGAGTCTGCGACTTGTACTGTCTGCAATGTATGTTTTCCCGAGTATGTTTTGTTCAAGGGCGAGCAATGCTTCTGTTTTTGCTGCATTTGGCAATGATTCCGGTATATACGCTGATGTAGTAGTTCCCCTTGCGTTACTGCTTGTAGCGGGGCTAAAATAGTTATATTCATCATTATTAGCCATATATTCGTCATAACTTTGGCTCGGTTGAGATACAGGCTCAACTAATGCCGATAATTTCTCCACTCGCTCACTAAGCGATGCGGTAGAAACCTTCCCATAAATCTTTTTTTCTAACCTATCTAATCTTTTATAAATGTTTTCTGATTTATAAGTTTGATTAAGAATTGAACTTTCTATGTTATCTACAACAGGATACTGAGCAGTTGGGTCAGTAGGTTCATTTGAATAATCAATATAATCCGTAGGAATAGTTGCAACTTTTGAGCTTTCATTTGTTTCTATCCCTAAGTCGGCATTTAGATTTTTCAACCTTTCATCAATCGTATTGTTTTGTTCGGAACCGTAAACAAATTTTTCTATTTTGTTCAATCTTTCACTATCAGTTATTCCTGTAATTTCATAGCCAAAAATATGATTTTCTATCAATGCAAGGTTTTGAGCGGGAGTTACTGCAAAACCTTGCACATTCATTGAAATTATTGTCATAAATATAAATAGTATTTTTAGTCTTTTTTGTTTCATAATACTTATTTATATTTTATGTTTTAGTTTTTTTCATTAACCTAAAACGGACTGACTTTTAATCAAGAACAGTCCGTTTTAATATTAGAAAAAAGTATTATATTTTATTTTGTTATGTACTCAAGCAACGTTCTTACCGCAATCCCCGTACCACCTTTTATAAAACCTTTGTATGGAGATTCTAAATATGCAGTTCCTGCAACGTCCAAGTGTACCCATTTTGTTGAAGACACAAAATTTTTCAAAAATGCACCGGCAACAGATGCTCCACCATATCTTGAACCGGTATTTTTCATATCTGCAATATCACTTTTCAAAGAATCCATATGAGTTTCCCAAATAGGTAATTTCCAGAATGCTTCACCTGCTTTTTCTGATGCTTGTTGGATTTCAGCTATAAGATTATCATCATTTCCCATAATACCACTTGCATAATGTCCTAACGCAACAAGACAAGCACCGGTTAATGTTGCAACATCAACAATTTCATCAACTTTCAACTCTTCTGCAAAGCATAAAGCATCAGCTAATGTCAATCTACCTTCCGCATCAGTATTATCAACTTCAATAGTTTTACCATTTTTAGCGGTCAACACATCTCCAGGTTTATAAGAACTGCCATTCAACATATTTTCGCACGCTGCAATAATAGCATGAACCTCAATGTTTGGTGACAACGCAGAAATAACGGACATAATACCCAAAACGGCAGCAGCCCCTGACATATCATCTTTCATATTCAACATACTTGCTGGTGGTTTTATATCATATCCGCCACTGTCAAAAGTAATACCTTTACCAATTATTGCTATCTTTTTAGATGCTTTTTTTGTTGGTTTATATGTCATATGAATAAATTTTGGAGGTTGGTCACTACCTTGTCCTACCGCCAAAAAGGCACCCATTCCTTGTTTTTTACACGCCGCCTTATCCAAAACTTCAGTAGTTATATTAGGTAATGACTGTGCAATTTCAGCTAACTTGGTTGGGGTAGCATATTGTGCAGGTTCATTGCTTAGGTTTCTTGCAAATTTTGTAGCATTTGCCAACAATTCACCTTTAGCAATTCCCTTTTTCGCAGATTTTACATCTTCTGTATGCACCAAAACAGTTTTTAAAATATTTTTTTGTTTCTCTGATTTATACTTATCAAAACAATATTGCCCTAAAATAAAACCTTCAGTGATACATTGTGCCTCATCCGCACCAACAGATTGAGGTATCACCACCGAAACAGAGCCAACATTTTTGAAAGCTTTAATCTTAGAAGCAACGGACATAGAAACTTGTCTAAGTTTATCCGATGTAAACTTTTCTTTTTCACCTAATCCCATAATTAAAATTTTAGGAGTATTAATTTTCCCCAAAGTTGGCAAAACATAACTTGATAAAAATTTAGGTTTAAATTGCTCAACCTTCAAAACATAATTACTGATTGATTTATTTAATGCTGAATCTATCGCTTTATAACTAGCATCTTTTTGTGTTTTTTCATCAAAAAGACCCAACACAATCAAATCAGCATTAGTTTCCAAAACCGGCTTTTGTTCAGGTTTAATATTCATAAGTATATCCTCTTAAAACTAGAATCAAGGATATTATAAAACATATACAAATAAAAAAATCGGTCTATATGACCGATTTTTCTAAAATCTTGAACCTTATTAATTAAGCACGGTTAACTTTGTTTGCTCTAATACAAGATGTACAAACTTTGATAGTTTTAACAGTACCGTTTTCATTCACTTTAACTGATTGAAGGTTAGGGCTTTGTCTGTGTACATGTTGTTTATGAGAAAAAGAGATTTTAGCTGCTTTAATAGGTTTTTTTCCGCAGATTGCACATTCTCTTGACATGGTTGTTTCCTTTCTACATAGTGTATCGTAGAAACATCATAACGCAAAAAGAAATAATATCAAGAGAATTATGAAAAAATCTTAATAAAATAAAATGTTGAAAAAAATTTTTTAGCAGGTATTATAATTGTATTGATAATATAATTTATGTGTCCGTAGCCCAGTTGCTCAGCAAGGTTTACCTTGCGTAGTTAGAGTAAGAAGCTCTATCCAACTGGCGAAGGCAATAAACTTGAAAATTAAATAATATTTTATGCGCCCGTAGCCCAGTTGGATAGAGCGTTTGGCTACGAACCAAAAGGTCGGGAGTTCGAATCTCTCCGGGCGCGTTTAATTAAAAAGAGGTCTTAAGACCTCTTTTTTGTTTATTTTAGTTGACTGATTAAGGGACAGAACTAATTTGAGCAAGATAATGAACCTGAGTTTAGTGTGCAACGTGAATATCCGCTAACGCAAGCAATCAAACTTATTGAATTTGGTCTGTTTTCATTACCAACCAACGGCATTTCTGCCAAAAAAGGTGTATTTTTAACGGTC
>JAFQTK010000121.1 GCA_017409065.1 bacterium
ATTGAAGATAAAATTAATTGGTTAAAAGAAAATTTATCTAAATATATGTCTAAATTTAAAGTGGTTAGTTTTGATAATAGAGCATTAGAACAATTAGATGTAAAAAATATCATTTCAGAAAAACAATGGGAAGAGTTTTATCAAGGTGACGATGGAACAATGACAATGTATATTGATGGTGTTAAACAACAATTTGCAAGAACTTCCACTTCACCAATAAGATATGATTTAAAAGATAATATAGATGATATGTTTGAGGTGATTAAAAATGAAACTTCGAGTGACAATTAGAAATAGCAATGATATAAGGTTCTACAGTCCAGACTCGAACTGGACTTCTTTTATTGCCACTATAAGAGATATTTTAGAGGAATCTAACGATGAATTAGCCAATCTGATGGTAAAGGTATCAGACACGATAAAAGCCGCTGGAATAGTCTCTTTTGAGCCTAAATTAAGAGGCGATTATATTATAATGGGAGAATATGAAAATGACGAAAAGTGGGGCTGGCAATTTAAAATTGATGGAGGATATGAAAATGTCCGATTAGAAAGTCCAGAAGATAAAAGATTATTTCTTGAACAAATTTTAACAGAGCGTCAAGTTGAAAGTTTATATTCTACTTATGAAGACCCTTTTGAATATGTTGAACACGAAGATATAGAAAAATTAATGGCAGCTAAATATATAGGAGAACATACAGCAAATAGAATTATTGATAAATTTAAAGCAACAATGGATTTAGCTCCTGCATATAATTTTTTTAAACCACTTGGTGTTACCCCATTATTAATAAATAAATTATGCAGTACATATGGAAGTGCTGAAAACGCTATTAAAAAATTTCAAAAAAATCCTTATATATTAGCAGATGATATAAAAGGTGTAGGCTTTTTAAGAGCTGATGAAATTGCTTTAAAATATAATGTTAAACCTGATGACCCTTTTAGAATTAAATCTGGAATAAGATATTTATTTAAAGATATTGCTAATAATGAAGGTTCAACTTGGTTAACTCTTGATAATTTTAAAACTCAAATTACAGAATTATTAAAAATTCCTTATGAAACAATTTGGAGTAATGTTATAGTAATGGTTGCTGAAAAAGAAATATATTTAGAAGAAGATTCTAAAATAGCTTTAATGTATTATTATGACTTAGAATGCAATATTGTTAATAAATTAATTAGTCTACAAAAAGCTGAATGCAAAACTTATACAGATGAAGAAATAGAAGAAGGAATAAAAAGAGCAGAAGAAGAGCAAGGATTTGAATTTACAGATGAGCAAACAGAAGGAATAAAATCTTTATTAAAAAATAATGTATCTTTAGTTGTTGGTTTAGCTGGTACTGGTAAAACAAGTATAATTAAAGGGGCTTATCAAGTATTCCCTTATGATACTATTATTAGACAATGTGCTTTCTCTGGTCAAGCAGCTAAAAGAATAAACGAGGCTACTAATAAACCTAGTAGCACTATTCATAGATTACTTGGTTGGCAAGGAGAAACATTTACATTTAAAGAAACATTTCCGTTACCTGTCGACGTTGTAATACTTGATGAAGTTTCTATGGTTGGTTTAGAATTATTTTGGAATTTAATTCAAGCGATACCTAGAGGAGCAAAATTAATAATGTTGGGAGATAACGGTCAATTACCTCCAATTGGTGTTGGTAATTTACTTAACGATTTAATGTTATCTCAAAAAATAAATTTTGTTGAATTAACTAAAATTCATAGACAAGCAGAAAAATCTGCAATTATTACGACATCTCAAAAAATTAGAAAGAAGTTCTTTTTACTTTCTAGTGATTTTGAGGGAGATGAAACTTATGGACAACTAAGAGATTTAACTTTAAAAGCGAGAATTGACGCAGATTGTTTATTCGATGTTTTGATAGAAACTTTTATGGAAGAATATAATAAAAACAAAAACATACAAGACATTCAAATAATAGTTGCTCAAAATCAAAGAGTTGCTTTGGCTCGTGACCAAATTAATAGAGAAATACAAAAGAGAATTAATCCTAAAATATCAGATTTTCAACCAGAAATTAAAATTAAATATAAAAATGTTTTAAGAGTTAACGATAAGATTATCAATAGAGAAAACCATTATGATGTAGAAACTCCAGACGGAATACAAACAAGTATTTATAATGGCTCTATGGGAATAGTTAAAGAAATATCTACTAATTATATTATAGTTGATTTCTTTGATGAAGGAGAAATTGTTATACCAAAAGAATATTATGAAGGACTTGAACTTGCTTATGCAATCACTTGTCACTCTTCTCAAGGTTCTCAATTTAAAGTAACTATTGTAGGTTTTGATAATTCATCATATATACTATTATCTAATGAATGGTTATATACAGCCGTTACAAGAGCCAAAAGTATGTGTTATATAGTAGCACAAACAAGAGCCATAAATATGGCTGTAACACGTCATAAAACTGTTGATAGAAATACTTTCTTACTAGAATTATTTACTAAATACCCTCAAAAATAGGGTATTTTTTATTGACTTTTTTGTAAAAATATGATAGTATTTTTATATAAGATAGAGGAGGGATAAAATGAACGAAGTGTTAATGAAGTGTGGGCATACTGCAAATGCAACTTATGGGGAAGATAATAAACCCTGTTGTTTAATTTGTGCACCGAAACCTGAAGCATTTGAAGTGATTACGGAATTACCAGATTTAACTGGTAGAAAGGCGAGATGTTCAGATTGTGGAGAAATTGTAGATAGTAATTGGAATTTACCATTTTTTGAATATTGCCCAGATAAAGAATTTGATAGATTCTACAGTGGGTGTTTCGGATGGGATTAAAATATGACAGTATATGATATTAAAAATGAAGAAGTTTTAAAATCACAAGGTTATAGACCTTATAAAGATTCAACTCTTAAATCAATGCCTAAAGATGATTTAATAGACTTAATTAGAATATTAGAACATAATTGGGCTGGCGAAATTAAAGCAAATTGGTTACAATCTTATAGATTACAATGGTTATTTAATGCTTTTAATGAAACTATAAAAGAAATTGAAACTTATGAACCTAAATATTATGATAAAGATTTAGCTGAATGGTTTAATTTAGATGTAAATTATTTAAAAGAAAACACTTGTAAATGTCTCGAATTAGATAGAGAAGATAAAGAAAGAGAATTATATGGAGATATGTTATACTAAAGGAGAATAATAAATGAGTGAAAAAGAACGTAGAGAAAAAGAAATTAAATATTTATTATATTTAAAGAAAGAGTTAATTAAACAAACAAGGAAAGAAGTAAAAGCCTTAAGAACTGAGTTAGATGAACTTAATGGCGAAAAAACTTTACAAAGGACGATGAATAAAAATGGGAAAAACAAAAGAAGATAAAACACCAATTAACGCCAACGCAGAATATATTTGTGTTGATAAAAACGGAACTAATATTTTATTAGATATGTATGATATTGATGATATTTTATATCTTCAAGACGTTCAAGTTCTTAAAGGACAAGCTAAAAATATATATGATTATTATGATGATAGTAAATTTGAAACAAAGAAATTATATTCAATAATGTTTACAGACCATACGGCTTGGCAACTACCGATTGACGACGACACAATAGAAATTTTTAAAAAATTTAAAAATAAACTTGACAAAGAAAAATAATTATGTTATTCTCTAATTAAGATAGAGGAGGAGATAAAGATGAGTAAGTTGATGGACTACATTAACGACAAGTTTATCGAAAACGAACCTTCCAAGAATGAAAAATTGGAAGAAAAGCAGACTAAAAAGAAATTAAAGACTGCTAAAGCACAACTTAAGGAAGTGACAGAAGATAGAGATTTATTGAGAGATAAATATATAGCTCTATTAGAAGAAAAAGGAGACGGTTTTAATCAATATTTAGCTTATCAAAATAAAGCTAATAAAGCAGAAGCTGATGCTGAAGAGGCTCGTAAATGTACGGCAGATATAAAAAAAGATTTAAAAGATTACGACAACATTATTAAAAGATTATTTAATAAAGAGCCAATTACATCATTAGCTAAATGTGATGATTATGATAACTTCTTAGCATATTTATTGAGATTATATTTCTCAGATAAAGAATTACCAGTCAAAGGAATTCAAGATGTTTGTAGGAAACTTGAAATAACTAAGAGTATGATTAAAAAA
>JAFQTK010000122.1 GCA_017409065.1 bacterium
AGTTAAGGTGATTGACTATGTCTATTAGTGTAACAAAAAATCAAGAAAATTTTAATCCGCTAAAATGGGCAGCATACGGTGCTACTGCGGGTTATATCGCTAAAGATTTAGTTCCTGTTACTAACGCAGAAAAAGAACATTATCAGTTTGAACAGTTTATAACTGATAGAAAAACTTCAGTAAGATCTGCCGTTGACAAGGAACTGGCTGCGGTGAAAGATGTCATTAAAAAAGGGACAACTGATGCGGGGTATGATACTTATGTTAAGTTTATCGAACCACCAAAAACAGCAGAAGAAAGAGCTAAGTATTTATCTGAAGTTGTTAGCAAGCTGCCGGATGAAGCAAAAGAAACTTTTTATAAGTTGAAAAATCAGGTAGACGAGAAAGTTAGAGCAGTAAAAAAATCTCATAACTTTATGTATGATGCTGCAATAAAGAAAATGCGTCCTGTTGCAAGTTATATGCTTATCGGTTCTATGATTACGACCGGAGCTGCATTTGTAACGCATGTTTTGTCTAAAATGACACCAAAATATCAAGACTAACCCCCAAATTTATAGGTTTTACTATTTTTTTCGGAACTTTAATAACAATATTTCGTCCAATCAAATATAAATTATGCAGTTTATGTTTTGAGTTGGAGGATTTACTGTGGACTATAACGAAAATAACATGCCAATTATCGACTTTGAGAATGAGCTTTTAAACTTGAGTGAACAAGCGGAAGACGTTGGTGAGCCTGTTACTTTTAATGCTATTGCTCATAAAGACGATATTTTACAATTTTATTTGAAAGATATTGGTAAGTATAAGCTTTTGAAGCGTGAAGATGAGTTTGAACTTGGAAAGATTATAAAAAATGGTAAAAAGACTGAGGCTGATTATGCAATGAAAAAACTTATTCAGGCTAATTTAAGATTAGTCGTGAGCATTGCTAAAAAATATGTCGGGCATGGAATATTGTTCATGGATTTAGTTCAGGAAGGTTCTTTGGGCTTGATAAAGGCGGCTGAAAAATTTGATTATTCTAAAGGCTTCAAATTTTCCACATATGCAACTTGGTGGATAAAACAGGCTATTGTCAGAGCTATTGCGAATAATTCTCGTATTATCCGTGTACCTGTTTACATGGCTGATAAAATTCGTCAAATGAAAAAGGCGATAGTAGAAATGACTTTTTCAACAGGAAAAGAGCCGACGGATGAAGAACTTTCGCAAACGTTGAACATGCCACTTAAAAAAATTAAGGCAATAAAGCAGGCAATGCTTCCAACACCTTTGAGTTTGGATGTTCCGATAGCAGAGGATCTTTCTCTTGAAGATTATATAGCAGATGATTCTTATAAATCTCCTGATGTATCTGTTGAAAAAAGATGTTTGAAAGATGATATTTGGTCAGCATTAGAGTTTCTGTCAGAACGAGAAAAGGCTATTTTGATTGGGCGTTTCGGTTTATGTGGACAGAAGATTAAAACATTGGAAGAATTAGGGCAACAATTTGGTTTTTCAAAAGAGCGGATTCGTCAGTTAGAGTCCGGCATTATTCAAAAAATAAAGTATAATTCTAGTTCTTCACATCTTAAAGATTATCTTAATTAAGGGTTGAAATTTTTGAATAATGTTGTTATTATAAAGATAGGATATTTAATTTAGGGATAAGTATGGATAAAGACTATCTAACAATCGAAAATGACGCACAAGAGCTGAAAGTTGGGATAAACTTTGGTTATGTGGACAGGGTTGCGGGTGTATTTGACTTTCAACGAAGCCAACCTCAAAATGTTACGGGGTACAAACTTTCTCTTGATTTAGAAAATACTGATAGCAAGACACTTTGTGAGTTAGAAAAGCTTATTCGAACAGAAAATAAATTTATTAATGCAATTATATCTTTAGACGGAATAATATCGAAGGGACGAGCAAAGATTGCACAGATATTTTCTTTTGAAGGTATATCGTATGATGTAGAATTGATTAATTAAAAAAGTCGGTTTTTCCCGACTTTTTCGTTATGTTACAAAATACAGTTATTCTGAGGGAACGTATTGAGCGAATAATCTTGTCGATGCAAATTCTTTTCTCATTCTGAACCTTTAGGGTGAAGAAGCTCATGAATCAAAGACTTCGTGCGTGGAGATCCTTCGGCTTTGCCTCAGGATGACGAAGAAGTTTTAAAACTAAAAAATCACTCGTCATTCTGAGGGAATGCAGTGACCGAAGAATCTCGTCGAAAAAAGCCAATGCTCCATGAGATCCTTCGGCTTTGCCATAGGATGACAGAATGATTTTGTGCGGCGAGCTCCTTCGGGGGCATCGCCCCTATTCAACCAGCCAGCCTTAAGAACTAAAGTCCGTTACAATAGGGTTCATCCAACCTCAGGATGACGAAGAAGTTTTAAAACTAAAAAATCACTCGTCATTCTGAGGGAACGCAGTGACCGAAGAATCTCGTCGAAAAAAGCCAATGCTTCATGAGATCCTTCGGCTTTGCCTCAGGATGACAGAATGATTTTGTGCGGCGAGAGCTTTCGGGGGCATCGCCCCTATTCAACCAGACAGCCTTAAGAACTAAGTCCGTTACAAGAAGATTCATCTCGCTCAGGATGATGAATGGGCAAAAAGTAATAAATACAATGGTTTTAGGTGCGTTTCATATCTCAATTGTTACATTTTCTTAACAAAACTATTTTCACTCCTAAAGTTTTTTGTAAATATGCCGATAACACACATGTATCAATAACCAATAAGGAGAAAACTTAAAAGATATAGGAAGGAAATATTAAGTATTGTAACGATATATACAAAGTATGAAATTCGTCTATATTTTTTGTTTTTATATTAATGTGGTTAATAAATTAAGTAAAGGTAAAGAAAAATGGGTTTAGCAGCATCACAAGCAAGATTACTACTTTTAACAGCAAGAAAAAGCGACTTGGAATATCGTGCTCAAATGATATCTCAAACTAAGTTGTCATTGGCTATGGAAACAGAAGGTATTGCGAAAAAGTACACAAAAGCTTTGAATAACACAACATTAACGTTTGAGTATTTTGATGTTGTTAATGATCCAGATGCGCAAAAGGCAACGACTGAAGTCTTAAATTATCAAAATTTCTGTAATAAAACGGGTTCTCAATATCGACTTCGTAGTGCGGAAACAGGAAAAGTTGTTTGTTTGAGTCTTGATGAAGCTTCAAGATATGTAAATAAAGATAACTACTTGTTAGCTAAAGGTACTTATTATGAAGATGATAATGGTAAAGCTATTAAGGTTACTGATGGTGTGACTGTACCTGCTGGAAAGGATACATTTGAGGTCAATAAAGATGGGTTGATTGTCACTGGTGAAGGTGAAAATGTCAAACATGAACTTGCATATGATGAAGAGACATACCAAAAAAAGTTGTTGGAATATCAAGCAACTATGGATGTGTTACCAGCATTAGATAATAAAGATTGGTTGCAACAAGCACTTCAATCAGGTTTGTTGATTATTGAAAAAGTAGAATCTGGGCGAACTAATATTGGTGAATATAAAAACGGCGATGCTCCGGTGACCAAAAAAACTATGGGGTGGACTGCAACTTCTCTATCAGGTATGTCTGATGTTGCAACTACTTATGATACCTCAGATGACGGTGCAGCTGAAGCTACATATCAATACGAATCACTTCGTGTACAAACAAAAGACAAACAGCTTGACGTTGAATTGAAGCAAATTGAAACACAACAAAAGGCTTGTGAATCTGAATTAGAATCAGTTAAGAAAGTTATTCAAAAGAACGTTGAAACATCATTCAAATATTTCTCATAGAATAAATAATACAAGAGGATATAAAAAAGTCGGGTTTTCCCGACTTTTTTGTTATGTTGACAAACACCGTCATTCTGAGGATGCAACTAAATCCTAGCCGATTGAACTTTATTTCTTGAATCCGGCTGGTTTAAAAGCAGCACTGCTGCCGTCATTCTGAACCCTTTAGGGTGAAGAATCTCATCGCCGTAAGCACCTCCGTCATTCTGAGCGTTAGCGAAGAATCTCATGAAACAAAGACTTTGTGTGTGGAGCTCCTTCGGGGGCATCGCCCCTATTCAACCAGACAGCCTTAAGAACTAAAGTCCGTTACAAGAGGGTTCATCAACCTCAGGATGACGAAGAAGTTTTAAAACTAAAAAATCACTCGTCATTCTGAGCGAGTGCAACGAAGCGAAGAATCTCGTCGAAAAAAGCCAAGGCCCCATGAGATCCTTCGGCTTTGCCTCAGGATGACAGAATGATTTTGTGCGGCGATAGCCTTCGGGGGGCATCGCCCCTATTCAACCAGACAGCCTTAAGAACTAAAGTCCGTTACAAGAGGGTTCATCCAACCTCAGGATGACGAAAAATTATTTTTTAAATAAAAAATCTTTTTTTATGATTTATGCTTTTGTATCCAGTTTTTGTTCACTTTTATCTGTGGATGACTTTTTATCCATATTAAGCATTTTAAGTATAGGGTGAATTGTAACGTGACTTACTTGCGGTGCAAGTATTGCCAAACCTGCAACAGAACCACAGATTGAACTTAATTCGTCCGCTCCTTTTATTATCGTATATTGATTAGAGTTCAAATTGTTTTTCTTTAGCTTGTTATATATGGACTCTGTAAATACTTTTTTGCCTTCTCCTGCCTTTTCTTCAAGTTTTTTGATTTCTTCTGTTCTTTCAGTTAAAGACATCCCTTTTAATCTTTGGAAGTTTGTAAATTCATCAAGATTGTTGAATTTATCGTAGCCGTGTTTGTTTTTAAATATACTTTTGAATGCTTTAAAACCACATTTTCTAAACACAGGCAAAACAAGACCCATGTAAACACCCAAACAAGTTAATTGATATAGAAGTTCTTTCGTCGCTGCATATTTTTTAGTTTCAGGCGTAATATTTTTGTCCATCAAGATAAATGCAGGTCTTCCTGTGGCTTTTAAGCCTGTTTCAATACTCATTGCTGCTTTGGTGCTTTGAGCTATGTTGACGAATGTATTATTGGTTAAAACATTAGAGATAGAATTTAACATTAGTTGCTACCTCCTATTGTTAAGCCGGTATTTAATTTCATTGGGTTGAAGGCTGCATATGTTTTAGACAATTGACCTGATGTGCTTGATAGAGGTTGCATAGCCAATGTCGGAAGTTGTGTTGGTGTTTCTTTTATATCCAAATGGTGTTCAAGACAGCACTTTTTATGATTTTTTTTCTCTTTTAAAAACTTCATAATAGGATTAATCATTGCAGAACATGCTGCCGGAATGATTACCAATGCGGCAGTACATACACCCAAAAATGAAAGCGTTTTTGCTGCTTTTTTAACTTGGTCGCTAGTCTTGCTTTTACAAATAGTAGGTGCAACAAGGTTTTTTGCTGCCCATGCTACTGACAAATAACAAGGTATTGCGATTGCTTCTGTTAAGCCTTCTCTAAGTGCGGTATATTTTTTTGTTTCGTAATCTTCATGCTTGTCCATCATTGTAAACATAGGTCTAAATATACCTTTAGCTGTGGCAACAGCGACTACGGCATATGACGCATCGTTATTTTTCCCCAATGAATGGCAAAGCTGTTCTAAAAACGTTTTTGATTTTCTCATGACTATTATTTAAAATCTCAACAAAATATTTTTTGCTAGCATATATATAATATATTTTCTTATAAATATGTAACTAATTGCAAGTTTTATTTTATAAGTGTAAAATAATGTAATAATTAAAGGAGCAGAGGTGAAAAAGTTTTTTAATTATTTTCTCATAGGATTACTATTTGTACTTTTTAATGCTTTTCAATCTGCTTTTGCGATAGATGTTGTTTATCCTAAAAGTTTAACTCCAAATATTTATGCAAAATCAACTTTTTTTGTGGGAAATGTTGGTGCTGCTCGTGAATTTTATATTAATGATGTGCCTGTAAAACTTTACAAAGAAGGTGTTTTTGTTTATGTTGTGCCTTTAGAGTTCGGTAAAAACTATTTTACGCTTAAATCTGTGTCGGAAAATGGAGATGAACAAACGTTGGTTTACCGGATAACAAGACCTGAGCCGGTAAAACATCATGCCAAAACAATTTTAGAAGCTTCTGAGTCTACGGAATATTTTGAAGATTACATTAAAGCTGAAATTATTAGAGATAATGTTCCTTTAAGAGCCGAGGTGAGTGGAAGCTCAAAGCGTTTAACTC
>JAFQTK010000123.1 GCA_017409065.1 bacterium
ACACCACCGGTATTAGAGCCCTTCATCATAGTAGAATACTTATTCATAATGGCTTGCTTTTTATCACAATACATTGCAATTAATTGAGTTTTCAAATTAGTTAATACTTGGATATCGCCACAAATTTGTTGAACCTTAAATTGTGCTTGATTCCAAGCCTTTTGGGTAAACATCGTATTTGCACCTGGTACAGCAGAGCCCATGATATCTCTCCTTATTATAATCTCTCTTACTTATATAAAAATTTTTTAGTAAGAAAAATTGCTAAAATTGAGAGGGTTGTAAAGGAATGTTAAGAATGTTTATTGAAAACTTCTATACTTCTATCAAGAATATTCTTGCAAAAAGCTATAACAACGCCATAATTTGTAATCGCTACATTTTGCTGGCTTGCACGGTAAATTCGAGATAAAATCTCTCTTTTATTAGTCATACAACCGCCACAATGTATTACCAAATTATATCGTTTCAAATCTTTTGGAAAATCATGCCCGACAACATAATCAAAATGCAAATCTTTACCTGTTTTTTCTTTCAACCATTTTGGTATCTTAACTCTTGCTATATCGTCATCTATGGCATGATGAGTACAACTTTCCGCAATCAATATATTTGCACCGTTAGGCAATAGATTTAGCACTTGTACACCATTAACAAAAGCCGCCAAATCGCCTTTATGTCGAGCAAACAATATAGAAAAAGATGTCAACGGAACATGTGAAGGTACAATATTTGAAACTGCATCAAAAACTTGTGAATCTGTAACAACGAGCTTTGGTGGTTCTTTCATATTATCCAACGCACTTTGCAATTGATCGACTTTGACAACTACTGCTTTTGCGTTGTTGTCCAACAAATCTCTTATCAACTGCACTTGAGGCAATATCAATCTACCTTTTGGTGCTTCTTTATCAATAGGAGTGACCAAAACCACCGTATCACCTTCTGAAACAAAATCGCCAATTATTGACTGATTAAGTACAAACTCCTCAGGCATGCTTCTTACCAATTGTTCTTTTAAGACAGGAACTATATCCCTATTTTGTTCTAAAGATGCCAAAATTGGCTCAGGACAATAATCTTTAATTTTTGCAAAATTCTTTTGAGAAATTGCTTTAATATCAATTTTATTAACAACAGCGATAGTTGGAATTTTTTGCTCTTGCAGCCTTTCAAACAAAGCAACTTCGTACTGACCCCACCCTCTGTTGTCACAAACTATAATTGCAACATCACATCTTGAAATGACTTGCAAAGTTTTTTCTACACGTTGCTGCCCCAACTCTGTTGTATCATCCAAACCTGCTGTATCAATAAAAGTTACCGGTCCAATAGGCAACATTTCCATTGATTTTTCAACAGGGTCGGTTGTTGTACCTGCTTGTGATGAAATTATAGCTACATGCTGATTAGTCAGAGCATTTATAAGCGTTGACTTTCCGACGTTTGTCCTTCCAAATATTCCGATATGTAACCTTAATGATTTTGGCGTAGCTTGCATAAAAACCTCTCATCCTAAACAAAAAGTGGCGAAAAATTTCGCCACTTAAAATTTTATTTCAAGTTATAACTTGCATTTACATTAGCGTAAACTTTTATTTTACCTGCTTCAATCGGAGTCGACACAGATTCAACTCCATTTGCTGAATCCATTGCAGCGGACTTCATTAATCTGTAAGGAGAGCTTGACACTCCTTGTGTATTGCAAGACGTATTAATCGATTTAACACCTGAAACTGAAGTACCCAACGTTTTAGCTATTGAACCTGCTTTAAATTGAGTATCTTTTACAGCTTCTTGCAAAAGCTCCGTACAGTATTGAGTTGGCTTATCCAAAGTCAAATTTAAGCCGTCAACTCTTGTCGCACCTGCATTAAGTGCAATATCAATAATTTTGCCGGTGTTTTGAATATTTGCAGTAACAACATAAATTGAATTTGTTGCGACATAACCGTTCAAAACTTTTTTGTTATCTTTTGTCCAAGAGTAATCCGGACGAACAATAAAAGCAGATGTCTTAATTGAATCAGTATCATCGGCTTTAATTGAATCTTTTACTGCATTTATAACATTATTAGTGATAACTTTATTTTCTTCAGAAGCCGCCTGAGCTGTTTGAGCCATAGTTTCTATTTGAAAATTAACCTCGGCTCTGTTTGGGTCAACTTCTTTTGTCATAGAGCTTGAAACAGAAACATAGCCCGGTTCGGCAACAACAGCATTAAAACAACCAGCAACAATAGCACAAAGAGTCATCGCCAAAAGGATTTTTGATTTCATAAGTTACTCCTTTACTTTTTTAATTCTTCTTTTTCAAAATTTTCGATTTCAGCTTTTTTTTCACGAATCTTTTTTTCAATAGCTTCAAAAATCTCTTCATCAGACATATTTGGACGATTTTTCATTTCAGCATCCAATGGATTAATACAAGATATTTTAAACCTTCCAAAAAGAGTAACATAAGAAACTAAAGCAATAATTAACCAAAGAATCGCTCCATGTTTTAGTTCCATTAACGGCATATCGGTAATAAATGAAGCTACAAAATTCCACGCATGCTGACAACACCACGCAGGAAAAATTATAAACCCTGCAACAGCACACAAAATTATAAATCCAACAATTAAAATCCCTCTAAAACCGTTTATTTGTATAACTGTACATTTATTTTTCATCAAATTGCCTTCCTTCCAATAATGCAAAAAATGCATCTTCATCCAAAATTTTAACACCTAATGATTGAGCTTTCAAGAGTTTTGACCCAGGGCTATCTCCTGCAAGGACATAAGATGTTTTTTTAGATACCGAAGAAGATGTTTTTCCGCCATGACTTTTGATAATTTGTTCAAATTCCGAACGTGGTTTAGTTAATGTACCTGTAATAACGAAAGATTTATCTACGAATACATTAGACAGAACTGTTTTTTCAACAATCTGCGGTACAACACCTGAATTTTCAAATTTCAATAGTAACTTTAAATTACGTTCATCTGCAAACCACTGAGTAATAGCTTGTGCAACTTTTTCACCTAATCCGTCTATTTGTGCCAAATCTTTATCAGAAGCAATCTTTAATTTCTCCAAAGTATCAAAATTTTCAACAATAAGCTCAGCAGTTTCTTTTCCTACATGCTTGATATTCAAAGCCGTTAAAAAAGCCGAGAACTTAGGGTGTTTGGAATTATTTATAGAATTAATTACGTTAGTTGCAGATTTATCTTGAAAGCCTTCAAGTTTAAGTAAATCATCTTTAGTTAACGAATATAAATCAGCAGCATCATTAATCAAACCTGTTTCCAAAAGCGTTTTAATAAGCTGAGAACCGACACCATCAATATTCATTGCAGGCTTAGACACAAAAAATTGAATTTTAGCTTCATTTTGAGCTTCACAAAATTCGTTGTTTGTACAATAAAGATTCACTTCACCTTCTGGAACTTCCAATTTAGCCTGACAGACAGGACAAAGCGTAGGAACAACAATATCTTTTTCACTGCCATCTCTTTTTTCGACTTCTACGGCAACTACTTTGGGAATAATTTCGGCAGCTTTTTTAACTCTGACTGTATCACCAAGCTTTACGCCCAACCTCTTTATCTCATCATAATTATGCAAGGAAGCACGCTTTACAACGCTACCTGCCAAATTAACAGGTTCCAAAATTGCAACAGGTGTTATAGCACCGGTTTTTCCAATACCGATTTCAATATCCAAAAGTTTTGTACTCATCTCTTCCGGAGGAAATTTAAAAGCAGTTGCCCACTTTGGAGATTTTGCAGTAAACCCTAAAGCATTTTGTATTGAATAATCGTTTACTTTTACAACGACTCCATCGGTAGCATAATTTAATTCAAACCGTTTTTCTTCAAATTCTTTGCAAAACGCAATAACCTCACCAACATTTTTACACAATCTGGTATTCGGATTTGTTACAAGTCCTAATTCTGATAACCTTTTTAATGTTTCAAAATGTGTTTTTGGAGCATTGATATCATTTTCAAAGATTGCAGCGTAAGCAAACATAGCAAGACCTCGTTTTGCAACAATTTTTGAATCCAACTGTCTTAGAGTCCCTGCCGCAGCATTTCTGGGATTTGCAAATAATTTTTGCCCCAATGCTCTTGCTTCGTCATTGAGCTTTTCAAAAGATGAATGCGGCATATAAACTTCACCCCTTACATCAACTGAAACCTTAGAATCACTGAGTGACAAAGGGATAGCATTTATTGCTCTGATATTTGAAGTTATATTTTCTCCGACTGAACCATTTCCACGAGTTGCACCAACTTCCAACTTTGAATCGTTATAAAGCAGCGATATTGCCAAACCGTCTATCTTTAATTCGGCAACAAGTTCAATGTCATCCTTTTCAAATTCTTTACATATTTTATTGTACCAATTTTCCAATTCTTCATAAGAATAAGTGTTATCCAAACTATATAGCCTATTTTTATGAACATGTTCTGAAAAAGATTCCGATACAGCATCTCCTACCCTTTGAGTCGGACTGTCATTTCTACATAATTGTGGATACAACTCTTCTAAATTTTTTAATTCAGAATACAAAGTATCATATTCAAAATCTGAAATCGCAGAAATATCATCTGTATAATACAAACGACTGTATTTATTTAACAGCAAAATTAGTTCATTTATACGATTTTTTGCTCTCGATACATCCATAAACATCCTTTTGTGTGTATAATCAAACCTGTGGTAAGAAATATTATACATAAAAATGAGCATTTTAAAAAAATTGTTACAACTTAAAAAGAAGAAAATAAGTTATTACACAACACCATCACATGCACAAACTTTACCGTTCAAAAGTGTGTTGGGCAAAAACTATTACGCAATTGATTTATCAGAGGTGGATGGACTTGATAATCTCAATTTTCCTGAAACCTGCATTGCTGATTTTGAAGAAAAATTAAAAGAAATATATGATTCAGGATTTTCTCACATACTAACTAACGGCTCAACTCAAGGCATTTTGGGTTTAATGTTAGCAACGATAAAAGATGGTGACAAAGTTATATGTACTGCGAATTGCCACAAATCAGTACACAATGGTTTAGTCCTAACCGGTGCAAATCCTATTTGGGTCGAACCTAACTTTGACAACGAATTTGGATTTTACACATCTGTAAATTATCAGAAACTTGAAGCTGCAATTCTTGAAAACACAGATGCCAAATGCCTAATTGTTACAAATCCAACTTATGATGGGGCAATGTCTGATGTAGCAAAAATTTCCAGATTATGCAAAGAACACGATATTACGTTCATTGTAGATGAAGCTCACGGTGCGTTATGGAACTTTGACAGAACTATCGGAACACCTGCAATTCTCGTCGGGGCAGATGCATCTGTTCAATCTCTGCATAAAACATGCGGAGCTGTAAATCCTGCGGCAGTTGTTCATTTATCATTAAAATCAAAGATTACAAAAGCTCAACTGATGGATGCATTAAACCTTATATCAACAACATCACCATCATTTGCTCTAATGTGCAATATTGAAGAAACTGTAAATTATCTTAAGTCCAACAAAGGGCAAAAAAATATTGAACTGCTTATCAATACAATTGTAAAAACAATTTCAAAATTAAAAAAATTGGAGTATATTCGTGTTTTCGATAAGTACAATGATTTAACCAGAATAGCAATAAAATTCACTAACCTTACAGCTCAGGAAGCATCTGAGATTCTTTATAAAAAATTCAAAATTGAATGCGAAATTCAACATAAACAAACGCTAACATTTGTTTGCGGAATAGGAACAACCATCAAAAAAATCGAAAAATTATACGATGCAATTAAGTATCTAAATAAATTGTCAAAAAGAAGAATGCCTATTGAACAAGACGAATTTTCCGCAATTGAGAAAGAAATTGTCAAAAAGCCCAAAGAAGCTTTTTATGCAAAATATGAAGAAGTGTTACCAACTAACGCAGTTGGAAAAATTAGTGCTGATTTAATCACAACATACCCCCCAGGTATCCCTGTTTTAACTTACGGGGAAAGAATTTCAGAAGAACATATAAAAATTTTAAATCAGGATAATAAAATAAGAATTGTAAAATAATAACTTGGTCATGCCCACAATATTTTATTGTGATAGAATTTTGTTAAATGTGTATCGTTTAACGTCATGAAAAAAATTCTTAGTTATATAGTTATATTTACATTATTTATCATTGCAGCTGTTGGGAGCACTGCAATCGAATCGAGATACAAAAATAACTTACTTAATGTTGAGTTATCACAAACTCCTGACAATAGAGTAAGTGTACTTTTAGTTTTTGAAAAACCTTATACTGAACCCGTAAAAGTAATTTATAAAACTGATAATGAATATAACATTCTTTTACCCGAAACGTATCACTCGATTACATCAGTTAATACTATAAACGCACTAAATATAAGAAGTGCAAATGTTAAACTTGTCCCATACTTCAACCAAGACAATGCAAACGGATACACAAAAATTTCCATTAAAACAACAAGACCCGTTGTTTTCAATGCACATGCTTCATATATCACCACAAAAATTGCGGATACTGAGCTGATAGATAAACTGCAACAAGACGATGACTTTAAAATTGCACCGACAACCTTACCAACAGAAAGTGTTAAAAAAGCTTCTGTTACACCTCAGGTTAAACCTGTACCAAAGAAAATAACACAATCAACAAGTGCAGCTAAGAAAACTCAAACTAAAACAGCTAAAAAAGCAACTCCGCAAAAACAAACAACGCAAAAGGTTGCTGTTAAACCTGTAACCAAGCCTGTTGCTAAACAAGTACCTCAAACTCAGCCTGTTAAACAAGTTATACAAGAAAAACAAACTCCACAACCAACACAGGTAGCAACTACAATACCTGCTCAAACTGAAGATACGAAGTTGGCAATTGATACAGAAAACAGCAATGTAACTGAACAAATTACAGCGGAAAATATGGTTACTCCGCAGCTTCAACAGACACAATCAGAAATTAAAGAAAAAGAAAATGTTGGTATAACATCGGAATCTTTCCGATTCGGAGAAAACATCCATCTGGTTTTCCTTGCTGGGGCAGCATTTTTACTTTTAATACTTCTAATAAGATTACTCGGCAGTTCAGCAAAACGTCAAATACGAACTATACCTGACACTAAATACGATAATCACCCAATAACAGAAGAAAAGTACAGTGCAGATATTCCACAAGAAATCCAAAACCTTTCATGGCAGGAGAAATATAAATTTATGAAACAAAAAGAAGATTCACAATTCGAATTTAATCCCACTTCACAGGAACAAACGGCTGATATCCCAAATTTTGCTGATACGATAGCAGAAATTGAGGAAGAGTCTGCAGAAACTAATTCATCTCCTACTGAAATGGAGTCAATAGAAGTGTATCAGGCAGAAAGTATCCAAGACAAGACTGATATACCAAGCGAAGAACTTGTTGATGAAGCATTCTTGGAGTTAATTTCAGAAGAACCGAAAAAAGCTGATAATGACCCGTTCGGACTTAACGCTGAGCCTATAAATGAAGGTTTTGAGCCAGCTCAACCCAAAGCGAATGCAACTTCAAGAATTAATAATTTAAGCAGACCTCAAAAACCACTACACGCAAATAATACTCCTGCACCAACAAGTAATAACACAAGAAAAGAAACAAATAAAACCGCAACAAATCCAAGCAAAAATTTAAATGTGAACCCTTCAGAACTGACACTAATTAATCAAGCTAAAATCTCAAAAACAAAAGGTTTCTATTTAATCAGATACGGAGAAGAAGTTGCTCTTATGGGTTACATAAAAGACCAAGTTTTCCTCATCAATACTTTCAATACTAATCAATCTTTTGTACAAACAAGATTAACAGAAAAACAACACGGTGCAGATATATATATGGTTCGTTCAGATGACTATAAAGCCCTTGTAAAAGTATCAAAAGACGATATGAAAACACTCATAAGATTGTAATATGAAAAAGTTACTTAACTTTCTTGCTTTATTTTTAGTATCTATATTTTTAACATGCGGTTGCAAACAAAATCACAACCCCCAAATTTTGACATACTCAACATGGGGTTCTCATACTGAGATGCAAGTTATAAAAACACTAATAAAAGAATTTGAAGAAAAAAATGATGTAAAAATAAAAATAATACATGTTCCGCAAAACTATTTTCAAAAACTTCACTTGCTCTTTGCATCAAATAAAGCTCCGGACGTAGTTTTTATAAATAATTACTATTTACCACTTTATGCAAAAGCTAACTTGCTTGAAAAATTAGATAAAAACAAAATACAATCCTACAATTACTTTGAAAATACACTCAAAGCAATGAGTGTAAATAATGACCTTTATGCAGTACCCAGAGATATTTCTAATATGGTCGTTTACTACAATAAAAGCATATTTCTCAAGAAAAATGTACAATTTCCCGACCCCAAATGGACTTACGATGATTTTCT
Organism: bacterium; assembly: GCA_017409065.1. Taxonomy (GTDB): domain Bacteria; phylum Cyanobacteriota; class Vampirovibrionia; order Gastranaerophilales; family Gastranaerophilaceae; genus RGIG2134. The sequence continues at coordinate 8,477 of JAFQTK010000123.1, forward strand.
AAAAAAAGCCCAAAAGCTTACAGACAGCAAAAATTTTGGGATTGGTTTTGAAGAAAATATTTTGTTTTGGGAACCGATTCTGTGGGCTTATGGGGGAGAAATTTTTGACAATAATGGTGAATTGAGTCTAAATTCACAAGAAAGTTTAGCCGCACTCAAATTTTACATAGAGTTAAAAAATAAAGAAAAAGTTGCCCCTGATAAAATTCAAAGTGCTAATAGAACTATGGCACAAATGTTTTTGGATGAAAAAATTGCAATGCAAATATCCGGTCGTTGGCTTGTCCCAAAATACAGAAAAGAAGCTAAATTTGACTGGGATATAGTTCCCCTACCTAATGGAACTCATGGTTCTATTACAGGTTCAGACACATCAGGCTGGGCAATTTCTAAACAGTCAAAAAACAAAAAACTTGCTTTAGATTTAATTCTTTATCTATCATCTTATAATTCAATAAACAAAATAACTGAAACAGGTTTAATAACTCCGGCTAGAAAAGATTCAGCAAACTCAAACAGTTTTCTAAACAACGAAAAACCTCACAATGCCAAAGTTTTTTTAGAAATAAATAAAAATGCAAAAGTTACTAATATACCAATAAATTACAATGAAAAAATTGAAAAATTAACTAAGGAATTAGAACCATATTTTTTAGGAACAGAAATAATTAGACCCAATACAAAATTTGAGTTATAATAGGAATTATGAATAGAGAAGATATAAATAATTTACTTGAAAATTGTGAAAAAGAAGTCTTTGAACAATTTAGAAAAATAGACAAAATTAAAGAACACAACCAAGAAAAAGTGCTAAATGCATTTCAAAAAAATAAAATTGGAGCAGAACATTTTTTCACGGTAAGCGGATACGGACACGATGATTTAGGCAGAGAAGCGATTGATAAAGTCTTTGCTGATGCATTTCACGCAGAAAAAGCTATTGTAAGAAATCATTTTGTGTCGGGGACACACACTCTTGCTTGTGCATTATTCGGCAATCTTCGATATGGAGAAACCCTTATTTCTGTTGCCGGAAAACCTTATGATACTATGGAAGAAGTTATTGGTACTCGTGGAGATAAGAGAGCCTCATTGATTGGACATGGGGTTAATTATGCAGAAATACCACTTAAAAATGATTATGAATTAGATTTTGATTTAATAGCTAAGACGCTTAATGAAAAAACAAATATGATACTAATTCAGCGTTCGAGAGGATATTCGCTTAGAAAGTCAATTTCTGTTGAAGAAATAAAAGAAGTTACCAAAATTGCCAAAAAAGCTAATCCTGAGTGCATATGCTTTGTTGATAATTGCTACGGTGAATTTGTAGAAAAATTAGAACCTACCGATGTTGGGGCAGATATTATAGCAGGTTCGCTGATAAAAAATCCTGGAGGGGGGATTGTTGAAGCCGGAGGATATATTGCAGGCAAAGAATATTTTGTAGAACAGGCTGCAATGCGTTTAACAGCACCGGGAATAGGCTCTGAAGGCGGGGCAATGCTTAACCAGTCAAGATTGATTTTGCAGGGATTCTTTATGGCTCCTTCTGTTGTTTCGGAAGCTTTAAAGGGTGCAGTGCTTTCGGCTAAGGTATTTGAAGTTGTAGGTTTCAAATCTACACCAAAATTTGATGCTGAAAGAACTGATATAATACAAACAATAGCTTTTGGAGAAGAACAGCCACTGCTAGATTTTTGTAAAGCTTTACAATTCAATTCCCCTATTGAGTCATATCTAACTCCAGTTCCGGATGTAGTTCCGGGGTATGATACAAAACTTATTATGGCTGGAGGCAGTTTTATCGAAGGCTCAACAATAGAACTTTCAGCAGATGGACCGCTTAGACCGCCATATGCCGCTTATATGCAAGGTGGTTTGAACTACGCACATGTAAAAATAGCACTTAAAGGTGTACTTAACGAGATTTTCAATTCTGAGGATAAAAATGATTAATTTTATAGATAAAGCAAAAGACTTAATAAATGAAAAAAAATTCGAAGATGCGAAAAATCTTCTGGAATCAAATTTGTCACATGACTCTGATGATGTTGAAGCTTTAAAATTACTTGGATTATGCAACGTAAATTTAAAATGCACAAATCAGGCAATTGAAACATTCAATAAGGTTATAAAAATTGCCCCTTCTGATGCAACATCTTGGTTTTACCTTGCAACCATGTACGATGATATAAACAATGTAGAAAAAGCTGAAATAGCGTACAGGAAAGTAATTTCATTAAGAGAAGAATACGTCGATGCACATAAACAACTTGCTATTTTGTATTTAAAACACAGAAAAACAGACAAAGCACTTCCTTATGCAGAGCAAACAGTTAAGTTAGACCCGCTTGACTACCAAGGATACTATCTCTTAGGTACAATCGCCACGGCAAAAAAAGATTTTGAAACAGCGGTCGTAAACTACGAAAAAGCTATTGCTTTGAATCAATCAAGTGCATCAATATTCAACAGCCTCGGAGCTGCGTATTTTGCAACAAACAGATTGGATGAAGCACTAAAAGCATTTAATAATGCACTGCTTCTAGATGAAACAAACCCTACAACTCATTACCATATGGGTAATATTGCACAAATAAAAAAATCATATAATGAAGCATTCAAACACTTTCAAATTGCTTATAATAACGAGCCATCCCCACTAAATTTAAGTGCGTTGGCATATTGTGCTCTCAAAGCAGAAAAGTATGATGATGCGTTAACACTTTACAAAACACTTTGTATAATTCATCCTGAAAAACAAAATTTTCAATATAATTTGGCCTGTGTATATTTAGCACTTAAAAATTATAAAGATGCGATAACTATTCTTAAAAAATTAGTTATGATGAATCCAAAATCTGCTGCAATGGCTGAAAAACTGGCAGAAGTTTTCGTTGCAGTAGGGCAAGTTGAAGATGCAAAACTAGTCTACGAATTACTTATCAGAAAAGGCAAGGTAACCGCAGAAGTATATTATAGATATGCGTTAATTTGCCGTCAATCTAACGATATGGACAAAGCCATAAAAATATTCAAAAAAGTTATAGAATTAGACCCTAAAAATGCCGTAGCACATAAGGATTTAGGGGTTATTTATCTGATACAAAGACTATTTGATTATGCACAAGATGAATTTGAAATAGCACTCAAACTTGTTCCTGAAGATTTAAACATTAATTTTGAATTTGCCAACTTTTTGTATGCAACAG
>JAFQTK010000124.1 GCA_017409065.1 bacterium
AAATTCCATTAGGAAAAATTGTTACTCTAACCGGTGTTTCCGGTTCAGGAAAATCTTCATTGATGCAAGATTTGATTTACGAATTTGCATTGCATAAATTGAGAGGAAATAAACCAAAACCACAGGGTGTGGATGATATCTTGGGTTTTGAGAATATTGATAAAATTATAGATATAGATCAATCTCCGATTGGAAGAACTCCACGTTCAAATCCTGCGACTTATACTGATGTATTTACACATATTCGGGATTTATTTGCTCAGACTAATGAATCGAAATTAAGAGGTTATAAACAGGGTAGATTTAGTTTCAATGTAAAAGGTGGACGCTGTGAAGCTTGTAAGGGTGACGGTGTTATCAAAATTGAAATGAACTTTCTTTCAGATGTTTATGTAAAATGCGATGTTTGCAAAGGGAAACGTTATAATAGAGAAACACTGGAAGTTAAGTATAAAGGTAAGACTATTTATGATGTTTTAGATATGACAGTGTCAGAGGCTATGGAATTTTTTGAAAATATTCCTAAAATTCACAGTCGTTTGAAGACCTTGAATGATGTGGGGTTGGATTATATTAAGTTAGGGCAAAGTGCTACGACCCTTTCAGGTGGTGAAGCTCAACGAATTAAACTTGCCGCAGAACTTAATAAAAAGGCAACGGGTAAGACATTATATTTGCTTGATGAGCCTTCTGTCGGATTGCATTGGTACGATTTGGATAAATTGATAAAAATATTACAAAAGTTAGCGGACAGTGGTAATACCATTATGATAATCGAGCATAATCTTGATATTATAAAAACTTCGGATTATATCATAGATCTTGGACCTGAAGGCGGAGATAATGGCGGACAAGTTATTGCTGTCGGAACTCCTGAGGAAATTGCTCAATGTCCTGAATCAAAAACCGGTCAATATTTAAAAAAATTATTGAAATAATTATCTTATTTTTTAGGCTTTGAAAATTTTAGACGAGTTTCGAACAAGTTTTTGTTGTAATATTCTGCCTTTTCGGATGGTGCTTTATAAGATTTTTTTGCTAACTTTTTGTCAACATAAACAGAATAAACTTCATCCGAATAGGCTTTTTGGTACGTTTTGTTTTGGGACAAAGCTTCATCGGCTTTGAATTTGTGTTCCATAACAATAATATCAGGTCTAAAATGTTCAATAATCATATTCGGATTTTCTCCGACTTGCATAAAGAAGTTGTTAAACATTGGTAACATATAATCGTTGTAAACTTCTTCATATCTGCCGTCCATAGCTATTAAATTGTGAGGATAAAGCTTATATGCTGCATAACTTCCATGATGGAAATTAACTAGCAAATTTCCTTTTAATTCATTAATTTTTATAAATTCTATCGGCTTAATCGGAAATTTGTTATTTGTAACAACAACTTGTGGTTTGTTTGTTACAAAAAAACATATTGTTGCAATTGCAACAATTGAATATAAAATCAATTCTTTAATATTGCATATTTTTTCCCTTAGAATATCAGGTTTTATCAATTTTTTAGTGAGTGTTGAAATAATTTTATAAAAATCATCGTACATAAAAACTAATGTACAAAGTACAAAAAATGGTTGGTGGCGAGTATATTTTAAGCACAAAAAAGTCATTGTTGTCATAACAACTGCCTTTGTCCAATCAATATTTTTGAGAGTTTTAATTTTCATACATAAGCGTATTAAGGCTAATAAAATTGTTGTGCAGAAAAATATTTTGAAGAATATAAAATCACCGGCGTTTATAGCTCCGAAAGTGGGCTGCCATTCTGCAATTAAAATTCGTTTCATTGTTGTCGCCATCAGTAAAAATTTTACATAATCAATCCCCCACGGATTTGCAAATGTTATCAATGTACAACCCAATAAAGCAAAAATATAATATTTGAATGGTTTTTTGTTAAGCATTTCACCGATTGTATAAAGTACTAAAAGCCCTAATCCTGCGGCACAACCGCCATGTATATTGGACCAGAAAAGCATCATTGGTACAAAAGTTGCAAGCCAATAATATTCACCTTTTTTACGAACTCGTTCTAATAAATAAATCCATATTGCGAAAAACAAGTATGTAAATAATTGGCATCGTATGGTATTTGAAAAACCTGCAATGTATGCAGCGTGATATGCAAAATAATAAAATAAAATATTATATGGTGTGGAGAATTTTACACCACGGATTTTTAGAGCTTCAATAGCAAAGGCAAATATTCCAAAAATCATTAGGGCTTTTAGCCATAAAAAGCCTAATTGCCCAAATTTATCAAATACCCAGTAGAAAACTACACTGGAACCCCATTCATGGTCAAACCAAGTGTGAGTTGGGGTATAAGAAAAAATATCGTGATGTAAAATATTTCCAAGTTGCCAAAAAGCCTGACCTTGTAAGAGTCTTGCAAATAAATCATAATCGGCTGTGTTTCCTTGAAAGCTTGCGATAACTATAAATAAAAATAATGTAATATAAAACAAAACATTTCGTAATTTGTTAGTCATTTAGTTTAACTCCACTTTAACAGGTAGTTTTTCTACTTCTAATTTGTAAATAGCCTCTGTTCCTAATTCTTCAAATGCGATAATTTCTACGTTTTTTATACAACTTTGTAAAAGTGAAGCAACCCCGCCTTGAACAGAAAAATATAGAGCATTGTTGTTTTTAATGCTTTGTTGTACTTCTCTGTTGCGTTCTCCTTTTCCAATTGTTGCCAGCATTCCCAAGTCATATAAAATTGGGGCAAATTTATCCATACGTTTAGCTGTTGTTGGACCAATAGGACCGATTTGTTCGTTTTCTTTTTTAGGACAAGGACCTGCGTAAAAAATTATTGAATGTTTCAATTCAAAAGGAAGTGTTTCACCTTTTTCAATTAGTTTTATAATTTTTTTGTGTGCCATATCTCGTGCAGTATAAATAGTGCCGCTCAATAATATTTCTTCATTTCTGTTTAAGTTTTTTAAAATTTCTACTTCATTAGTTTGTATTTCTTTTTTGTTGTATTGTTGGTTTTCGGTTGCGTTGGCAACATCAAACTCTGTAAGTAATTCATAGCCGTTTTGTTTTACCAAAACACTTGCGTGTCTGCAACTATGGCAGTTTATGGTTACTGCAAGAGGCATACAGGCTATATGTGTAGAAGAAGTTAGCATTTTTACATCAGCAACTTTTGTATCTGAATTTTCGTTAATATGTTTTTTTAGTTTTTCTGCAAATTGTTTGTTTTCATTGCTAAAATAAGCTTTTTTGGACAAAACGCTTGAGTAATCCAATGTACCGCCTATTCCTACGCCCAAGAATAATGGTGGACAAGCATTTTGTCCGGATGCTTGAACAATGTCGGTTATTTCATTTATTATGTCATCTTCAGACGCTGACGGTGTAAGCATTTTTACGGCTGACATGTTCTCTGCACCACCGCCTTTAATTAATAGGTCAATTTTGATTTCATTTCCACGGACAATATTTGTATATATGATGGTTGGGGTATTATTGTTTGTATTTGTTCTGTCAAATAGAGAATCATTGACTATGGATTTTCTGAAAAAATTGTCAACATAACAATCTGAAATAGCTTTATTTATTATTTCTTGAGGTAGTTCATCCAAATATACATTTTGTCCTATTTCAAGAAAAACAATAATTTGTCCTGTGTCTTGGCATAGAGGACGTGAATTTTTTGCTGCAATAACTGAGTTTGCAAAAATTTTATCCATTTTTGCCGTATCTTCATTTTCTTTGATATCAGTTAAAGCGGTTAAGACTTCTTTTGGCAAATAAATGTTTGCCTTATAACAAGCATCGTAAGTCGCCTGATATAAATTTTTTGTGGTAATATTCACTAAATCTCTCATAATTTGATATTACAATAAAACTGCTTATTTAGCCAATATTCGATACATTACTTGATGTAAATTTTTATATATTTATTGCTATCTTTGTTGTTTTTTAATAAAATCTATGTGGGTGTAGTAGAAAGAGAGTTTTATGTATACAAAAGGAAGAAAAATATTAGGCTTAAGAGCTTTTACTTTGGCGGAAACGCTTATTACTCTGGCTGTTGTCGGTGTAGTTTCTGCGATAACAATACCTAACTTGGTTGGGTCATTTAATGAAAGTGCATATGCAAATGCTTTAAAAAAGGCTTATTCATCTGTGCAAAGTGCAAGGAAATCAATGCCAACTGAATCCGGGTGTAGTCCTGATGACTACGAATGTGCAGATTAAACTTTAGAAAATCTAACAATACAATTTAGAGTAGTGAAAGAAGTATGTGATTGTAAACGCAAGTGTCCTAACAGTAATACGGATTGTGAATGCTTTATAACTGAAGATGGAATGATTTACTTTTCACCTGATGGAACTATGGCATCGTTTGGTGTAGATATAAATGGTGTTAAAGGGCCGAATAGGAACGGTCGTGATGTTTATCTGTTTGAAACTAAGACGAGAGATTCTAAAGATATGGCAGATTATCGTGTTGGTACGTTGTTTCCGGTAGGTAGCAAATCTTGGTCATATTATAAATATGGAAATGACAGTGGCTATTGGCGAACTAGTGGACGTTGTACAACAGAAGCTGCTGATAAAGGGTTGCCTGAAGCATTGGAATGTACCGGCAGAGTTTTGGATGAAGAAAGACTAGAATATTAATACTTCTAGAACTTTAAATAAAAAAATACGACTTCAATTTGAAGTCGTATTTTTTGTTAATCTTTATTTAAGATTAGTCATCAGCATGACCAGCTGTACCCAAAACATCTATCATTTTGTGTTTAACCATTTCTTTAACAGCTGTTCTTCCTGGTCCCATATATTCTCGTGGGTCAAATTTTTCAGGATGTTCAACAAAAAATTCTCTGATTGTTGAAGTCATAGCCAATCTCAAGTCTGTATCAATGTTGATTTTAGCAACACCGTGTTTAGAAGCGTAGTTAAGCATATCTTCAGGAACACCTTGAGCATTTGGTAATTTACCACCGAATTTATTACATTTAGCAACAAATTCTGCAGGAACAGAAGAAGAACCGTGAAGAACGATTGGGTAATCGCCAAAACCAGCTTCTTTCAAAGCATCTTTAATTTCTTTCAATCTGTCGAAGTCTAATTTTGCTTCACCTGCAAATTTGTAAGCACCGTGTGAAGTTCCGATAGCAATAGCCAAAGAATCACAACCAGTTTGTTTTACAAACTCAACTGCTTCTTTAACGTTAGTAAATTTAGCATCTTTTGCATCAACGTTAACGTCGTCTTCAATACCTGCCAATTTACCAAGTTCAGCTTCAACTGAAACTCCTCTTTCGTGAGCATATTCAACAACTTTTTTAGTAACAGCTACGTTTTCTTCGAATGAGAATCTTGAACCATCAATCATAACTGATGAGAAACCACCGTCGATACAAGCTTTACAAATTTCAAAATCAGCACCGTGATCTAAGTGAAGTGCGATAGGTACAGTAGTTGTAGCCAAAGCTGCTTCAACTAATTTTACCAAATAAGTTTGGTTAGCATATTTTCTAGCACCTGCTGAAACTTGCAAAATGATTGGTGAACGAGTTTCTTCAGCTGCTTCTGCAATCGCTTGCAAAATTTCCATGTTGTTTACGTTGTAAGCACCGATAGCGTATCCGCCTGCTAATGCTTTTTGGAACATTTCGTTAGTTCCTACTAATTTTCTTTCAGTCATGAATTTTCTCCTTTAAAAGTGACTAATTCCTTTACCTTACCCCTAGATTACTTCAAAAAAAGCCAAAAAACAAGAATCAGTTTTTACATGTCTTAACCTAATTTAATCAGGCAAAACAGTTTCTCTAAAAAGCTCAAACTGTATTTTTGATGATGCGTTTTTTTTCAAACTTCTTATTTCTGTTGAAGGCAAAAGCCACATTCTTTTGTATTCAGTCAATGCTTCTTGAGCGTTTCTAAAAACTTTTCCTAGCCAAACATCTGCAATAAAAGCTTTTTTCCCCCATGTTTTAGGGTTGGCAATATCTGCATTTTTGTCCAAGTTTACTATCAAAAACGAATGGTCAAACCAACTGCTATGAACCAGTTTTGAATCTATTCCTGCCTGAGTAAACTCATCTCTAAGCATAATTGACTGTTCATAACAATTGCCTGTTTTATGTTTAAGTACAGCTTCTTTTAATCTGTCAATTCCTGTTCTTTTGCTTCCACGTTTTTTACTTTGATAAAATTTTCTAACTTTGACAATTTTGTTATCAAGTATGTCTGTTATTTTGTAAAATTTACGGAAAAATGGATTGGATTTTCTTGTAATAGGGTTATTCTGCTTGATTGACTGAACCAGATAAAAACTATTATCTGTGCAACCGTACAGTTTTGGAGTTTCTTGCACTATTTCCAGCCTATTTTTAGTGTTTTTTATTGCTAAAATATAGCTATGAGGAATGTGTTCTGAGAGAACATAGCTTGGGGATTGTATTCCCAGATTTTTGAATTTTCTTAAAATGTTTGTAGCTTGAATATATTCAGGTGTAATTCGAGCTTTAAAAGACAAGGAATAATTTTTAATTTCCATATGGCATTCCTTTCTCAAGGTAACGCTCAATTCCTCCGCCCTCAGCGTATTGTCCCAAAGGCATATCGTTATGTTTAATTTTTACTTTTCTCAGAAACTCAAACCCATTGGTAAAAATTCTCTTGTACTCAGTAAAAGCTTCTTCTTTAGAGCCAAAAACTCTATTCATCCAAGGGTCGACAATAAAAGCTTTTTTGCCCCAAGTTGACGGTTGAGAAATTTTGGCATCTTTTGCTAAGTTGCATATCACAAAGCAATGGTCAAACATATTCCTTATGGCTATTGTATTAGGGATATTGGCTTTTTTTAATAGCTCGGATATTAAAAAAGACTGCTCCCGACAATTTGCAATTTTATAAGCAGAAATGATTTCATTTAAGGCTTTCATTGCATTTTCTTTATTTGGCTCAAGATTTTTTCGTTTAGAAATTTCAAAAAAATCTTTTTTGAAAAAATTCCTGAGTGCTTCGATGTATTTTGATTGAGTATTGATTTTATTTAGAAATTTAGAATAAAACCTATTATTTGTAACCAATGGATTTTGGGAATAATGCATAGTCCTGAGTTTTGCTTCACAGTCAGGATTTCTAAATTCATCACTATAGTAATTGCCTTTGGCTTTTTCTGCAGCAAGTCTTTTTCTTAATGCTTTTGGTCTGATATGTCGATACATCTCAAATGTCGGGGAATATATTCCCTGATTTTTAAATTCTCTCAAGATATTTACTGCCTTAACATAGTCAGGCGTAATTCGTCCTTTAAAAGCAATATTTTTATTTGTGGAATTAATTCGCATATTTGCTTAAACTGCAAAAATAAAAAAATTTGCTATGTGAAGAATCACACTAAATTAAATGACGAAGTATTTTTATTTTTAAAACCTTGCCTTTCGGAATGACGGATAGGCTTTTGTTCGGGGAGATTCTTCACCCCACAAGGGGGTTCAGAATGACGAAAGCAAATCATCGTCATCCTGAGCCAAAGGCGAAGGAGCTCCACGAATGGAGTCTATATTCCATGAGATTCTTCGGGCTAAAGCCCTCAGAATGACGAAGTATTTTTATTTTTAAAACCTTGCCCCTCAGAATGACGCTTTGGTTGGATTAAAAAGGGTGCAATTCATTGCACCCTACAAACTAAAAACTGTATTTTAAAATATAAATCTTGGCGTATATTAACCCTACTGATAAGAAAGCTATGTCAACAAATAATTGGGGTCCCATTTATGCTCAGGTATATCTGTTTTGGGATTTGTATCTTTATTGCTCTCATCATTAGTTTTTGATTTAAGTATAGCCTTTGCTGCTGCAGCTCCTAGCACTGCACCTGGGCAAAATGGTAATAAAGCATCAGATATTTTACATTCGCCATTCTTAGCTCTAGCTTTTGATCTTTGTTCTACAAACGCTCGTTCAGCTGGAGGTAGGGTGGGGGATAAAAAAATCATAATTTTCTCCTTTTAACTCGTGTAACAAATTTTAAAATTAGCTAATTTATACTTGAATAAAAACAAATTTATTATGATAATTTCCTAATAGAATAGAATGGAATGGAATCAGTGTAACTCAATGCAGGCTTGAAAAAATACGAGTTTACAATTCGCAATATTTGTATTTGCGTTATGATTAGAGGATTATAATATTTGCATAAATTGAAATTTATTTAGCCCGCTGACAAACCTGCACACAAGCTTATATTTTGTGCTGTCATTCCTTTGGATTCATCAGAAATAATGTATTTTACAAGATTTGCTATTTCATCAGGTTCTATAAATCTTTTTTGGGGAATCATATCTACAATTTCATCTTCAGAAAAATCGCTATCGCCAACTGCATTGTCCGCAAGCTCTGTTTTGACCCAACCGGGGTTTATTGTATTAATGGTTATTCCGTATTCTGCAAGTTCCAACCCTAAAGCTTTGGTTAACCCTGTAAAAGCAGATTTTGTCATTGAATATAATGATGCATTTGCTTCACCTACAATGCCTGAAATTGAACCTATATTTACAATTCGTCCCCATTTTTGTTGTTTCATATATGGAACGCATAATTTTATTAAATTGTAAGGTGCTTTGATATTCAGTTCAATTAATTTTTCAATATCTTGGTCTTGTGTTTTTTCAACGCTTGCCCAAACATACTGTCCTGCATTGTTTATAAGAATATCGATTCCCCCAGTTTCTTTTATAATTTTTTTGCAATCATTAGGCTTTGTAATATCGCAAGCAAAAAATCCTTTTGCTCCAATTTCATTTGCTGTTTGTTTTAGCATTTCCAAATTTCTGGCACAGATAAAAACATTGTAGCCTGTTTTTGCCAATTGTGAGGCAATGCTTTTGCCAATGCCCTTTGAACCACCTGTAATAAGTACATTTTTAGTCATTTAGCAAGTTTTCCTGTAAAAGTATTTGGAACAAAAATTCAACAACCGATTCGCAAATCTCTTTTTTAATTTGAGGGTCAGTATTCTTAAGTAATTCTATTGATGAGTGTAAGTTAGGATTTATATCGTACCAACGGCGATAAGACGGCAAAGTATTTTGGTTTAAGTATTCAATTTTGTTGTCATTGGATATGTCTTGGTAGCTCATTATTAATTGCAACAAATCTTGTGCAATTGAATCTTGAATTTCAACCGGTAACTTTTCAAGTAAATTCATTACCGGTGATAAATATGGATCTTTGTCATACCATCTTACATAATTCATAAGCTTTATTATAACACTGATGAAAACAAAGTAAAATATTCTTAATACTTAATGGATATATGTTAATTCTTTCGCTACAATAATAAAAAAGGGAGAGTAATGGATGTCTACGAATTTGGTGAAAACAACGGAAGATGCAATGATGAAACTTCCACCTCAAAGTATAGAGGCTGAAGAGGCTATTTTGGGTGCAATTTTAACTAATCCTGTTTGTCTTAATAAATTAGTTGAATATTTAACACCGGAAATATTTTATAAACCTGCTCACCGACATATTTACTCTGCAATTTTAAAATTGTATTCGGAAAACCTTGCTATTGATATTGTAACAGTTTCTGAGATGTTGAGAGAACAAGATAAATTAGAAGCTGTTGGTGGTCGTGCTTATATCAATGATTTGGCATTGAGTGTTACAACTACTGCAAACGTTGAATATTATGCAAAAATTGTTCAAGAAAAAGCAATAAAACGTTCTTTGATAAATGCAGGTTCTGAAATTGTTGCAATGGCTTATGATAATAGAACGACAGAAGATACGTTAGATAGTGCTGAAAAATTAATTTTTGATATTGCTCAGCAAAAATCAACCACCGATTTGGAATCTATCAAAGAGTTGGTAATTCCTACTTTTGATAAAATTGAATACAGATATAATCATAGAGATGCTTTAACAGGAGTATCCACAGGTTTCTATGATTTAGATGAAATGACATCAGGGTTGCAACGTTCAGATTTGATTATTTTAGCTGCTCGTCCGTCAATGGGGAAAACTGCTTTTGCGTTAAATATTGCACAGCACGTTGGTCTAAAGGAGAAGAAACCTGTTGCAATATTTTCTCTTGAGATGCCTAAGGAACAGTTGGTTTCTCGTATGATGTGTGCGGAAGCCGAAGTTGATTCTCAAAAATTGAAAACAGGAAATATGGGGTCTGCCGACTGGGAAAAGCTTACAACAAGTATGAGTGCTTTTACTGATGCACCTATTTATATTGATGATACATCTGGTGTTACCGTTATGGATGTGCGTGCTAAATGTCGTCGTTTAGCTATGCAGGAAAAAGATTTGGCATTGATTGTAATCGACTATTTACAGTTAATGGAAGGAAATTCAAAAGATGACAGATTCCAACAAGTATCAGCAATTTCTCGTGGTTTGAAAACATTGGCGAGAGAATTGGATGTCCCGATTATTGCACTTTCTCAGTTATCTCGTGCAGTTGAGCAAAGAACTGACAAAAGACCTATGTTATCTGACTTGAGAGAATCAGGTGCTATTGAGCAGGATGCTGATATTGTTATGTTTATCTATCGTGATGAGTATTATAATAGAGATAATACCGAAAACAAGGGAACTGCCGAAGTGTTGATTGCAAAACATAGAAACGGTTCAGTCGGAACGGTTGAATTGTTGTTCCAATCATCTATCACCAAATTTAAGAACAAAGCAAAACCTAATGTTTTCTAAGCTATAACGTCGTAGCTTCTTAATGATTCGGCTTCAATATCTTCGCTTAGGCTTGCTGAAGCGGAAACGGTTCTTGGTGGATGGTTTGGTGAAGTTCTTGATATGCTGGGATCTCTGAGTTTGTAAATTTCAGCAACTCTGTCTTTAAGAACATTTGGTGAAGAATTGTACAATTCACCTACATAGTCCATTTCCGGGTCTTTAACAGGTGGTTCAGTGTCTGTTGGAAGTTTTGTTAACCAAAATTTTGCAGCTTGCTCATAGGCATCTTGTTCTTCCGTAATAGATGTGTATGGGTCGTTGTCTTTTGCGTGAACAAATTCATGCACTAGATATGCACCTACAATCTTTGGATTTGCCCAAATGTAATCGCCTGTGACTGTAATTTTTCTTTTTGCGTGTTCGTATTGTGCAATGTTGCTTCTTCCACCCATTTCATTGGTTGTGTCGAATACAACGCTGACGTCTGCAAGGTCTTTCATGTATCCTTCGGGTAGATAATTTTTTGCAATAGAAATAGCATCATTCAGATTTTTTTGAGCTTGTGCTTTTTTTTGTGCTAAAGCTTGTTGGGGGTTAAATATTGAGTATTGGATGTTTTTTGTTTCTTCAAGGTTTCTTTTTGCGTAGTCTGAAGTTTTATCTACGGCTAATGCTTGTTCAAAGTTGCTTATGGCTTGTGAATATTGACCGTTAGCTTTGTATGTTTCACCAAGTGTCGTGATGGTTTCAGCATCGTCAGAATCTAATTTTTTGGCTTGCTCAAGTGCTTTTATCGCTTGTGGTAAATTTTTCTTTAGTTTGTAAGCTTTTCCAAGGTTGAAATAAGCTTCTGCAAATTCAGGCGAAATTTTTATTGCTCGTTCATAACATTCAATGGCTTTGTCAAATTCATTCATTTTTAAATATTCGTTTCCACGTTCTTTTATCGCATCAGCTTGTCTGGAAATCTTTGCTTTGAATGAATTACCTGTATTGTTTCTATATGAATAATTTGTTAAATATATTGAAGTCAATTTTTCACCTTTTTTACTTTTATGATAAATCAAGTGAAGAAAATAAATTGCCTATGATAATTCTTATCTTTAGAAAAATTAACATTAAAAAAGCAGAAACGTTGGTTTCTGCTTTTTTATTATAAGATTTAATTTGTTATTTTTTTAAAAATTCAGGAATATCCAAAAGACTTGAAGCTACTTCCTGAGCTGATTTATTGTTTTGTATGTCAGCAGTATTTGTAGCTGAGAAAGAACCGGAGAAGAAATCAACAGCACTTAATGCTCTTGGTTCTTCTTTTGCTTTAGGCATTGAATTTTTCAATTCAAATCCGGTTGCAATAACTGTGATTTGGATTTCACCTTGGATTCTATCATCAATAACAGAACCGAATGTAACGATAGCATCTTCAGAAACTGCATCGTGAATAACTTGTGCTGCTTCTGTAACTTCGTGTAATGTCATATCAGGACCGCCTGTAACATTAAGGATGATACCTGATGCACCATTGATAGTAGTTTCAAGCAATGGTGAATTGATAGCAGAAGTAGCCGCTTCCATAGCTCTGCCTTCGCCTGAACCACGACCGATACCCATAAGAGCTGAACCAGAAGATTCCATAACTGCTTTTACGTCTGCAAAGTCAACGTTAATAAGTCCGGGAACTGTGATAATATCAGAAATACCTTGAACCCCACGAAGAAGAACTTCATCAACAACGTGGAATGCTTCTCTCATCGTAGTTCTCTTATCAACAACTTCCATCAATTTGTCGTTAGGGATTACAATCAAAGCATCAACAGTTTCTTTTAATTTTTCAAGTCCTTGAAGTGCTTGATTTAATCTTCTTTTTCCTTCAAATGTGAATGGTTTTGTAACAACACCGATAGTAAGTGCTCCGAGTTCTTTTGCAATTTTAGCTACAACAGGAGCTGCACCGGTACCTGTTCCGCCGCCCATACCGGCAGTGATGAACACCATATCTGCACCATCAAGTGCTTGCATAATGTTTTCACGAGTTTCTTCTGCAGCTTTTTCACCGATGGAAGGATCTCCACCAGCACCAAGACCTTGAGTCAATTTATTTCCAAGTTGGATTCTGTTTTTAGCTGAACTCATACCCAAAACTTGAGCATCAGTATTCATAGCCCAAAAATCAACACCGCTTAATCCGGCTTTAATCATTCGGTTAACAGCATTTCCGCCGCCACCACCTACACCGATAACTTTGATTTCAGCAGGATTAACTCCACTTGGCAATTCTGCGTTATTATCAGTTGCTGCACTCATTTGTACAGGTTCTTTTCTTCCAAAGATGTCATAGTTTTCCACTAATGGACCCTCATATTAATCTAATACGTCTTAGTTAGGAGTATCACTTCTTTCGGATAGGTAAACAGAGTGTTAATCCCTGTTTTTGTCAGCTAATTGCACCATTTTGACACAACCTCGGCTCAATTTACCATTTACACATAGCCCTGAACCTTTTTTGCCAACCCCGAATAAAAGGTTTTCTTTAACTAATAATATATTATGGTAAATATTGAAAATAGTAAAGAAAATTAAGATTTTTTTTGTCGATATGTTAATATATTTTAAACTTTTTGTTAGAAAATTCATTTATAAAGCCCATTTATTGAATTTGGTAATTTATGATAGAATTAAAGGGTATAAAGCAGGATTTAGCAATGAGTATTTTTGAAGCGATGATGTTGATATGTTTTGGTGCTAGCTGGCCATTTGCCGTAGCTAAAACTTATCGTACAAAAAATGTCAAAGGAAAAAGCGTTGTATTTTTATCCTTGATAATTTTTGGATATATTTGCGGAATAATTCATAAATGTATTTATAAACCGGATATGGTTATATTGTTGTATGTGCTTAATCTTGTTTTAGTTAGTGCAGATTTGGTATTATGGTTTAGATACCGTAATAGAGAAGTTATGGCGGAATTGAAGGATTAATAAATGAAAAAGATAATATTTGCTTTAGCATTATCAATAATGTGTTCTAATCAGGTTTTTGCAATGCACTCTGATGTTGAAATTAATGAAAAATTGGCATTGATTGGTTTTGGCAAGATATTTGCACAAGATCCTCAGGAGCAATTGACAAAACTTTTTGAAAATTATGTTAAGTGCGGAAATAATCACAATTTGAAAAAAATAAAAACTTTTTATGATGAAAAATATGTGAATGCGGATGGATTTGATTATAACACTTATTTTGAATTGGTTGGACAAACGTGGAATTTGTATCCTGATATGAAATATTCATCAGAAATTAAGAGTATTATGGTCAATGGAAATTATGCAACTGTTCACACCAAGGAAGCTGCAATTGGTAATGCTAAAGAAACATCTACTTATCTTGATGATAAAGGGCTTTTGGAAAACACTTCCGAAGTTGTATATTATTTGAAGAAGTATGGAAATCAATGGAAAATAATTTCAGATTCCGCAATTTCAGAAAAAACATTTTTAAAATATGGTGATGCTAAAAATGTTTCTTTTGATGTAGTTGCTCCTGGTATGACTGCTGCGGGGGAAGAATATTCGGTGTTGTTTGCAGCTGATATTCCAAAGGATAAAATTCTTTTGGGGTCTATAACTAATGAGAAGATAACTTATCCTAATGAAAGACAAAAAGAAATATTTAGGCGTTTGAAAGAAGATGGAATGTTGGAGCGAGTTGTCCGTGCGAACAATGAAGGCTACAACGAGCAAGCTGTTGTTTCAGTCGGTATAACAACAACAGAGGTTACTGAAAATAAAGAATTAAAACTTGATGTAACAGGCGTTGCTTTTTTGATGACCAGAGTTAATGTTGTTCAACCGAAAAAATTCAATTTGAGAAATTTAAAAGATGAAGTCAAAGAAAACGAAATTTAATATCATTTTATTTGTGTTATTTACTACTGTATATTTTTTGCTATGTTATAATTTCAAGCATTTTCTTTTTGGTTCGGCAGGACTTCGGTTTGAGTTTCAATCTAAATTTTTAGAATTTGTATATTTAAAAAATACAGGTGCTGCATTTTCTTTATTGGATGGTTTTAACTTTGGATTGGCATTTTTTGCGGTAATTATAGTCGCTGCTTTTTTGTATTATGTGTTTAGAAATTCGCAAAATATGAATATTTTGACTCTTAATGTATATTCGTCTTTAATTGCCGGTATTTTGTCTAATATGGCTGAACGATTTGTTGATGGGTATGTCACTGACTATTTTCTAATAAAATTAAGTGAGAGCTTGTTTAAGTTTTCGATGAACAAAATAGAGTTCCCCGTTTTTAACTTGGCGGATGTATTCATTGTTATATCTGCGATAGTTCTTTCTCTCTATATATTGTTTGGGAAGTCGAGGTTAAAAAGTGAATAATTTTATTGAAATTAGAGTGGATGAAGAAACAGCAGGAGAAAGGCTTGATAGTTTTGTGTCAAGTCAGTTTACAGAGTTTTCCCGCAGTAAAATTCAGAAGCTAATCAAAGAAGAAAAAATTCTTTTAAATAATAAAAAGGCAAAAGTGGCTACAATATTGAAAGAAGGTGATATTGTAGCATTTGATAAACCGGATGGAACGTTAACCATACAGCCTCAAAATATTGAGTTGGATGTGAGGTTTGAAGACGATGATATGTTGGTGGTTAACAAACCTAAAAATATGTTGACCCACCCAACAGTTTTGGAAACTGAAAATACTTTGGTTAATGCTTTATTGTTTAAGTATGGTAAAAGTTTGTCTGATTTGAATGGGGAAATGCGTCCCGGTATAGTTCATCGACTTGATAGAAATACTTCCGGATTATTGATGATAGCAAAAAATAATAATTCACATTCACTTTTGGCGGAAAAAATAAAGCAAAAAACAGCAAAGCGGAACTATTTGGCAGTTGTGTCAGGAAATTTGGATTTTGAAACAAAGACAATTTCTGCTCCTATTGGAAGAAATCCATCTAATCCCGCTAAAATGGCTGTTATTGAAGGTGGTAAACCGTCTGTTACGCATGTTAAAGTTCTGGAACGATTTAAAGGTTATACATATGTGGAGTTAGAACTTGAAACCGGCAGGACTCATCAAATTCGTGTACATTTGAGTCATATCGGACATCCGATTGTTAATGATACTTTTTATGGTGGAAAACAACTGGGGGTAAAAACTACCGAGCAGGTATTACAGGCTTACCAATTGACATTCAATCGATTGAACGATAATATATTAACGACGATTACCTTAGAGCCTGATGAGGATATCAAAAGGGTATTGAATTATTTAAGAAGTAAAAAGGGGTAAAAATGAAATATATTTTAGGTGTTTTATCATTATTGTTAGCAGGAGCTGTTGTTGTTATGGCGTGGAATAATCCCGCAGCACATATTGCTCTTACCGTACCTTTTATTAAGTTGACTATTTTTACAAATTCTTTTGTCTATATAGTTGCAATTATGGTTGTGGGTTTTTGTGCAGGATTGCTTATGGGGAGTGCTTTTGCCCTTAATCAGAAAGAGAAACTTTCTCCATACAAAAGACAAGTTGAAAAACTTTCCGTGATGAAGGATTCAAATCAATCAAGAGTTGAAGTTTTGGAAGCAAAAATAAAAACATTAGAAACAGCATTGCAACAGTCTTTGGAAAATAAATAGGAGTTTGGAATGAATCTGGAATATATTGCACATAGTGCTTTTGCGTTGGATATTAGTGGAAAAACAGTTTTAATTGACCCATTTATTACTCAAAATCCTTTAGCAAATTATGATTGGAAAAATTGCAAAATAAGTGATATTTTGGTCACGCACGGGCATGGGGATCATTTGGGCAATGCTATTGAAATTGCAAAAGATTCTAAAGCTGTTATTTCTGCAGTTTTTGAATTAGCAAACTATTGTTCTAGGTTCGGTGTAAAAACAAATGGTGTAGGTCTGGGGGCTAAGATTAATTATGATTGGGGTAGTGCTTGGTTTGTCCCTGCCAGTCATAGTTCTTCAACTCCTGATGGTGTGTATGCTGGATGTCCTGCCGGAATAATTTTGAACGTAAATGGTACGAAAATTTACCACGCAGGGGATACATCATTATCTTCGGAAATGAGTTTAATCAAAGAAGTTTATAAGCCGCAGGTGGCACTTTTGCCGATAGGCGGACAATATACAATGGGTGTTGATGAAGCCGCAATAGCTTGTAAGCTTTTGGGGGTAGAAAAAGTTGTTCCGATGCATTATAATACATTTCCTGCGATTAGTGCGGATGCAAAAGTGTTCAAGTATAAGGCTGAAACTTATGGTATTGAAGCTGTAATTATGAACCCTGGTGATAAGATAGTTCTATGATAAATTTGTGTGAAAAACAAACAGCTGCGTTTGTTGTTCCTACCGGTGTCGGAGCTTCTATTGGTGGTTTTGCGGGGGATGCAAGTTCTTGGGCAAGAAAATTTGCTAAAGAAATGAATCTTATTGTGAATCCTAATGTTGTTAATGCAGCTTGTTTTTCAGGAATAACTGACAACATGATGTATGTTGAAGGGTGGACTTTAAATCAATTTTTTAGGGGGAATATAAATTTAAAACCGAGTTTGGAAAATAAAATTGGTATAATATTTGATTGTGCTATTCCTGAAAATATTATGAATGTGCATATAAATACAATAAATGCGGTAAAAACAGTTTATGGTATTGAAATTGCTGATATTGAGATTACTAAAGAACCTTGTGGGGTGGAGTTTTTTCTTACGGAGAGCGGAATTTCATCAGGAAGTTTAAATAATCCACAAACATTATTAGAAGCAGGGCAAAAACTTCTGAAAAAAGGTGCTTCAGCTTTGGCTGTGGTAACGCTTTTTGATGATCCCGATGAAGATGATGGCTATTCGCAAGGCGAGGCTGTTGATATAGTAGGTGGTGTAGAGGCAATAATCTCTCATTATTTATCAAGTGAATTATTTGTCCCTGTGGCTCATGCTCCTGCTTTTGTTGATAATGAAATATCTGAGGAAATTGTTGACCCTCGAGCCAGTGCGGAATATATTACATCTACTTTTTTACCTTGTATTTTGTTGGGTTTACAGCAAGCTCCGCAATTATCAGAAAAATCAGATAATGGCTTAAATTGCAAAGATATTTCTGCTTTAATTGTCCCCTATAATTGTTTAGGAAGTTCTATTGTATTTGATTGTATAAAAAATAATGTAAAAGTTTGTGCGATAAAAGAAAATTCAACTGTTTTAAATATTGACAAAAATGCATTGAATATCCAAAATAGTATTATAGAATTTAAGGATTATAATGAATGTTTGGAGTTTCTAAAAAATCAGCAGCATCTTTAGCCGAATTGCTTGTTATATTGGCAATTATTGGTGTAATGTCAGTTATGTATAACAGAACAGTAGATAAGGATGCTATTTTAGTTAATTATGCATACAAAAATCTTATGAACAACGTAATTGGTTATGCTGCAACCGTTACGGATACATATCAAAACCCTTTTCCAAATGGACCAATTTGTAATAGGTTTGCTGAAACGGTCAATACTTTAGGGGATGTAAATTGTGGTACGAGCAATTCGCCTTTTAACCCCAATTTAACAACAACATCTGGGATAAGATTTTTTGGTTTAGACAGAAATTTTGTGGATTATGGGGATGGAACATCTTGGGGTGATTCTGGGAAAATGGATGCTATGTCAGTTTTCATTGAAGCTGATTTAGACGGTTTAGCCGGTGATAATAGAAAAGGCGTTGATATTTTCGGTTTTGAACTTTTTCAAAATGGAAGAATTAGACCGACCGGAAACGCTGTGGTTGTTGGGGGGCAAAATATTTCTAAAGGAAACATAGCTCGAGATCCTAATCTTTATTCGGTAACGGCATCTTATATTCCCCCAGGAGTTACTGATAGAGCGAGTTTTCAAAATATAGGTTCTCGCCTAAGTTATGCGGAAGCTCAGTGTTTGAGTGGAAATTTTTTTCCGTATCGTGAAGATTCCAGTGGTTCGGGACATTTGCAGATGTGCATAGAAGATGAGGAGTTGAGAACTGCTATAAATAGATTTCGTGATGAGCAAGATGCAGCCACTAGGATTGCTCGCAATGAATTAATCAGGACTAAAAGGTTGGAATGGGCTGAAAGTGGTGAAATATGTGATGCCATTTATGAAGAACCTACCGGTGTAACTTATAGGTGGCCTAAGTTAACACCTGATGGTGTTGAACGTTGTAAAAAATGTTGGAGAGCTGCATATAGGGATGATTATTGTGTAACTGAAGCTTCAAAAACAGCTGAAGATGCAGCCGGAAATAGAATTTGTCCAGATGATACTATTTTAGATGCAAATCTCGGTACTTGTTTGACTCAAAAATGGGCTGAACCTACAAGATAATATAAACTTATAATATGTCTGACGGGTCTACATCGATGATTAATTTGATGTCGTCGGGCATTTTTATTTTGGAAATAAAAGAAGTAATTAGCATATGACCTTTTTCTTCAAGCTTATTTTTTATAAGAATTTGGAAACGGTATTCCCCTCTAATGCGTTCAAATACGCATGGTGATGGTCCTAATACGATGATATGTTCGCTTAATCCTCGCTTATCAATAATTTCAGAGAGTCTTAACGCTATCTCGAGTGCTGATTTTTCTGCTCGAAAATTGTTTTCTGATGACAAAACTAATCTTAAAATTTGAGAGTATGGTGGATAGTCAAATTCTAATCTTGATTGAATTTCTTCTTCATAAAAATTTTCGTAGTTCTGTTCTTGTGCAGTTTTGAGTGCATAAAATTCGGGGTTATTTGTTTGAAAATATACTTTTCCTTCAAAATCGCCTCTTCCTGCTCTACCTGCCACTTGGGTTAATAATTGAAACCCTCTTTCGCAAGAACGATAATCAGGCAAGTTGAAGCTTGAATCCGCACTAATAACCCCTACGATTGTTACGTTTGGATTATCAAGCCCTTTAGCAATCATTTGTGTTCCGATGAGTATGTCTATTTCTCCATTTTGGAAATTTTTTAGGATATCAATGTGTTCATATTTTTTTGTTAAAACATCACTGTCTATGCGTGCAATTTTAGCATCGGGGAAAAGCTTTTCGGCTATTTCTTCAACTCTTTGAATACCTGTTCCGCTGCGTTTTAATGCACTTGAGCCGCAGTTTGGACAGTATTCTGGAAAGTCAGTTTCGTGGTTGCAATAATGGCATTTGAGTTTTTTGTCTGCTGCGTGCCAAATCATTGGAATTGCACATTTTGGACATTGGATAACTGTTTGACATCCTTGGCAAGTTGTAAAGGTTGAAAATCCTCTTCGGTTTATCAATAAAATTGTCTGTTTTTTTTCTTTCAAATTTTTCTCGATTGCATTTATCAGAGTTCGAGAAAATATTCCGTTGTTCCCGTCTGTTTTTTCTTCATTCAGGTTTAAAACGATTACTTTTGCCATATCGACGTTGTTGAAACGGTTGCTTAATTTAACCAAATTATTTGAGTTTTTAGCAAAATAATAATTATTTACATCGGGTGTAGCAGAACCGAGAATGAGAGTTGCATTATTGATTTCAGCCAGTTTTTTTGCGACAGTTCTTGCATCATATCTTGGAGATGGGGTGGTTTGTTTGTAACTGTTTTCATGCTCTTCGTCGATAATAATTAAGCCTATATTTTGTAAAGGTGCAAATACGGCAGACCTTGCTCCTGCAAGGATTTTTATTTTATTTTGTTTTAATTTTTGCCAAACATCGTATCTTTCTCCATCAGAAATTGAACTGTGCCAAATTGCGACATCTTCAATTCCGAATCTTTTTGCCAATCGATTTGTCAATTGTGATGCAAGTGCAATTTCAGGTGCTAAAAATAAAACATTTTTTCCTTCTTTTAAAACATTTTTTATCAAATTAAAGTAAATTTCAGTTTTTCCTGAGCCGGTAACACCATATAGATAAATTGGTTGTTTAGTTCCTTGTTTTGAGATTATCTGTTGTAGTGCTTGTTGTTGTTCTGCAGAGAGGGTTGGAAACTCTTCAATTTTATTTGGAGCAAAAATTGCCAGCGGATTTCTGTATATTGGCTTTTCAATTATCTCGATAAAACCGCAGTCTGCGAGTTTTTTTATTGTCAGGCGTGTTGTTTTTAATCCTTTTTCAAATTCAATCAGCTTGGTTTCTCCAAGTGGCTCCAATGCTTCAAGAATTTCTAATTGACGTTTATTTGCACCTTCTTTTGTTTTAAAAATCAAGTATTTTTCGCTTTGTTCACGTTGAATTTTCTCGTCTATTATATTTTCAACTTTTAAAACACCAATGTTTTGGAGCTTTCTCAATGTTGCGTAGAACTTTGAAGATGGGATTTTTAGATGTTTTTGTAGTGAGGTCGTCGAAATTGGTTTTAGTAAAACTTTTTCAATAAATGCATTTTCCGTTTTATTTCCTTTAAAATTATTGACACTGCAAATTGAAACCATTCTTTTGGATTTAGATAAAAATTTCATCGGAACGGCACAGCTTAAAACTGTTTGTAAATCACAGCAATAGTAATTTGCAACCCATTCCAGCAACTTTAAGTAATCTAAGTCAAATAAAGGTGTTTCATCAAGTATTTCCAAAATAGACTTCGCTTTAATGTTATCGGGTAAATAATTTGAGAATCCGACAACAAATGCGTTGATGATTCCTTGAGTCCCAAAAGAAACCAAAACAGGTTGACCGACTTTAATAGTTTGTTTAAGTTCATCAGGAATAAGATAGCTAAAAGTTCTGGTCCCGATATTGGCAACGTTTACCAAGACGAGTGCATATTGATAATTATTAGTTTGCATTTTATTCCTCGTTGGAAAGCTCCTCAATAGCCTTTTCTATTGAATCCTTTAGCAATTCTAAATTTTCTGGAGAAACTGTTACCCCTTTTTTTGTTGGCAGCCAACTTGAGCCGGAATCAGTTGTGTAAAAGATTCTTAAGTCTAAATATTTTTTTCCTTTAAATTCATTTATTGCAATTTGTAATTGTTCGGTAGCACTTCTGTTAATGCTAGCTATTAATTTAGAATCATCCGCCATAATATCCTCCACTTATATCTAAAATGATTTTATCATTTTATGTGGGAAATATTCAAGTTATTTTGTTGTATTTTTAAAATGCTCTAATGTTTTTTGGCTTGCAACGATTGAAGTTAGTGAATTATTGTTAAAAATATAATTTGCTGCAGATTGAATATCTTCTTTCGTAACTTTATCAATTTCTTGTAACAGCATATTTATAGTATTTATTCCATAAGGCATCTGTTTGCCTTCAAGAATAAGTGCATTTTTCCCTGCGGCGGTTTCCGCACCGTCTAAAATTTTTGTTTTTAAGTATAATTTAGCACTTTCTAATTCTTCATCTGTTACTTTTTGTGTTTGTAGTTTTTGAGTATTAACATCAAAACCTTTTAGGGATTTTTTTACGTTGTCGAGTTTATCATTGCCTTCGAGAGGATTATCAGTTGTAGTTTTAATTGACAAGGTCATTATTCCTGTATTTCCAAAGAAATCAACGTTTGAACGAACTCTATACGCAAGCTTTTGTTTTTCTCTTAAATCATTGAAAAGTCGAGAATTTGGATTGCCGCCAAGTATTGTATTTAAAAGTTTGAATTTTGCACAATCGGAAATATTTGCATTTGTTTTAAATTTGTAGCACTTTACTATATCAGCTTGATTTCGTTGGTCTGCTTGAGCAATTATCTTGTTTTTTTGTTGAGGGACATATGATTGAAATAAACTTGTGTTAAATTCTTGGAATTTAGGAAATCCTTCGGCCAAGCTATTGTTAAATGTGTTAATAAGTTCAGGATGTTTGTCAAAAGCAGCACTTGCAGTACAAACTGCTGAGGCATTTTGCGTTAAGTATGCATATAACCCTTTTACATCTTCTAGAGATACGTCCTTAATTGATTCCAATAATTTTTCTTTAGAAGCAGAGAATGGCAAATGTTGGAAAAGGTCTTCCATAGCATTTGATTTTGCTGATTTTTCTTGTTTTGAAACGATTTCTTTAATTTCTTCTTTTGCAAAGTTGAAGTTATCTTCGTTTAGTCGAGGATTTTGCAATACATCTTTTGTTAGACTAAGTGCATTTGTAGTATCTTCAGCTACACAGTCAGTATAGCTTGATAATTCGGAAGGTGTTGCTTTGAATATAATATTAATCCCTTTTGTTTCAGCTTCATCATAAAATTCATCTTTAGATTTTGTTGCAGAACCTCTATTTAGCATAGCTGTTAAAATTTCTGCTACCCCAGGTTTTACGGCTGCCGGAGCAGGCGTTTTTAAACTTATGCTAAATGTACTTGAATTGTTTTGTGTCGGATTTGTTATTACTTCCAAATTATTGTGTAATCTGTAATTTGTAATATTTGAGGTGTTTAATGCTTCTTTTAATACAAATTCTTTATTAGAGTTTCCGAATGATACGGTTGAATTTTTGTTTAATGCTATTTTACTTGGGTTGACTACCGAGATTGAAGCTTTGTTCAGGTTAAGGTATTTTTGAGCAGCTTCTTGTATGTCTTGGATTGTTATGTTTTTTAATATATTATCATAATTTGCTAAATACTCCTTGTCTTTGTCTAAAAGCGATGAACCAATAAGACTGTTGAGAAGTGCAGAGTTTTCTTCAACACTTTCAATAGAACGTCTTAGTTGTTTTTTAGTTATTTTAAATTCTTTTTCTGTAATATTTCCATTTTGAATGTTAAATATTTCTTTGTAAATAGTTTTAATTGAATCGTCTACTTTTTCAGGAGTGCAATTTGCCAAAAGCATTAAAGCTTTTTTGTCATTTTGTTTATTTCCGATTTTTTCTATACCTGAATCTATTCCTACATGGGATTTTTCAAGAGTTTTGTTTAAGCGAGATGATTTATTCCCCGTTAATAGAGTTATCAAAACTTCACTTGCTATTTTGTCTTTTGTGTTATTGTTTTCCGGTCCCGCAAAAGCTAAAACAACTGTGCTTGATGTAGCTTTATCAGAGGATTGATCAACCCTTAATGATTTTTCTATCGGAGTCAATTCTTCAAATTTTTTCTCTAAAGGTTTTATCGGATTTTGTTTTGTAAAATATTTAGAAACCAAATTAATAGTTTCATTGGGATTGACGTCACCGGTTATGACTGTTGTAAAATTATCAGGTGTGTAATGAGTATTATAATAATTGACAACATCATTACGAGTTATATTTTGAATGTTTTCAATTGTTCCCGCTATCAAATCTGGGGATTTTGTTTTTATTTGATAAAGGTTTTTAAGTGCAAGATTTATTGCTACATTTTGAGGTTCATCCATCACCATGCTTATTTCTGATATGACAGGACCTCTTTCCTTATCAAGCATATCTGGTGCAAAGATAGGGTTTTGTAACATATCAGAATGTAATTTTATTTTTTCTTCAAGGTCACCATTTTTAAGCAATTGTGAGCTTATGTAAAAGTCAGTCGTTGAAAAACTTGTTGAAGCATTTGTTGATGCCCCAAGACAATTTACTCGGTTAAAAAATTCTCCGGCTTTTAGGTCATTAGTTCCATTAAACAAATTGTGTTCGATATAATGGCTTATGCCTCTCAGATTGTCAGGTTCATTCATAGAGCCTGCATTTACATAGGTTTTTACTACTGTTGGACCTTTTTTAGGTAGGATAATAATATTTTGTCCGTTAGCAAGTTTATATGTTTGAGCCTTTAAATCTCCCAAAATATCAATCTCACCTGTGTATGTGTAGATTATTGGAGCTTTTATCCCGATAGGGGATGGTACAGCAGGTAAAGAATCGACATTTTTAATTTGTTGATTCTTTGTTTCTTGTGTATTGCCGGAGAATTTTGGCTGAGTATTTATTTTTGATGATATGTTATCTATCTTCAACATAATTTGAATTTAAATCTAAATAAACCTACCCTATAATTTTATAACAATAGTTTAGACAAAAAATTGACTGAATTTTATAATTTTGTTTAAATATTTTACATTTTGAGTTACTATTTATGGTAATAGTTAGCTTTGTAAATTTTTTTTAACAAAACTGTGCAAAAGTAGCAAAAAACATGTTTTTGGCACTTATATAAGTGCGATATTATTTAAGGAGCAAAAAAGATTATGAGCGTGAATAGTTTAAATTGTCAACCGATTCGCCCTTCGTATCAGCTAAAGTCGAAACAAGCATTTGGTAATTCAGAAGAAGTAGAATCTCCATATAAACGTGAGATAGATGCGTTGAAAGCTGAAAGAGCTAATTTAAAGGAGATGTCTGATAACAAAGATAACAAGCTTATTTCTTCAATTGGAACTTTAGGAATGGGAGCTGCCGCTGCTGCTTTGAGCTTTTATTCATTTAAAGCTATTTCTCCGATGGCTTTTAAGTCAGTAAAAACAGTGGTGAATAAGTTTACTAATTTAGGATTTGTTAAAAAATCTGTTGAACTTGCAAAAAAAGGTTATTCTAAAGTTAGTGAAAAAATTTCAAAAGCTATAAATAATATAAATCCTGAATCCAAAATGGGCAAAGTTAAAAACTTTATTTCAGAAAAAATGACTTGGTTGAAAAGTAAAATTACTCCAATAACAAACAAAATTAAAGAGAAATTTAATAAATTTGTTGAAAAACATAATATCAACAAGGAATATGTTGGAAATGCGGCAAACAACACAATTGCAACTTTAGTTTCTATTCCAGCAGGTGTAACTGCCATTAATGAACGTTTGGAAGGTAACGATGGAGGGCAAGACTAATGACTATTTCCGTTATTAATGTTAACCCTACATTTCAAGGTCCAATCGCATCTAAAGTGGGTAACCATATTAAAGATACAATAACAGATTCCAGTGATGTAAGAAACAAAGATGCTGCTGTTGGTGGTGTTGTTGCAGCAGGTGGAGCTAGTGGTGCAGCAGTTGTTGCGGGTCGTTTGAAATCAATGAGAGCTTTAGCTGGTAAAGCTCAAAACATTGCGACTCAAGCTGTTGAGCTGAACAAGAAAAATGCTTCGCTATTAGCAAGATTTTGGACTAATATCCCTAAATTATTTGGGAAAAATACCAAAGCATCTAAGTGGGTGGCTTCTGCTATGGAAACCGTTGCGAAAAACAAATATGTTAAAGGCGTTGGCGGTGCGATAGGTGGCACTTTAGCAGTTGGTATTACTGCAGCACAGTTATATAGTGCTGGGGATATGGCAGTTGATGCTGTAAATACATATACGAAGAAATAAACTATAACTATAACACGAATTAAGAGAGAGGGTTTTTTAACCCTCTCTAATTTTTATCAAATTAAAAACTCCCAAAATTCTTTGGGAGTTTTTCTCATCTAATATGTTTTGATAAACTAAACCAACTTAAATTCTACGCTTTGAGTTTCGTTAGTTGCATAATTTTTTTGAACTGCTTGAGCAACTGTTTTGTATGATTTGTTATCAACAGTTAATTCAAAAGTAGCTGCTGCGTTATCTCTGTAAGCCAAAGTAAAATCTTTTGTCCTTACTTGAATAGACATGCTTTCTTGTCCTTTTCCGTAAACTGTTGCAGGAAGAAGGCCTTCAGCTCTTAATTGTCTTGGGTTTTTGTCTGCGTTTCTTTTTTCAGCATTTAATTTTATAACGTCTGTCATTTTAATTCTCCTTTGATAATATTCGATGTTACTTTATTCTAACGTAAACAAGTTAGATTTCAAATATTTTGTTGCAAAAGTTAAATCTGTATATATTAAACT
The DNA here is from genome assembly GCA_017409065.1 of bacterium. Lineage (GTDB taxonomy): Bacteria > Cyanobacteriota > Vampirovibrionia > Gastranaerophilales > Gastranaerophilaceae > RGIG2134. The sequence goes on from JAFQTK010000124.1 coordinate 26,446, forward strand.
TAAAATTTGTTATAAAATTTATGTATGCATATAACAGGTGGAAAATTTAATTCTCGAAAATTGATATCACCAAAGGGTGATAACGTCAGACCTACCTTGTCAAAGACCCGCAGTGCAATTTTTGATGTTTTGTACGGTTACATTGATTTTGATGGGAAAAAGTTCTTAGATTTGTTTGCGGGTTCAGGAATTATGGGGTTAGAAGCTGTTTCTAGGGGGTTTGAATCAGCATATGCAATTGAAAAGGATAAAAAAACTTACTTTACAATCAAATCTAATTATGAACTTTTGGGGCTAAAACCAAATGTTATTTTAGGTGATAGCATAAAAAAAATGCAGGTTCTTTCTGAAAAGTTTGATGTTGTATATGTAGATCCACCGTATAAAGAAGATTTTTATAATCCTGCTTTAGAAACTATTTTATCAGCTAATATCCTATCAAAAGGAGCAATTATCATTCTTGAACATTTGCAAGATGAAGAAATAAATTTTTCTAATTTTGAGATTTTGAAGCAAAAAAAATATTCTGATAAAATTATAACGTTTTTGAAAGTGATTTATTAAAAATATAAAAAACGGCATAAAATATACTTTGTAATAAAATTGTTACAAGGGGCTTGGTGATTACCGCAAACGATTTTTACCACCAAAAGGTGGAATGATGCTTGTTGGTATTGCTCATCCAATTATGTGTTCTCCATCTCCAAGTGCGAGAGTCACTGGATAAACGAATAAAGGAAATGAAAATATTGATATTATAAAGCTTCAAAGAGAAAACACTCCTGTCTGCGATGCATAGCAGGGGCTGCACCCCTGCACCCCCGTTGTCCCCTAACCAAATGGACTTTAGCACTTAAGTCTAGCTAGTTGAAAAGCCGCCACTGCGGCGGATACTAGCTAAAAATTGACTGTCATTCTGAGGGAACGCAGTGACCGAAGAATCTCATGAAACTTAGGCTCTATGCGACGAGATTCTTCGCTTCGTTTCACTCGCTCAGAATGACGTTAAGGTGGAAAAGCTGCCACTGCAGCCGTCATTCTGAACGTTAGTGAAGAATCTCAAGGAGTTTAGACTTCTTTCGTGGAGATCCTTCGGCTATGCCTCAGGATGACGAAGAAAAATCAGTCATTCTGAACGTTAGTGAAGAATCTCGTGGAATAAAAGCTTCTCTCAGGGAAGATTCTTTGGTCACTGCGGTCCCTCAGAATGACGTTTAGACTTTTGCCCAATGAATTTTAATTCAAAAAAAGGAGCAGTTATCTGCTCCTTTTTAGCATATTATGAAATTATTCTATGAAATAGCTTCAACACATTCATCACAAAGTGTAGAGTGGGTTGAGTTGTTACCTAGTTTTCTGTATTTCCAACAACGTTCACATTTTTCACCTTCTGCTGCTGTCACATAAATTGTGTAGCCTTCTTCTTCAAGTTTATTGAGGATATTTTGCGGCTCTTGTTCTGTGATATATGCTTGAGATGTGATGAATATGTTTCCTAGTTCATTTTCATTTGCTTGTAGAGCTTTTCTATTGTTCTCGTCAGTTGATTTGATGTAAACAGCAACTTCTAGTGAACTTCCTACCTTTTTGTCAGCTCTAAGCGGTTCGATAGCTCTGGTAACTATTTCTCTGAGTTTGAGAATTTTCGAGAAATCCGCTTCTAATTCATCATTATTTAATTTTTCATCATATTTTGGCCAATCTGAAAGCAAAATACTTTCCAACCCTTGGCGTTGACATTCAGGAGTATTTCTCCAAATATCTTCTGCTTGGTGTGGCATTACAGGAACGAGCAATCTTACCAAAGTTTGCAAAATTGTGTATAGGACAGTTTGACAAGCTCTTCTTGATTTTGATTTTTTACCTTGAGTATAAAGTCTGTCTTTTACAATATCAAGATAGAATGAGCTTAGGTCAACTGCTGCAAAATTCTGCAATTGTTGGAAGTATTTGTAGAACTCATATGTATCAAATGCTTCAGTAACATTTTTGATTAACGTATTTAGTTTGTGTAGGGCAAACTTGTCAAGGTTGTTGAGTTCGTCATAAGGAACAGTATCAACAGCAGGGTCAAAATCATAGATGTTGCCTAGCAAAAATCTTGCTGTGTTTCTTGTTTTTTTGAATATTTCAACAAGTTGTTTAATGATTGTTTCCCCGATTTTGCTGTCGTTTCTGTAATCAACAGAAGCTGCCCACAATCTCAAAACATCTGTTCCGTATACCTTGATAACTTCTTGAGGAACTACAACGTTGCCCAATGATTTGGACATTTTCTTTCCTTCGCCGTCCATAACAAAGCCATGAGTTAATACAGATTTGTATGGTGCGATGCCTTTTGTTGCAACAGAAGTTAATAATGAAGATTGGAACCAACCACGGTGTTGGTCTGAGCCTTCGAGGTACATTTCAACAGGAGTTTCTCCAAGTTCTTCTTGTCTTGCATCTACAACGGCTCTCCAAGTTATTCCGCTGTCAAACCAAACGTCCATGATGTCTGTTTCTTTTGCGAAGTGATTTTTGCCGCATTTTGGGCAAGTAAATCCTTGTGGTAGTAGGTCTTTTGCTTCATATTTAACCCATGCATCAGAACTTTCTTTTTCAAAAATTGATGCAACATTAGAGATTGTTTGTGGAGTAACAATGATTTCACCGCAATCTTCACAATAGAATACCGGAATTGGTACACCCCAAGCTCTTTGACGAGAGATACACCAATCTGAACGTCCGTCAACCATGTTTGAAATTCTTTGTTCGCCTGAAGCCGGAATCCATTTGACTTTTTTAATTTCTTCAAGTGCTTTTTCTTTGAATTTGTTTACTTTTACGAACCATTGAGGAGTAGCTCTGTAAATTACAGGGTTTTTACATCTCCAACAATGAGGGTATGAGTGAGTTATATCGTTTTGGCTAAGAAGTGCTTGCTTTTCAATAAGCATATCTATAACCATTTTATTGCCTTTGTAATAAGGAACACCTTCAAGTTCAGGTACAAGAGAGGTCCATACACCTTTTTCATTAATTGGTGAAAATACTTCTATACCGTACTTAACTCCAACTTCCCAGTCTTCAAGACCGTGTCCGGGTGCGGTGTGAACACAACCTGTACCGGCTTCTGTTGTAACGTGGTCGCCAAGAATAATTGGTGATTTGCGATTATAAAGAGGGTGAGTCGTTTTCATTAGTTCAAGTTCTTGACCTTTTATAGTTTTTCCAAGAACTTCGATTTCGCTTTCTTCCCATTTTACACCGTTTAGGAATTGTCCCAATAAATCTTGTCCGATTAGGTAAATTGTGTTGTCTTTTTTAACCAAAGTGTAATCAAGTTTTGCATTTAAGCAGATTGCCATGTTTGATGGAATTGTCCAAGGAGTAGTTGTCCAAATTACTGCATAAATTTCTTTTGCTTCTTTTATTCCTGCAAGTGATGAAATTTTTAATGCATCTTCTTCATCAAAAAGGAATCTTACATAAATACTTGTAGAAGTGTGGTCTTGGTATTCAACTTCAGCTTCTGCCAATGCCGTTTCGCAAGAAGCACACCAATAAACAGGTTTTAATCCTTTTTCAATGTAGCCTTTTTCATACATTTCGCCAAAAACTCGAATTTGTTCAGCTTCAAATTCAGGTTTGATTGTCAAATATGGCTCATCCCAATTTCCAAGTACGCCAAGTCTTTTGAAGTTTTCTTCTTGTCCTTTTAAATTTTTAGCTGCAAATTCACGACATTTTTGACGTAATTCCAACGGAGTAAGTGCTGCCCGTCCACCTTTGATGTTTTTAACAACTGCATTTTCAATAGGCAATCCGTGTGCATCATAGCCCGGAACGTATGGGGCATAACAGCCCGATTGAGCTTTATATTTAATCAAAATATCTTTAAGAATTTTATTTAAAGCGTGACCGATATGGATTTTATCTGAACTCAAGTAAGGCGGTCCATCGTGAAGAATAAATTTGTTAGCTTTATCTCTTTGAGCGAGAGATTTTTCATAGATTTTGTTTTCTTCCCAAAATTTTTGAGTTTCAACTTCTTTAACTGCTGCATTAGCACGCATTTCAAGCGTTGTTTGCGGCAAGTTAAGCGTATTTTTGTATTCCATTTTTGTCTCAGTCATTTTTTCTTCCTATATTACTTAACTCTATATTTACATTCTATTATAAAAATAAAAGTTGGTGTATAATTGGTTTTAAATTAGGAGATGTTTATGACACAAATTATTTTTGAAAAATCAATTAATGGGGTGAAAGGGGTTTCACTAACTGATGAAGATATCAAAGTTGACTTTATAAATGAAAAGTTTTTACGAAAAAATGATGTGATTTTGCCGGAAGTTTCTGAATTAGAGGCAATACGTCATTATAAAGAATTGTCTGATAAAAACTTTTGTATAGAAAGTGGATTTTATCCTCTTGGGTCTTGTACGATGAAGTATAATCCGAAAGTAAATGAAATGTTGAGTTCGCTTGAAGGATTTACGAATTTGCATCCGTTGCAAGACGATGAAGATTCGCAAGGTGCTTTAGAATTAATGTTTAATTTGCAAGAATCATTGAAAGAAATTACCGGTATGTCTGCGGTTACATTGCAGCCTGCGGCAGGTGCTCATGGGGAGCTTACCGGTATGATGATTGTCAAAAAATATTTTGAATCAAAAGGAGAAAAACGCACAAAAGTTATAATTCCTGATTCTGCACACGGTACAAACCCTGCAAGTGCGGCTACGTGTGGTTTTGAAATCGTAGAAATAAAATCTTTGGATAACGGACAGGTTGATATTGATGCATTAAAAGCGGTTTTGGATGAGTCAGTTGCGGCTATTATGTTAACAAATCCAAACACTTTAGGGCTATTTGAAGAAAATATTTTGGAAATATCTAAGTTGATGCATAATAATGGTT
>JAFQTK010000125.1 GCA_017409065.1 bacterium
CTATTTACCACAAGTTTTTAAAATGATAGAATTTATTGAGGAAATTGCTATATAAAGCTATTTGTTAATCTTTTTGATTGTATTGTCTAAAATTATTTATTTTATCAATTATTTTATCGTCTCTTTCAATGTTCATAAATAATTGATATGGTTCAAGGTTAAGAGCTTTTGCAATAACTTCAAGCTTTGGTATTGTTGGACAATGTAAGCCTCGTTCTATATCCGTAATGTAACGAGGAGATAGCTTACATAGTTCAGCCAATCTTTCCTGTGAATAGTTGTTAATATATCTATAGTATTTTATATTAAATATAAGCAGTTCTTTTAAGTTGTTAAATTTCATAAGCATAATATCACCCTAAAAGTATGATATTATTTACCACAAAATATTCACATGAAGTATATACCTCAAGAAAAAAATAAAAGATGGAGTGATGTGTTATGGAAAAATTGAGAGTTGTAGTGGCAGATGATATTGATATTATGAGAACACTTATGGCAGATAAGCTAAAAGAGGATGAAAGGATTGAAGTAGTAGGTATAGCAGAGGATGGGTTAAAAGAATTTGAGATGATAAAGGAACTAAAACCAGATTTGGTTATTACAGATAATCAAATGCCTAATATGTCGGGAATGGAGGTTATAGAGAAAGTAGCTGAAGAAGAATTGGAAAAGAAACCAGCTTTTATAATGGTTAGCGGTGATACTTTTGGAAGTAGATATAGAGAGTTAAACGTACTATGGATTTTTAATAAACCAGTTGACTATGATAATATTTTGAGATTTATAATTGAAGAATTTTTTACAGAGCATAAAAACTCAATTAATGAAGATGAAACTGAGTGGATAATAGGAGGAAACCAAGAGAAAAAAACAAGCATTTTAGATAAATTAAGAAGTTGGTTCAATTAAATATGAAAGGCAAAAATATGTTGAGTAAATAGAAAAATACTCAGCATATTTTTTTTGCCCAAAATTTATACAAAAAATTTTTTAAAAAAAGTGAAACAAAATGAAAAGTGTGTGGTAGTAACGCTTTCAGAAGATAATGAAAGTGAGGTTTTGAATATGAAAAAGAATAAAAACAAGCAAAAAGCAATTAAATGTCCATATTGTGGAGCAAAAACAGTAATAAGGGATGGAACTTATGTGTATGGCGAAAATTCATGGATAAAAAAGGTGTGTGTATGCAGCCGTTATCCGGAATGTGATTCATTTGTAGGCGTGTATGAACATACCGGATTGCCAAAAGGAACATTAGCTAATTCAGAGTTGAGGAACAAGAGAATAAAAGCACATAAAGTTTTTGATTCCATTTGGAAAAAAAGAATAATGGACCGTGATTCTGCTTACCGTTGGATGAAGGATAAGTTTGGTCTTACCTTAAGTCAAGCTCATATAGGAAATTTTTCAGATTATATGTGTAATTGCCTGATTGATGAGTGCAATAAAGTTTTAACTAACAATGATTGTGCACAGGGGGTGTTATTATGAAATTAACGGTAGAACAAAAAAAATTGGTAGAAGAACATTTAAATTTAGTACCATATATTATAGAAAAGTATATTAGTAGGAATAATAATTGGGATATGCAATACGAAGATTTAATACAGGAGGGAAATCTTGCATTGTGTAAGGCTGCAAGTAAATATAATAACACTGTAAAGTTTAATACATTTGCGGAGATTGTTATAAAAAATGAATTGTTAAAATACTGCAATAAATCAAACAGAAGGATAAAAACTGTTGACTTGCCCACGGGAATCGTGGTAGAAGAACTTTTTGTAGATCCTGAAGAAATTTCAGATACATTTTTTAATAGTGAAAATATAAGAAGTATTCGTAAAATAAAATCAGAGTATTCCGGGGTAGTATTAAAAGGAATTGAAGCTATTGAATTAAAAATGCAGGGCCTTGCTGGAGTTGATATTGCAAAAATATATGATGTAAAACCTAATCATATATCAGCTTGGATTGCAAAAGCTAAGCATGAATTAATGATTAACGAAACCTTTATTAAAGAGATTAGTTGCAATTTTTAAATTCTTTAATATAAGAGAGTAGGAGGCGATGAAAATGGTAACATATTATATGGCATTAGGAAGGTTAACAAGTTCATTTGCGAAAGGACGTGTTCCTGAAGTAAAACATCAAAATAAAACATATGAGCTAAGCATTCCGGATTTTATCATTTGGACATCTTTGTGTTGGAATATTTATAACTATGATGAATTAAAAAAGGTATTTGATGAAAGGTGTAAGGAAAATAAATTCTTGCCAAACTTTAATTTTGATTATTATTTACAGAGTTTAGAGCTAAGAGGTCTAATTAAATCGGGTAAAGGCTGTACATCTATAGCAGCGTTGTATTCTTTAATGTTAGATCTACATATTAGACCTATTAGCAACAGTATAGTAGTAAGAACCATAGTTTTTATAAAACTATTATTAAATGGTGAAACATTTACAGAGGCTAAAAGGGCATTTGATAAGAGAATATTTGACAGTGATGATGTATGCAATGTATGGAACATTACAAATCAATTTGAACTGTCAGTAGCTGAGGTCATTTGCTGTGTTAAGAATAATATCAGAGACATAACTGAAGACAATATAATCGAAAAAGTATATGGAGAAAAGTATGACTATAAAACACTTGGGGCTTATGCTCAGATGCAGGATGATAAATATGCTATACTTAATACAATAGTAGATTTATATCTGGGGAAAATGATTTTATTTGAAGCATAGAAGTAGGAGCACATCTCCAAGTTGATATATATTTTTTTATGTTATTATGATGAACTTTAATATGGGCTATAGTCCTTGTGGTAATTGCAAACCTAAAAAAGACCTAATTGCATTATTTTGCAGTTAGGTCTTTTTTTAATAAGTAATCTACTGTTATATTAAAAATTTTACATATACAAACAATTTCAATATCATATATTTTTCGATTATATTCTTCGATGTCAGACAATTCTTGAACTGTTATTTTAGTACCGAGAGAATTCATTAGGGATACCATTTTTTCTATTGTTAAATTTTGATTTTCTCTTAAGGTTCTGATATTTTCACCACAAATATTTTGTTTTTTCATAGTACCCCTCCCCAAGCTTATAACTTCTCGTAGGCGACAGATTTTTTATAAAATTTTTGACATACTTTTTATGACGGAGGTTTTTAAGATGTATTCTAAAAAGTATGTTTCAGAATTAGTAAGGAAAAATATTAAAAAGTATCGTTTGATTTGTGGGTATTCATTACAAGAATTAGCAGATAAAGCCGGTTATACACATGGTTATATGAGAGACCTTGAAAGCTTAAAAGTAGATAAAACTCCAACTTTAGAAACTTTGGCTAATATTGCTAATGCTTTAGAAATAAAGATGATTCAATTATTTGAAGAATGAATATAGTTTTTATAAATACTTTAGTTTTCTAAATCTTTTAATAGCTGCGAATAA
>JAFQTK010000126.1 GCA_017409065.1 bacterium
AAAAATTATCAAAAAAAATCAGGAGAAATGCATTTACCCTCGCTGAAACTTTAATCACTTTATCTATTATAGGCGTTGTAGCTGCAATGACTGTACCAACATTAATGGCTAATACTCAAAAACAATCTTTTGCAACAGCTCTTAAAAAAACCTATTCAAATTTGCAAAACGCAGTAAAAATGATTCCAATATCACAAAACTGCTCAGCCGGTGATTACGAATGTGCTTTACCTTATGTTGAATGGGCTTCTACCGGAGCTTCTGCTCGAGGCGATGAGGGATTAGCAATCCTTTCACAACAATTTAAACCTGTTCATAAAATCGAAAACTGCGTATATTTGGCGGGCTCTGAATTAATGCCGCATTGGTCTGGCATACAATGTTTTAGACTACCAGATGGTCAAGTCCTTTTTAATGCAAAAGATGATCCTTTTTTAAGCTCTATTGGCATTGATATCAATGGAGATAAAGGTCCAAATAAAGTTGGACGTGATGTATTTTACTTCTATATTACAACCCAAAATGAAAAGAAACGAAACAGTGAAATAGTCGTACCCGCAGGAACACTTATCCCTATAGGTTCTAAGCTTTATAAAGAAACAACTAATGATTTTCCTGGCGAATACTGGAAAACTTCGGGATATTGTACAACAGAGAAAATCGACAAAAAAACAGGAGATAGTTTTTCTAGGGCTCAATGTACGGGTAGAGTAATTGAAGAAGGTAAAATGAATTATTAATTTATCTCAGCTAAAACATCATCTTGGTATTAAGATGATGAAACCTTATGCGAATCATACCAATCTTTAATTTGCATACCTGCTTCAACAGCTACATCCTGAGCATCAACTTTTTTAGTTTTTTCGATTAATTCCGTCACTAAAGTTTTGGCTTTATTAAAAACCGGTTTAAATGAAGTAGACCTTGGAACTGCCATTGCACCAAGTTTAGCTTCTTCGTTAATTCTATCTAGCGTTTGAAGTGACATTGTAACACCGGGATATTTTCGAGCTACTTGAGTTGAATCAGTAGATTTGACCGATTCTGATTTTTGAGGCAAAAATTTTGGTTTGCTAAAACTCTTATCAGTTGAAACAGTATAATCTTGACCAATAATTTGTTGTGCTGAATTTATTCCATCTGGCATGGTATTGTTTCCTAACTACAATGTACCTATTTTAGTCAAACCCTATTAAGATAAGAAATTGCCACAAATAACACTTTATTTTAACTTTTGTTACATTCATCATTGTATTTAAATTTTCAACAACATAAAATTAATCAGGAGAAAAAATGAGCATTAACCCTATCAATAGTTTTCAACAGTATCAGCATCCAAAGAAACACAAAACGCTTACACCTGTTTCTATTACGGGTTATGCAGCCATCACTTGCGGAGTTGGAAGTGTGATTTCTGCTAAAACAAAAAATATAAAAACTCATAAACATTTAGGATATGCAGCCGGACTTTTTACGTTGGCACACTTGATTGCTATTAAACTTAAACACAAAAAAAGAACTTATAAATAAATGATTTATTAAAACATGTAACAATAATAATTTTATCGTTGTTATTTTGGCAAGAATTTCTAAAAACATGTTTTTAACTAACTAAGGTTAGTTTTAAAATTTAGAAAGGGTCGAATTATGACAACAATTCAAGGAAACATTGCAACTCAAGGTCTTTACAACACAAATAACGTTAAATTTGGTTCCAAAGAAAACGATATGAATATTCCTGAAATCGGTTTACAAGAAGATACACTCGACATCTCCAAATCTGATAAAGGCGAAGCACCTGAAATCGGGGCAATGAGATTAATGTTTGGATTTTTGACAGATGAACAAGTACAGCAAATCAACGCAACAGGTAAATTACCCCCAAATGCAAAGTTCGTTCCTAACGAGCTGGGAGGCTACCAATTGACAAATAATTTCTTTGGCATTCAAGCCGGAACTCAAGAATTGCCTGCCGGATTTGAAGTTAAAAAGAATATTTTAGGGTTTACGACCATAGTTCCAAAAGGTACAAAAGGAATGTTGATAAAAGACAACTAAAAAAGATTTCCTTATTAAACTACAAAAAAGAGGTCTTGCGACCTCTTTTTTCCTATAAAAGTTTATCTACATCAGCAGCTACAAGCTCTTTTTTCAACCTATATCGTTCATAAAGCACATCAAGCGGCACTCGGTCTGTAAAATCTTTTGTTGCCCCATAATTAAGAACTTTCATATCGGAATTGCCATAGAAGCGTGCTACTTTTTCACCAAATCCGCCATCCAAAACACCGTCTTCCAATGTAATAATTACAGAATGATTTTCTTTCAAATTTTCTAATAACTCTTCATCAAGCCCTGTAATAAATTTTGGGTTAATAAGTGTTGCATCAATATCCAATTTAGCTTTCAATTCCGTCTTAACCTCTTTTGCTAATTTGAAGAAATTACCAAGCCCCAAAATAGCAACTTTTTCGCCTGATTCTTCAACTTTAAATTTGTTAAGTTGAGAATAATCAGTATCATCTTTTTTCCCACTTGAAACAACCGGACCAAACGGTACACGAATAGCAAGCGGATGTTGAGTTTGTGTCATTGCATATTCCAACATTGCAAGATACTCTTCTTTACAAGTTGGTGCAAGATATACCATATTAGGAATATTAGAAATTAAAGGAATATCAAAACAACCTAAATGTGTACAATCAGCCCCCGAAATTGCACCCCAATATAATAACATTGTCATCGGAGAGTTATTAAGGCACAAATCCTGCGAAAGTTGGTCATAAGTTCTTTGAACAAAAGAACTTAATATTGCCAAAATTGGTTTTGCCCCACATTTAGCCATTGCTGATGCGTATGCAATAGCGTGTTCTTCGGCAATTCCAACATCAGTAAATTGCTTACCCAAAGCACTCCTAAATTCTTGAGTAAATCCGGTTGCTCCAGGGGTTGCAGGAGTGATAGCCAAGACTGATTTATCAACTTTTGCTTTTTCCAAGATAAAATCTGTGGTTATAGAGTCATACGTTTCAACTGAGCAAGGTACAGCCGATTGTTCATCCAATATTCCTGGACAAACCCAATGGAATTTTTCTTTATTTTGCTCAGCTTGCAACAAACCACAACCCTTCAGTGTTTGCATATGTATAACTATTGGGTGGTCTATATCTTTAACTTTTTCAAATGTTTCTATTAATTTTTCAACATCATTTCCATTCTCAACATAAATATAGTCAAATCCTAAAGTTTTAAAGAAATTATTTGAAGAAGTACCTTTAGTTTCTCTTAATTCCTTCAAATTGGAATAAAGTCCGCCTTGGTTTATAGCAATAGACATATCATTGTCATTCACTAAAATAATCATATTTGAATCAAGCACCGCCGCATTGTTCAAACCTTCATACGCTTCGCCGCCACTCAAAGAACCGTCACCAATCAACGCAATAACGTTTCCTTTTTCATCTTTTAAATCTCGAGCTTTTGCAACTCCGGTTGCCAAACTTATAGAAGTAGACGTATGCCCGACTTTAAAAATATCATGTTCACTTTCTTCCGGAGCCGTATATCCTGTATATTTAAGATAATTTTCAGGATTTAAAAAACCTTCTTTTCTTCCTGTTAGTATTTTATGCGGATAACACTGATGGGAAACATCAAAGATAATTTTATCTTTTGGGGAATCAAACACATAATGCAAAGCAATTGTTGCCTCAACAATACCAAGATTCGGTGCCATATGCCCACCAATAGTATTAACTTTCTTAATAATCAGTTCTCGCATTTCCGTAGCAAGCACTTTCAATTCTGCAATAGAAAGTGTTTTTATATCCTTCGGCATATTAACTCTATCTAAAATCATTTTTTCATCCTCTATAAATGTATTAATAAATTATAAATATTATAAAATATTTTCGTCAAGATTAATTTTTTTAATTTTGTGTAAAAACATATATTTTATCTCTAAACTAGTCATTTTTTTAAACTTCAGGTATACTGTTGATACGAGATTAGTTTATGGGAGATTATTTATGCAATTTAATTCTTATATCATATCTGATACAAAAACAGCGTTATCTATTCCTGTTGGCAAAGAATTTTTGTCTACCAATTTTAAGTCAAAAGCATTTACCCTTGCGGAAACTTTAATCACTTTATCTATTATAGGCGTTGTTGCAGCAATTACTGTTCCTACTTTAATGTCAAATATGAATAAACAAACGTATGTTACTGGACTTAAAAAAGCTTACAATCAACTCCAAAATGCAATTAAAATGTTACCTGTGGTTGACCCAAGTTGTTATCCTAGCGTAAATAATTGTTTAGACCTATCAATCGATGATAAATTTGGGGATGATGAAAAAATGAACCTACAAAATGCATCTGTTCAAACATTTGCACAAGTTTTTAAACATCATAAAATTGGCTCAACAAAAGAAGAATGCGGAAGGGCATTACCATATCACGGGGCATGTGTAATTACTAATGACGGAATGATTTATTCTTCATACAACAACTATGGAATGACACACCTAAATGTGGATATTAATGGGACAAAGGGACCTAATAAGATAGGTAGGGACATATTCACATTTGTAATAGAAAACAACAAACTTAGAGCCGCTGGCGATAGCTACACCATCGGATATCATAGTTATACAGCACCTTCGACATATGAATATTGCACAACTGAATATGTGAATAATGATACTTCAAAAGGATTTTATGACTCCTATTGTACAGGGAAAGTGCTTAGAGAAGGTAAAATGGATTATTAATTATTATTCGTAAAAAAAACCGCTCATATAATGAGCGGTTAAATTTTTCCTATTCCCTATTCCTTTTGCATTGCTGCTAATCGCTTTTGCATTTAATTCTTTTTATTCAGCATCGGTGTTTGAACTACCACCCGCTGCCATTGCTGCTTGTGCTTCATCAGGATTGCCATCGCCAAGCTCAGAACCTGTTTTTTTCTTAAGTTCTTCTTCTGAAATCAATCCTAATTCCTCAGCTTTTTGTAACATATCATCACCCAATTTTGCTATTTCTTCCGGTGACATTGATTGCAATTTATTTTTAACATCGCTTTCTGTTGCATCATTATCTAATCCTACAGCCTCTTTTAATTCTTGAAGTTGAGAATCTTTTTCATCAGCTGATGCTGAAACTTCATCCGTATCTTTTTTAGCAGAGGCTTTTTTAGTTTCATCTGATTCATCTGCATCATCCAAAGCTTTAGCTGCTCCATATGATGCCCCCGCACCGGCGGTTCTTTGTGCATTATTATTTTGTCCTGCCGCATTCATTCCTGCTTTTTGTTGTTGATTAGCTTGGTTAGCTTTTTTCTTAGCGTCTACGCCTTCTGCTTTTTTATCTCCGTCTTTAGCTTGAGCTTCATTATTACCTTCAGCTGTCGGATTAGCAGTGGACGATACTTTATCTGTTTCTTGAGGGTTAGTTGTTCTTTGGAATACATCACATCCGCTCATGCCTTCCATGCCGTAGGCATTTGCACCTGCAAATTCCGTTGATGCACCTATCTTCTCAATATTTTGCATTGTTATTGGTTTAGATGGATCAAGACCTAAAACGTCAACATTTGTACCACTCGCTTCAATATTTTGCATTGTTATTGGTTTAGACAAATCGAAACCTAAAAAGTTTTTTGCATTGCTTGCATTACCAGCTCCAACATTGCCAAATGTACTGTTCATCTGCTGTTCATAATATTTCGGTGATAAAGTTAAAGCTCCAAATTCCATAATTTTCTCTCTCTTTCTTTTAATAAACGTGCGGGTAATACTTAGGTAAATAAATTATTTAATAGTGTAAAATTTTCTCTCTAATCGGTCATATCTGGTGAAGTTGTCTGCTGTTAATTGACCAACTTCGTAATAAGTATCTTGTTTAATATGGTGTGTACCTTTACCCATATTCGGTGCCTCTTGAACACCACCTTGACGAGTTACTTCGAATGAATTGTTACCGTCAGCATACTCATAACTGTTGCCCGTAACTCCATCTACCTCAAAGTTTTTAGAATAAACCATAGTGTAGTCATCGTATCGGTCATAAGCTACATCTTCAAGTTTGGTTGAATTAATACATTTTTTATATTTTTGTTGACCTTCTTTACCGACAGGATAATAGTAGCTATGTCCTTCGTAAGTGTATGAATAAGTGTACAAAGTGCTTGTTCCGTCGCAATTACCTACGATTACATACTTAGGTTTACCTTCTTTCTTTTCTGTTAAATCAACTGTTTCTGCGATTTCTTGATGTTCAGGGGAAAGTCCGCAATACAATAAATTTGTACAAGTTGTATAATCATAAAAAAGTTTTGAATTTACTTTCGCTGAAGTAAAGTTGTATCCAAGTGATTGAACCCAACGTTCTTCAATATCAGCAAAGCTGTCATAAGCTAAAACTGCGTGGTCTAAAGTTCCAATATAAGAATTGCTGCCAACTTTTATGTTGTTATAATCGCCCCAGAATCCAACCAAAGAATTTTTGCCTGCTGATGTTATGTTGTTATAATCTCCCATAAATCCGATTTGGTTAGCTCCGGTTCCTGCTGTGAATGTGTTTTTGTCACCGTAAATTCTACCAATGTTATCGCCATTTCCTGTTGTTACGGTATTATTATCACCTTCTGCTTGAATGAAGTTATTACCGTCACCAACTTTGATAGAACCATTATC
>JAFQTK010000011.1 GCA_017409065.1 bacterium
CCGCAGAAAATGACATAACAGAAACCGCCCTCGACAATATAAGCGAATGGGACTACGTTATTACTAACGAAGGAACATATGAAGAGTTGGTTGAAAAAACAACTGACCTAATGGAAAAAATAAAAACTTATTTTTCCTTATAATTAAGAATGAATTATATTAAGCCCGTTGAATATTGCATGAACGTTTGCTTTCATTGTACTGCTATCCTTAGCCCGAGCGATTACGGTTTCACCATTCGAACCTTCTAAGTGAATAATACTCATCGCAATAGCTTCTGAACCAAGCACATCTTCATCAATAGCCTGTTGCTCATAGTGCAATAGCTTTTGAGGGAATCCAGCTTCTTCCAGTGCCTGTAAACATGCAGCAACAGGTCCGTTTCCTCTGCCGTTTAAATCGTAGTTTTTATCATTATGAGAAAATACCAATCTGAACATGCCATCAGATAATTTTTCAAAGTTAATAAGCTTAAAGGCACCGGTTGGCTCAAATACCTCTTTCATATAAATATCAATTAACTCATTATCACTCAATTCTCCGACAGATTCAGCTTTTTCTTTAATAATAGGAGTAATACGAACCGCCTCTTGCATTGTAATCGGATATCCAGCAGATGAAATAATTTCAAACACAGCAGTTTTGCCTGATTGAGAAGTGAATCCGATTTTTTCATCATCAGAACGTCCGATAAGTGACGGATGAATCGCTCTGTATGCACCTTTTTCCATATTTTTAGTTTTAACTGCACCATCTTGGTGAATACCGCTTCTGTGAGCTAACGCATCCGGTCCTATCAATGGAGCTTTTTCATAAATAGGCACGTTAGCCATTTCTGCAACAACCAAAGCTGTTTCGTATATTTTATTTAATTGCAAACCTGTTTCAATACCTGAATTATGAAGAGCAATCGCAACTTCATACATGTTGGTGTTTCCTGCTCGTTCGCCTAATCCGTTCAACGCACACTCAAGTTGTACAGCTCCCGCAAAATAGCTTTCAACTGTTGCAGCAGTTGCCATGCCTAAATCATTATGACAATGAACTGAAATATTAATGTCTTTAGGCAAAGCATTATAAACTTTCTCAATCATATCAACATAAGTCTTAACCCTATAACGCTCAACTGTATTAGGCAAGTTTATAGTTGTAGCACCCGCTTTCACAACATCTTGAAGAGCAGAAATTACCCAATCTAAATTTTCAAGACAATCTCCAAAATGTTCAACTGAAAACTCTACATCTCCTTTTTTGCCAATCAAATTCTTAGCAAAAGTAACAGCATCTAATGCTAATTTCCTCACTTCTTCAGGCTTTTTATTTAAAACATACTCCATGTTAAATGGACTCATTGTAATAAAAGTGTGTATTCTTGGTTTAGTCGCAGGTTCAATAGCTCTTGCAACCTTCACAATGTCATGCTCAACAGCTCTTGCAAGCCCGGAAATAACAGTATTGGCAGGTGCAATTTGTGCCAACCTATGACACGCTTCAAAATCCATTTCAGAAGCAGCAGGGAAACCTACTTCAATAGCTTGAACTCCAAGCTCATTAAGATAATTAAAAATAACCTCTTTTTCTTTTAAATCCCAAGGTTTCTTCAAAGACTGATTCGCATCACGCAAAGTAATATCATAAAAAAACGGAGTTCGTTGCATATTTCACCTATAATTAACTGTATAAAGCCAATTATAGAATGTTAATCCGTTATTTTCAAGGTTTTTTAATAAAAGTAAATATTTTCTTAACCGGCCAAGAAACCACATTATAAATAGCCTTCATTCCATCAATCGGATTTTTCTTACCTTTTGAGCAAATAAAACCTAAAATATATGTACCTAATGCGATAGCACCAACTGTTTTTGCCTTATTCCAGAAAGACTCTTTTGGTTCTGCCATCATATTTTGTGGATTATACTGGTCAACAATCGGCTGCCCTGGTAACTGAACACCAGGTTTTATGCCTTGCATATCCATATTCGGATAAGAAGACGGCATCGAAGAAGGCTCGCCTGTTATAAACGAATGTGCATCAAATGGTAAAATTCCAAGTCTTGTGAGTCTGTCTAATGATGATTTATCATAAGAATACATAGCTAGCCCTCCTATACTTATATAAAGTATTTTTGTATAAAAAAATTGCCAAAATTTAAGAAATTATATTAAAATAAACATAATAGATAGAATTAGAGGAAAAAATAATGGCAAACGTACTGGATTCAGCAAGATTAGTTCTTACAGATAATAACGCTTTTACAAAAATAGCTATACTTGGATTGATAGTTTTTGGAGTAGATGAATTACTATTTATTGGCGACACAAAAACAATAAATTTTGCAAATATTATTTTTGTTATTCCTCTGCTATTGGTTTATATAGGTTATTTATTTCGTACACTGGGACGTTCAATGGCGGACAGACCAAGTGTGTTACCCTCATTAAATGCCATTTCTTCATTAATAGTAGGTGTAAAAGGTCTTGTATCAACAGGAATTTTCGTAATTCCTATATATTATATGCATACGCTACTCAGCGAAAAAGTTATATTTCCACCTGTAGAAAATTTCCAGACACTTGTCCAATTTTGCGGCTGCGGAATAATTGACTTAATTGGATATTCATTAGCAGCTTCATTCTTTTTTACATCAGTAATATTCTTTTCAAAAAAATACAGCGTCAAAGAAGGGCTAAACATTGTTAACATCTTAAAGAACTTTCATGAAATTTGGGTGTACTTAATTTTTACAATCCTCATGTTGGCAATACTAAACATAATAACTTCATTGCTTATCTTATTAGCGATTTACAGTATATTTGGTGCCGGAAAAATATACACATATGCAACTTATGCAATAATCACAATAAATACACTAGTCATTTTCCAAAACCTCTCCCAAGCATACTACGAGCAAATAAACGATGCGACGAAGTAAAAAGATTTAAATAAGCACTAAAAAAACGGTCCCCATTTTGAGAGGACCGTTTTTTTTAATCAATGTTAATTAGCCAAGATTTGCTAAGAAGTTAGACCCATATCTATTTAGCAAGTCTTTTTCAACCGATTGCTTCTTCACTAATTGAGTTATAGCAATATCATCCATAAGACCGTAGTCATTCAAAACAGATAGTGCTTTGTTAGCTAAAATATCATCAGAACATCCTAAAGTCTCTTGCACTTTAGCTAGTGCTGCTTTATCTCCACTACGTGCAGCAGCACCTAAATCATCTAACTCACGCATGTAAGCCAAACGTCTTTTAACCCCCGCATCACCTGCTTTAGCCACATCATCACCAGACTTTGAGAACCAACCTTTTACAGTTGAACTCATTTTATCAAATCCACCTTTTACAGCATCCCACGCTTTATTTGCCCATCCTTCCGCAGTTCCACCGAGCTTACCTTTTTTTGCAAGTGCAAAAAGACCGGCTGCAGTTGCACCTATTGCAACTGCTGTTCCTACAATACCCAAGCCATCATCTTCTTCTTGTTGTTGTCCAGGTACATAAACATCTTCACCGGCAAAATTAGGACTCGCAGCCCACATCTGAGGTGATACAGGCGTACTTACACCTTGATAAGAAATAGGATACTGATTAAAATTTGGGGTAACACCAACTGGATAACTCATAGTTAAACTCCTTCCACTATAACACTAAACTATTAATAAACTAATTAAACTAACCTTACATTTATAAAAACATTTGTTCTTAAAAAAGTGCCTTTTTCAAAAAATGTTGTTACATAACTTAACACTTAATTAAATTATCAAGAAAAGAGTTATTTGACACTTAAAAAACTTCATGATACTCTTAAATCAACAAGGGCTTGTGGCACTCTGCCGAGTGAGGCGATTGAGTATCGCCGAACGAGAGGAAGGTAGCACCGCTACCGCAAGCCGAACGATTGAAAACTAAATATATAAAGCTGTGGGCTTGTGGCGCAGCGGTAGCGCAGAGGACTCATAATCCTTTGGTCGCTGGTTCGAATCCCGCCGGGCCCATTTAAATAAAGAAGAGAGTTATGCTACTCTCTTTTTTTTTGTAATAAAACGAGATAAACGAAAATGATTTATTATTTCGAAACTAAAAGCACAAATCCTTTTTACAATCTGGCATTTGAAGAATTCTTTTTTGACAAAAAAAAAGACGGTGAAACCTACATAATGCTTTGGCAAAACGACAATACCGTTGTAATAGGAAAACACCAAAACATATACGAAGAAATAGATTTTGACTATGCACAATCAAACAATATAAATATTGTCAGACGAAACTCAGGTGGCGGGAGCGTGTACCATGACTTAGGCAATTATAATTACTCATTAATGTTTGACTATAATTTCGATTATTCAATAGAAAAATTTTCTCAACCTATTATAAATCTACTTAGCACACTTGGACTAAATGCAAGATTTCAAGGCAGAAATGACATATACATAGACGACTTTAAAGTTTCCGGAACTGCACAACACATTAAAGAAAATAAAATTTTACACCACGGAACACTTTTAGTTAACAGCGATTTATCAAAAATAAGCAAAGTTTTGACAAGAAACACAAAGATTTTATCGTCCTCAGCTGTTCCGTCAAAAAAAGCACAAATTTGCAACATCCAAAATTTAACCGACACAAAAATAGATTTTTTAATGATAAAAAATGCGATAATAAAACAATATCCCCAAATACAAGAATACACACCTTCCGAAACAGAACTTGTTGAAATCAACAAACTCATGCAAAAAAAATACAAATCACAAGATTGGCTAATCGGTAAAAACCTAAAATATGAATACAAAAACAAAATGCACTTTGAAGGCGGGACAATAGAAGTAAGTGCCAATATAAAGAATAATATAATAAAAGAAATAAAATTCTATGGTGATTTTTTCACAATAAAAGACCTTTCAGAGCTGGAATCTTCTCTTATCGGCACAACTATTACTGATAATCTATATAAATCAATAAAAGAACTTAACGCCGCAAGCTACTTTAAAAACATAAGCAACGAAAATATTTATTCTTTATTTGAAGTTTTTACAAAAAAGATTAAAATATAACTTTCATAGCAATCATTTTTGCAAAGCTGACTCTTGAATTTTTTCCTGAATCGCAGCCATAAAAGAAGTCAAATACAACTTAAAAACCTCTTTGTTATCGAGTTCAGCCAAAAACTCCACACCTTTTTGCTTATGAATTTTTGTATTTATCAAAACTTTAGAATCAACATAACTCCTCTTAGACTCAACCTTTGCAAAATCAACGTATATCTCATTTACATTTATTGAAGAAGTTTGATTAGAAATAACAAAATCATTATTACTATCTAAAGAAAAATTCCACTTTCGCAATCCTGAATACTTTTGTACTTCAGCTTCATTTTCTTCATGCTTAAGATAAAGCACTCCACCAATTTTCAAGACCTTTAAACACTCCTGAATCGCCATTTGGGGATTTATACTATGGTCCAATGCATTTTGTGCGATTATATAATCAAAATAGTTTTTTGGATAAAATGCTGACAACAACTCAGCCAAACAAAAATCAATGCTTCTACTGGGTTTTAAATTATACTTTTTCAAAATATCCATATACAAGAAAGCTAAAGGATCACAAGCATACAATTTAATGTTGGATGGCAAATCATACTTATCTTTTAATGCCCCCCTAGGTCCACACCCCAAATCCAAAACTCGGATTTCCTTTGTCTGAGTAAAAACAGAAGGCTCAAAATCAGCTATACTATATTTTTGCTCATCAAAAGTTTGAGGTTGAGTTTTGGCTATTTCATCCCAAAAGCAAAATTCACTATCTAAATTTTTCAACCATTCTATGATATCTTTTTCTTGATTATTCAACCTCTTACCCTCATAACAATTCAAAATAAAAATACTCCACACTACCTCGAATTTTAACATTGACTAAGAAAACAGTCAAACAAAAAAGCGAAATGCCTATTGCACTTCGCTTTTTAAAAAGATTTTAAATACTTATACAGTCACATCCAAACCGTATGTTTTAGAAACCGTACCTGTTTTTCCTGCAGCGGACAAATCCATTTCAGCACCGACCATTTCGGTATTAGCAACTTTATTAGCTGCCAAAGCCAACGGTTCATTTATTACTCGAGCGTTAACATTATTAACTGCTTGTCTATTTAATTCTCTAACCATTGCCAATTTAGATAAAGTTTCATCCATTTGATCTCTTTTTTCAGCTCTGTCTGTAATAGCTTTAAAGATAACACCAGCAGCCAAGGCAGGAGCGGCAAGTGCTAAAGCTGTTTTAGAAAGACCTGCAACTTTAGGGTATTTTTTTGCAAGAGTCACAATATTATCTTTTATCGGTTTCAAAACTTTTTGGTTAATTTTAGATGAGTTAATAGCTTCTGCAACAGTAGCTTTTACATTTTTTAAATCAGCAACTGCCCCTGGGAATTTCTTAGCCAAAGTACCGCCAAGCTTTTTAAGCCCGATTTCCGCACCAACTATTGCTGTTGCAAAACCGGCTAAGTTCAACAAAGAACTTATTGCAGGATGTTTTTCTTCAAATTTCTTCAATGCCGGAGAAACAGCTGTAACCTTTTCAACTGCCCCATTATAAAGACCTGCTAACGCAAAGACGCCAGCCCAACCAACTGAAGCTTTGCCCATAGAACCAAGTTTACCTGATAATTTTGGAGCATCTGTAAAAACACCTTTAGAAGCGATATCAATAGCAGGAACTGCTAACATAGCCGTAGCATAAGTTTTTGCTTTATGCTTATTATCCTTATTTGCATCTTGTTTTGCAATAGATAACAATTGTTTATCTGTAAGATTTGCAATCGCCACAGCATCTTGGTACGCCTTCATCATTTGTCTTTCTCGAGTATCAACATTATCAAGAGCAACTCTCAACGGCAACTGCTTATCACTAGGATTTACTCGTTTAGGAGCCAAATAAGACTCATTGACTGATGGCGATACAAAAGAAATTTGTTGCATTTTCCCTACCTTTGTTACAAAATTTACTATCAGTATAATACTTAAACACAAAATTCTTTGCTAGTTTTTAGCCAATTATTAAAAAATTGTTACAATGAAAAGCTTTTACATAAAAACATTAGGTTGCAAAACTAATCAAATAGAATCTGACTTAATTTCAGAAAAATTAGAATCACTTGGCAAAATAAAAGTTGATAATATTGAATCTGCGGATATATTTATTCTAAATTCTTGTAGTGTTACATCAACTGCTGATAATGATGCACTAAAAATTCTAAAAAGAGCCAAAAAAGAGAACTCAAATATTTACACAATTTTAACAGGCTGCTTTGCACAACTTGAAGCTGAGAATCTTAAAAAATATGATTTTATAAATCTGGTGCTAGGCAATTCTGAAAAAATGGACATAGATAAATATCTAAATTCAGCTGACACTGTTTGCGTTTCAGACATTTTTGCCCAGAAAGATTTTATTTATAAAAAAGTAGAAAAACCTACAAAATCAAGAGCATACTTAAAAATACAAGACGGATGCAACAACCGTTGCTCATATTGCACAATTTGGAAAGCTCGAGGAAAATCAAGAAGCTGTTCTTTAAATGACATAAAAGAACAGGTAAAAATATACACTGACAACGGATTCAAAGAAATAGTGCTTACAGGCATTCACATCGGACAATGGGGAAGCGATTTAAGCCCCCAAAAGAGTTTTATGGAGCTTATCG
>JAFQTK010000127.1 GCA_017409065.1 bacterium
CAGTCTGGAACCAGACTTTCCTCTCTTCGAAATGACATTCAGTCATTTCTCATCGGCAGGGTATCCCGCGATATTTATTATTATCGTTGCTGAAAGAAAAAAATCAAGTGTTTTTTTAAATTATTTCATTAGATTCTAATTATAAAATATCTAATAGTCTAATGCGATGACAATTTTGTATATTGTTTTTAATAGCTGAGGGTTATTTTCTAGCCTTTTTACTATTTCACTTATTAAATTTTCCTTGGCTACTTCTGTATGTTCAAAATCAAATAAGATTTTTGGGGTAATGTTTAATGCTTTGCAAATGTCCGCAAGCGTTTCTGCTGAAACAAAATTATTACCTAATTCTATTTGGCTTAAAGTTTTTGCTGAAATACTAACAATTTCCGCTAATGCTTCTTGTGTTAGCGACCGACTTGTTCTTATTTCTCTAATTCGGTTTCCAAGTAGCTTTTTGATGTTCATATTATTAGATTAATATATTTAGAATAGGAGTAACACCCATTGACAATAGATATACTCCATTGTAAATTGAATCATGGAATTATTAGTAGATACCAGTGGGGGATTGCTTGGGTGTTTTTGGTGAGAAAATGGATAAAAAAAGAGTTTTAATTTTTCCTTGTGGTAGTGAAATTGGGTTGGAAGTCAATAGAGCTTTGGCTAATGATATACATTTTGAGATGTTTGGTGCATCTAGCTTGCCTGACCATGGAAAATTTGTTTTTAAAAATTATATAGAAGGTGTACCCTTTGTTGATTCCGATAATTTTGTATCGTATTTGGTGAAAGTATGCGAAGATTATAAAATAGATTTTATAGTTCCTGCTCATGATAGTGTTGTTTTGAAATTAGCACAAAACGCTGATAAGTTTTGTAATGTAAAAATATTAACCTCTCCAGTTGTAACATGTGAGATAGCTCGTTCCAAAAAGAAAACATATGAAGTGCTTAAAAATGAAATTTTGACTCCGCTAACATATAATATAACCGATGAAAATATTGTTTTTCCTGTGTTTATAAAACCTGATGTAGGGCAAGGTTCTAAAGGTGCGAAGAAAGTAAACGACAGACAAGAGTTAGATTTGGCTTACAAAGAAAATAACCAGATTGTTATTTCTGAATTTTTGCCAAACGAAGAATATACAGTTGATTGTTTTACTAATAAAAATGGAGATTTATTGTTTGCACAGGGTAGAACAAGAACTCGTATTTCTAATGGTATCGCTGTAAATTCTCTACCCGTTGATGATAAAAAGTTTCTTGAAATTGCTGAGAAGATAAATAAAGTTTTGAAGTTTCGTGGAATGTGGTTTTTTCAGCTTAAGAAAAATTTCAAAGGTGAATATTGTTTGTTGGAGCTAGCTCCGAGAATAGCAGGCACAATGGGGTTGTATAGACGTTTAGGTGTTAATTTTATTTTGTTGGCTCTTTATGATGCTATGGGGTTTGATGTAAAAATTTTAAAGAACAATTTTGCATTGGAAATTGATAGAGCACTTTATACTGCTTGTAAACATGATATAGATTATAATTGTGTTTATGTTGATTTTGATGATACAATAATAAATTCAAGTGGTGTTAATACTGATGTTATTAAATTTTTGTATCAAGCAAAAAATGAAAATAAAAAAATTGTATTATTAACAAAGCATGAGAAAAATATTAGTGAAACATTTGAAAAATATTCAATTGCTCCTAAATTGTTTGATTCTGTTCTGCAAATAGAAAAATCAGATAATAAATATAAGTATATTAGTGAGCCAAAATCTATTTTTATAGATGATTCTTATTCGGAAAGAATTGAAGTCTATAAAAATAAGAATATTCCTGTATTTGGGGTCGATTCAATAGATGTACTATTTGATATTTTAAATTAACCCGAGAGATTTAGTAAAGGTGTTACAAAAAATACATTTCTTGCGTTGTTGGTTCTTTCGTTATATATTGTGATAACAGACTAATAAGGAGAATAATATGAGTTTACCGAACATTGCAGTTCTTGGAGCAACAGGTGTTGTTGGACGTGAAATCCTCAGCATTTTAATTGAAAATGATGTTAAGTACAATGAGATAAAGTTTTTAGCTTCTAAGAAAAGTGCCGGTAAGCAAATAGAATTTAAGGGCGAAATGCATACTATTGTTGAAGCTACACCTGAAGCTTTTGAAGGTGTAAATATTGTTTTGGCTTCAGCGGGTGGTTCTACTAGTGTAGCGTTGGCTCCTGAAGCTGTAAAAAGAGGCTGTGTTTATATTGACAACTCTTCTGCTTTCAGAATGGTAGAAGGTACTCCTCTTGTTATAGCAGGGGTAAATGATGATGATTTAAGAACACATAAAGGTATAGTTGCAAATCCTAATTGTTCAACTTCTCAGTTGATGTTGGCTTTAAAACCGCTTCATGATTATGCGAAAATTAAAAGAATGATTGTTTCTACATATCAAGCTGTTTCAGGTGCAGGATTGGCTGCTATTAATGAGTTAACAGAAAATACAAAAGCTTCACTAGCGGGTGAAAAGTTTAAAAATGATGTTTTCAAACATGAAATTGGATTTAACGTAATTCCACAAATAGATGTGTTTACTGAAAATGGTTATACAAAAGAAGAAATGAAAGTTACAAATGAAACTCGTAAGATTTTGCACCTTTCACCTGATACTCCAATTTCTTGTACTGCGGTAAGAGTTCCTGTTTATCGTGGACACTCTGAATCAGTTACTGTTGAGTTTGAAAATCCGATAGACGAGAAAAAAGCTCGTGAAATTTTGGAAAATGCATATGGTGTAGAAGTGATTGATGACGTTGAAAATTATCAATATCCAACTCCATTGGAAGCTGCTTCTAAAGATCCTGTTTATGTAGGCAGAATCCGTAAAAATATTGCTTTTGATAATGCAATTGATTTCTGGTGCGTAGCTGATAATCTAAGAATTGGTGCTGCGTTGAACACTGTTCGTATAGCAGAAAAAATTATTGAGATGAAATTGTACTAGTTAAATTTGAAGCGAGGAAGATATGTTAAGATATGATGCAGGCGAAGTAATCACAGCAATGGTTACGCCTATGGATAAAGAACGTAGAGTTGATTATAACGGAATGGAAGTTTTGGCTAAGCATTTGACTGATAATGGTACTGATACTATTTTGGTTGCCGGAACAACCGGAGAATCTCCAACCCTTACATTTGAGGAAGAGTTAGAACTATTGGGTTCTGTTCGCTCTGTTGTGGGTAAAACTGCAAAAATTGTTATGGGGGCAGGTTCAAATTGTACCGCTACTGCTATAAATGCTGCTAAAAAGGCTGCAGCAGCTGGGGCTGACGCTTTGTTGTCTGTTGTTCCTTATTACAATAAACCATCACAAAAAGGGCTTTATGAACATTTTTCAGCTATCGCTAAGGCTGTGAAAGATACACCGATTATTCTTTATAATATTCCAGTCAGAACAGGTTCAAATATGTCCCCTGATACCGTTGCAAAATTGGCAAATGATTTTGATAATATTGTAGCATTGAAACAAAGTTTCCCTGATTTGGATGTTATTACTGAGTTGAAAGAAAAATTGCCATCCGATGTTGCAATATATTGTGGTGATGATAGTTTAACTTTGCCAATGTTGTCATTAGGTGCTCATGGGGTTATTTCTGTTGCCTCTCACGTTGTTGGCAAAGATGTTAAAGCTATGGTTCGTGCTTTTAAAGAGGGACGAATAGAAGATGCATTAAAACTTCATTTGCATTTAGCACCTTTATTTAGAAAATTATTTATGGCACCTAACCCTGTTCCGGTCAAGTATGCACTTTCTAAAGTTGATATTATAGGTGATTATGTAAGGCGACCATTGGTTGAACTTTCAGAAGATGAAAAAATAGAGTTTTTGAAAGTGTTTAAAAATTATTTATAATATAAGGCGGAGTTAAACCTCCGCTTTTTTGTGTAAATAATTGTTACATTGATTGGGATTAACTATCAAGTATTTTTTTGTTCGGTGGTTGTAACCGGTAAGTGTGTAGGTAAAGAAAGGGACAAATATATGGCAGTATCACTCAATCCAAACATTCAAACCGCGTATGCACAATCATTCAAAGCAAAAGAATCAGGCGAAAAGAAAACAGGTGGTGTAGGAAAAGCAATTGCATCACATGTTTGTCCCGGTGCAGGACAATTAATTGATGGACGTGTTGGTGCAGGTTTAGGCTTTCTGGGTGCTTGGGCAGGATTATTTTTTGGAACAGCTAAAGTTTTTAAGCCTGTTTCCGATGGACTAAATACTCTTGTTAAAACCTTAGAACAAAATAATACTCCACTTAAACAAGGAATGAAAGAAATTTTTACCACAGCTAAAACTTTAGCGAAAGATACATTTAAAAATGCTTCCGTACTTAAAAAGACTGCAATGATTGCATTGCCTATAGCTTTTATTGGTACACATATTGCAAACGTTGTTGATGCGTACAAAGGCGGCAAAAAATAATTTTTAAACTTATAAATTTTAGGCGGGGTAACCCGCCTTTTTTCATGTTTGTTTATAGTTGTTTTATATTTATATTAGTATATTGCCTTTTTCTATAATTTAGTTAAAATACAATTAGGAGTTAAATTTGAGCAACTATTTTTATAAAGATTTATATAAAATTTTAGAAATTGAGCCGACTGATGATACGGCGAAAATTAAGTCTGCCTTTAGAAAATTAGCTAGAAAATATCATCCTGACTTGAATGGTGGAAACAGGGTTTACGAGGAAAAATTTAAAGAAATTTCAGAAGCTTGTGAAATTTTGATGGATAAGGATAAAAAGAAGCTTTATGATTCTTTTAAAGGTTATAGTTCTCTTAACAGAACTATTAATCCTGATAGGCAAAAGGCACAAAGAGCATACAAAACTTCACAGGAAAATACTAAAACTCATGCTTCTACCGATAAAACGGATAAGGAATCCGGTAAAAGCAATTTTTCTGACGTTTTAAATGATATTTTAGAAGGTTTATTCCAAGAAAATAAAACACATAGTAAAAATAATCCAACACCTAAGTCTAAAAAGACTGCAAAGAAATCAGTAGATGGTTCGGATATTACTTCTGAAGTTGAGATAACATATTTAGAAGCAATAAGCGGGACAAATAGAACCGTAAATATTTTGCATACGGAAATATGTCCTAATTGTGGCGGAAAAATGTTTATAAATGGTTCTAATTGTCCATTATGCCAAGGTAGTGGCGAAACTTCAATTCATAAGAAAATAAATGTCAAAATTCCTAAAAATATTAAACAAAATGCCAAAATTCGTATTTCCGGTGAGGGAAATAGAGGTCGAAACGGTGGAAAAAATGGTGATGTTTATTTAATTGTAAAAATAAAGAATGATGAAAAATATTCTTACGACGGATTAAATGTAGGATTTGAAACAATTATTTATCCGCATGAAGCTGTATTTGGAACAGATTTATCTGTGGCAACGCCTCAGGGAAATGTTATAATGAAAATACCGGCAAATACAACGCAAGGACAGAAATTCAGGTTGTCTTCGCATGGGCTTAAGGATGATAAAGGAAAAATTGGTGATGCAATCGTGACCGTGAGGATTGATTTGCCTGAAAATTTAACTAATGAAGAGCTTGGACTATACAAGAAACTAGCAGATATCAGTAAACATAGAAAAAAAGAGGAAAAAGTTTAGTCGTGGAATTTAATAAAATAAAAGTAGAAGAAATTTTTACATCTATCCAAGGGGAAGGTCCGTATATTGGTGTAAAACAGGTTTTTGTCAGACTTTGTGGGTGTAATCTTAGTTGTTCATATTGTGATACTGAAACTGATTCTGCAAGTGCTAAATTTTATAATATTGATGAATTGGCGGAAATTATAAACACTGAGAAAAACGTGCATTCTGTATCTTTTACAGGTGGCGAGCCACTTTTACATTCTGATATTTTAAGAGAGTTGTTTCCAAAAATTCTTAAACCAATATATTTGGAAACTAACGGAACATTAGCGGATAATTTGAAAACTGTCATAAAAGATGTTGACTTTATTTCTGCAGATGTCAAGTTGAAAAGTGCTTCAGGGTTGAGTTTGATGAGTGAACATAGTGAATTTTTGGACGTTTGTAAGTCATATGGAAAAGAAGTGTTTATCAAGGTGGTTTTTGATGAGAACATATCGGATGAGGAAATATGTGAAGTTGCGATGTTGGCAGAGAGATTTAATATTTTGTTAGTGTTGCAACCGATGATGAAAAATGATAAACTAGTTCCAAGTTCTTTATTTATGCAAAAAGTTTTCGATAAGTTTGTTGATAAATATGCTAATGTTCGTCTTATCCCACAAACACATAAGTTTTTAAATTTGATGTAACCGTACAAGGAGGTCTATATGAAGATATTAATTGCAAATGACGACGGAATTGCTGCAAATGGTATTCGTGCTTTGGCTGAGGCCTTGAGTGTGAATAATGAAGTTTATATGATTGCTCCTGATAGGGAGCGTTCGGCTGCCGGACATTCTCTTACTATGCATACTCCTTTGCGTGTTGAAGAATTAGAGCCGAAGTTCGGTTTAAAACGTACTTGGGTAATTTCGGGTACTCCCGGAGATTGTGTAAAAATTGGTTTAAGCACTATTTTAAGTGAAGAAGAAAAGCCTGATTTGGTTATTTCAGGTATAAATCATGGTCCAAATTTAGGTGTTGATATTTTGTATTCAGGAACCGTAAGTTGTGCTTTGGAAGGTGCAATGAGAGGTTATCCAAGTATAGCAGTTTCGCTTGCGAGTATGAAAGCGGAGTATGATGATTTTAAAGTCGCTGCTGAGTTTATAGCGGATTTTGTACCAAGAGTGAACACTATCGATTTTCCTAAAAAGTCAATTTTGAATATTAATATCCCAAACTTGAGCAAGGAAGATATTGCAGGAATTGCTATAACAAAACTTGGAGATAAAATGTTTACGGATAATTATGATAAACGAGTTGACCCAAGAGGAAAAGTTTATTATTGGTTGGCGGGTGAACTGGTAAAATGTGACGAAGATGATGGCACAGATATCCAAGCTGTCCGTTGCAATAAAATTTCAATTACTCCTGTAACGTTTGAAATGACTCACAAAAGTATTATGGCTGACTTAGAAAAAGCATTTTGCCACGATGGAATTTGTGGTTGGTAGCTAATAATACATATCTATAAAATATTCAAAATATCCTACGAATTATGCACCAAAGTGTAGCATTTGTAGAATTTTTAGATATCTTTCTTGGTCTGCGTCATTTTTAGTATGAGTGGCTAGAAATTTATATTTAAGTTTATTAAACCAAGTATTCTTAATATCTATTGTGCCTCTTAAATAGTAATGACCGCCATAGTGTACTTTATCACGAAGCTCCATTTTTATATCTTGAGCGTAAGGATTGTCTTTAGATAGCCATTTTACGCTTTTGGGGTACATATAATTTATGGGCATAATAAGTGGTTTTTTATCTAAAATATATTTATTTAAGTGACTTTCATCGTGCCACTGTGCAATTATTTTGTTTTTTAGGTCTATTCGGACATTTTGGGCAGAAATTTCACAGAATTTTAAAAATTCTGCACTTCTACCACCATTAAATCCCCCCGGAGCGTAATGATTCCCTTTACCCATTGGAATATATGCTGTGCAGTTTGGATTTCTATCGTAAGGATATGCTTGAATAGGTTTATTGTAATATCCGGGATGCGAACACACCATCAAAAAGTCATGTTCTTCTTTTGGTATAATTTCTTCGCCCACAGTTTTTCGGCATACTAAATTTATATTTAGAAAATAAAGATAATCACACTTTTTCAGTAGGTCTTTTTGTGATGCAAACATTTCAAAACGCATCATCGTATCAAATGGCCAACCAAGTTTCTTTTGGTAAATTGAGTGAACGTTATTTTTACGTTCAAATTTTATTTTTTTTGCATCTGTAAAAATATAATATTCTTTTTTGTAGTTAGGTAAAAAATATTTTTCGCAGCTAGTATATAGTTCGGGCCAAAATTCAGTATATCTGCCCAATGCTATTACCAATATGCCGATTTTTCCTTTAGTTAATTCCATTTTTTCACTTTCTATTGATTTTTACCCAGTTGTCACAGATGATACCGTCTTCATTTTCTATCCAAGGAGTTGGGGCTATTACAATCTTTCCTTCATAATCAGACAAGTAAGCCGCCCACCACCCAAAAGCACTGTTTGCGAGTATTGCGTGTTTGCATTCTTGCATGAGTTTTAAATCTTTCCAATCTTCTCCGTTTTTTACATTATGATTACCAATGAACTTAAATTTTGGTTTGATTTTAAATTCTTTTTTTATCCAATCTTCGCAATCTGTTCCGAAAACATAGAATTTAGGGTTTTTTAAATGGGTTTGCATATAATCTATTGCTTTTTGATAATATGTTAATTCAAGTTCGAGTCCAAGATTTATATAATCTCCACGTCTAATATGTATGAATACTGAATTGTGTTTTTGTATTTCTTTCAATAATTTATTATTGATTTTATCATTTTTTGGAATTTCGGGAAGCGTAAATTCTTTTTTGATTTTTTCCTTTACATTTTCGAAGTATTTAGGTGTTTGAAAATACCCGTTATAATAGGCTATTTCAGTGTCTTCAAACATTTTAGGATTTACAACAAATGGATTTGTGTCATTCATCATTTTTTTATTTATGTCATCTTGGGTCTGAGGTTTATCGGCATTGAAATATGTCATAACCGTTTGTCTGTCTGCCAATTTAGGTATAATTGGAAACAAGTTTAATTCATAATTTCGCATGGTAAAGTGCGAAGCCTTGTTATTCCCTGCCAGTTGGTGGTTTTTAACGAGCGTAAACCAGTAGTCATCATATAGAACTTCGCATCCAAATCTATACTCAAGCTCTTGTCCAAAAGCGTATTGAAACATTTGGTTTCCCAGTCCGCCGCATAGTTTTACTATTTTAAATTTTTTATTATTCATTGTTTTTCCTATTCTAGCCACTTAAAGCTTTGAACATAATTTTCGCTGTTGACATCTCCATCTATTGTCGCATGGAAAAATCTATATTCATCGTTTGAAAATTCTAATCCCGGTATTTTATTTAATTCTTTAAATATGAGGCTTTCGCTTTCATTTAATTTTATACCTGGAATAAAATTAAATAATGTATTGATTGATGTATTTCCAATTGGACCAAGTAAAGTTGAAATCTTTTTTGACAATCTTCCATACACGTTTAGTTTTGAGTATTGGGTTATGAGATTGCCTTCTCCCGTAATGTATAAGCTTAGGTTTTCCCCTTTCGAATATATTTTTATGTTATTTGCAATGCCGTCATGGAGTTCTATATCTCCTTTTATAGTGCTAAATTCACCGGTTTTTATTGGAATAAGGAGGTTTATTATGTTGTTTATGGTAAAACCTGTTATCCCGCTTTTAACAACATTGGCAGCTCTTAAAAGGTATTCCAACGAGCCTAGTTTTGGCATTTTTCCGTTGTCAATGTTAAATGATACGGCTCCATTTAAGTTCTCTAATCTTTCTTCAGGTGTTATACCTTTTGTTTCAAGTTTTACTATGCCATCTAAGTTTCCATAAATTTGATTTTTAAGATTTAAAAATATTTGTGAAAATTGATTTGCATCTATTGATGTTGCGATGCAATCAGCTTTAATAGTGTTTGTTTCAAAATTATATTGCCCGTTAGCTTTAATTTGCCCTTCTGCAATTTTGAAGTCAAAATTGTTAATTTTTAGTATTTTGCTTGTCGGTTGAGTGAAATTTACAATTAAATCAGTTGCGGGAAAGCCTTTAACGAGTATTTTTTTCGCATTTACCGTACCTTTGTCTAACGTTATTGAATTTGGTGTGATTGCTTGAATTTCGTTATTCTGTACGGATTTTATAGTGTTTTGATTTTTCATTGTAACTTTTGAAATAGAATCAAGTAAGTTTTCTAAATCCAAATAGTCTGCATTTATTTTAATATCTTTTATATGGTATGGGGCAGTTAATTTATTTTCAATGTTTGCAGTTGCCGTTATATTTGTATCGTAAATTTTACCAAGAATATTAGTATTTATATTATGTGGGGTTAAATTGATAACAATATCATTAATTGTAGTTTCATAAAGCGGGATACCAAGATTGTTAAGGTTTATAAACCCTTGAACTTTAGGGAATATTGATGTGCCGTTTATATTTAGATTACAAGTAAAATCTCCGTATTTTAGTACTGATTTTTTAAATAATACATTGAAGAAGCTACTGCTTGTTTTACTGAGAGTTTTAATATTCAGATTATTAAATTGAAGATATTCAGGAGTAGCCAAAATTTCACCAAAAAGTTTTATGTATGGATATTTTGTTTGATTCCTATTTTGTGAAATGATGTATTTTGAAAAAGTTGCATTGTTTATGTTGAACTTATTTTGAGCTTGGGTCATATCTATAAAAATTTCTCGTTTAAAATCTGTATCGCCCAAGGTTGCCCCCATGTATGAAATGTCAGAGCCGATTGGTAACGTTAGTGAGGTTTTAGACTTTATTGAATTTACCGTCCCTTGAAAATCAGATTTTATTGCTATTTCCCCTTTAAGTTTTATTGGATAACCTAAATTAGCATTTATAAATTTGTTTATAAATGAAGGGTAGATATTGGATGTTGTGTATCCTTTTATTAGTGGTTTGTCAAAAATGTTGTTAATTTGTATTGAGGCAAACACAGGTACTTCATCAATAATCCCATTAAGTGATTTCATAATAATATTAGAGTCGATAAATAGAACATCAGCACTTGAAACATAGATGGGTAATTGCATTTTCTTTTGCGTAAAGCCGATATCTCTGATTAGTAATTTCCCATTTATGTTATTAGTGTTGATTTTTAATTTACCACAAACCGTACCTTTGTATTTTTCGTAGGCAGATAGTACTTTTTTAGTGTTATTATCAAAAAATTTATATGTATTAATATCGTTTAGTACTGACAAATCAAAGTTTTTTAGTTCAAAATTTAGGTCATAGTCAGGCTTTTTAGTAAATATATTGTTTATTTTGCCATCCAGTGCAATGTTTGCATTCAGTAAATTTAAAAATAGTTTATTTAGTATGATATGACCTTTTGAAATTATTATTTCACCTTGTGTTGCGTAAATAACAGGATTGTTTGAAATGTTTTGTTTTATTTTGTCATAAAACAGTTGTGCTTTTACATCCAAGTTTTTTAAATCGATTTTATCAATTGGCGAATTGTATGTTGCATTAAATTTTAAGCAAGACTTGTTTTCTTGTTCTGTTCTATCCAAAATAGACTTATAAGTTTGAGTTGTGTCTGCAAGTGCTATTAAATCTCTGATAAAAAATTTATCTGAGGATGAGATTAAATTTAATTTGTCATCAAGAATTTTAACGTTTAGTTTAAGTTTTGAGTTAAGTATTTGAGCGGTAGTGTCAAGCAGAACTGATTCATTAGTGAATCTTCCGTTAGCTTTAATGATTTTTATTTGCGGAATTATTCTATTTACTAGTAGTGTATTATTTTGAGTGTCAAGTTCTACCAAGTACTTTACGTTGTTAAGGTCTAAGGTTTTGGTATTGCCTGACTCGCTGTTTACGTTGATTTTTATTTTTGAGTTTCCGCTAATCCCTTTGATATTTGTAATTTCTTTTGATTTTTGATTTATCGGGGCAAGTAATTTACTTGATTTAAGTATATCAAGAAGGGTTTGTGTTTTTATTGAACCGGATTCAATATTTGCATTGAATGCACCTAGTAGAGTTGCGTTTCCGTATATTTGGATATCATCTGATTTTATGGTGGCAGAGGTCGTCGCAAAATTTACGTCTTTTCCGTTAAAATCAAGTGTGCCTTTTAAATTTTCTATTGTTGAATTAATTCCGTTAATGCCGGCTTTTCCTGAATGAAAATTAAGTTTGCCATATACTTTTGAATTTTGTCTGGTTCCTGATATTTTTAAAGTTGCATCACCATAACCGTCATTCACTGTAATTTGGTTTAGAATACCGAAATTAAGAGTGAATGTGTCTTGAATTGGCATTAAAACGGCTTTTACAACTGTAAGTTTAACGTTTTTTTCTGATGTTATCTCAAATACAGCATTTTTTTCTCCATATATGTTTAATGAACCATCAATATGGACATTTGAATTGTTGTTCGGGTTTACGTTTCCTAATATTTGGAGTCTTTTCTTATTGAAAATAAGTTTTAATTTTGCTTTTGCCTCTTTTGCGATGGGTAGGTCAATGAACAAATCGTCTGTATAAAATTCCCCCTCTATGTCGGGGCTTTTTACATCTCCGTTTATAGAAATTTCACCATCAATCGTAGCTTTTGGTTTGTATTTTTTGATTTTAGTTATTATGTTGTTTTCGAATGAAAGTTCAGATGGAATAGCATTATAAATCATGCTTGTTATGTTGTTGTGTAGTTTTAATTTTAATGCAAGTTGTGGTCTGTTACTTCCGGCATGTAGTATTTCCCCGTTTATGCCGATATTGTGGTTTGGGGTTTTAAGTGAAAATATATCGACTATGATATTTCCGTTCATTAGTTGAAGAATAAAGTTTATATCTGCGTTTTCTTTTAAGTATGTGGAGTGTTCAGGGAGTTTTTCTTTTATTTGTAGGTTTTCAGTTTTAATGTTTCCAATTACTTTGCTAGTTGTTTTCTTACCGGTTTTATGTGTTGTTGTGATTTTTGCGTTAATTGTTCCTGTTATATCGTCTATTTCTGTGGATTTGATGTATTTTGTCCAAGGCGAAAATTCTTTAAGATTCAAGTTTTCTACAAATATATTAATGTTTGAGTTGTTGTTTGTCAGATTCTTTTTAAGTGGAAGTTCTAGAGTTGTGTTAATGTCATATTTTGCAAGTTCCTTGTTTTTTGTGCTTCCAATTGTACCACTGGTTCTAATGGAAAAAAGTTTATTAGAAATGGTATTAACGTTTAAATCTTTTCCATTTAATTCTGTATTATGTTGTATTGAGTCGTCTTTCAGTTCTAATTTATATTGATTAACGTCAAGTATCATCTTGTTTAAATGAAATTGTTTTGTTTGGTTAATTTGTGAAGGCAAAAGTTTTAATATATTTATTTTCCCTTCAGCAGATTTTACAATGTTTAGAAAAATATAATCAGCACTTGCTAGTTGAATATTAATTTTTTTTAGAAGTAATGAAGGGACAGATATTTGGGTATATGCATTTTTAATAGCAATTATCTGGTCATTGTTTTCTTTTATATCAATTTTGTCTGCTGCTATTGAAAGTGTAAAATTCCAATGAGGGATGAAAGATAGATTATTTATTTGGGCTGAAATTGTTTCAATAGAATTTAGCTTTTTTTCTACATTTTCGGAAGAA
>JAFQTK010000128.1 GCA_017409065.1 bacterium
CCCTGCAGTAAGGGCGGAGCCAAAGCATGTTTTTCTTCTTTTTTGTTATTTTGAACCCTTTGAGGTAAAGAATCTCATGGAGTTTAGATTTCTTTCGTGGAGATCCTTCGGCATTGCCTCAGGATGACAAAAAAATTAATAAACACATCGTCATTCTGAACCCTTTAGGGTGAAGAATCTCATGGAGCAAAGACTTCGTGTGTTGAGATTCTTCGCTTCGTTGCACTCGCTCAGAATGACGATGATGTTAATTCCTGCTACTGTAAAAAGTAGGGGGGCGGGGGCGAAGCCCCTGCAGTAAGGGCGGAGCCAAAGCATGTTTTTCTTCTTTGCGATACTTTCTTCTTTTTGCGTATGCAATTCAAAAAGAAGAAAGTATCAAAGAAAAAAAGAAATTTTAAAATAACAAAATAAAAAAATTTTTTTATTTGTTATTTTTCTTCTTTTTTGTTATTTTGACCCCTTTGAGGTGAAGAATCTCATGGAGCAAAGACTTCGTGTGTCGAGATTCTTCGCTTCGTTGCACTCGCTCAGAATGACGTCCCGCAGTGGCGGGTTTTCCTCCAGATAGTTTAAAGAACTAAAGTTCAACTGGCTAGTATCCGCTGCAGTGGCGGGTTTTTTATGAACTAAAGCCAATTAATTATTTCCTCTAATCAGATGATTTATTTAAATCGCTCATTCATAATATAATTTCTAATAATAATTTGAATTTATGGGGAGAAGTCATGTCTAATTTTAATGGAAAAATTCCTACTTGTGAGTTGGAAAAAGCTTTATTTGAGTCAGTTGACTCCAAAACTCCGGAATATATAAAATCTAATCAGTTGATTAATCTTGATGACAAAGGTGAACTGGTTTTTCGCTTAAAAAAGGAACATTTGAAACCATATTCTGAGTCGAATCCTGAAGGATTGGATTTGGCGGATTGGTTCAAAAATTATGCGAAAGAAGCCGAGGTTTCTACTGCGGGAATTAGAGGACCTCAAAATATTTTGTATCCCCATGATACGAGATTTCCAATCAATTTAATTGGTGTAATGTTAGCAACGCATGCAAAGGCATTGGCTGCAAAAGAAAATTATCCGAACTCAGAATTGTTAAAACTTGCAGGTAGTGAGGTTAGGTATAATTCTGATAAGTTTTTGGATGTGATTGCCAGAGTACAAGCTGCAAACGGTATCAAAACACTTACTCCGTACGAAAGAAAAACTATTCCTATTTGGTTAGCTTCATTTTTAGCGTTTAAGTTGGATTTATTGGGTGGGGAATATATTACTTCCAGCCACGGAATAAGTGTTAAAAATGCTACTAAAGACTTAAATTCTCAAGGCAGTCAGTATTTGCCTGAAGAATCTATGCAATTTGTCAATAAAATTCGTGAGATTTTTGAAATTGCTGAAAAAGATGGATATTATGATATAAAATTAGCCGCTGAAGATAATGCTTTAATAGACGAAGAATTTATGAAGTCTATTAATGATGGAATTGATTTGTACAAAGAATATTTACAAGGTGGTGTGGCAAACGATGATAACCTTGAAAAAATAAAGGGGCTTAAGAATAAAATAGTTATTGAAAACGTGGGTGGAAGTGCTTATAGAACACTTTCAAAATTGTTGGAATCTTTAGGTGTTTCTGAAAAATTTGATTGGTTCAATATAGAAGAAGATGCTTTCTTCCATTCAATCGGTAAGTATGACCATGATTCTAAAGGCAATAAGTGTTTCTATGATTATTCGGTTGATGCAACTGTTTTGTCAAAGGATGAAAATGGAAAGCCTTATTTCCCTGTGATTAAAAGTCTAAAATATGATGAAAAGCTTAAATCATATCCGATTGGAACTGTTGTATTGATTACAGACCCAGACCATGACAGATTGACAGTTACTCAGGTTGAACCTGCTTGTGAGTTGGATAGGTTAAAAACACTTGGTGTAGACACGGTTGATTTGGGTGATGGTAAAGTTTTGGTTGTTTACACCGCAAACCAAGCATTTTTAATGATTATGGATTTTTGGGCAAAGCAGCTAAAAAAATCAGGAAGTTTTGAAAAAACACCTAAATTTATAATTAAAACAACAGCATCTGCAAAA
>JAFQTK010000129.1 GCA_017409065.1 bacterium
AAATAAA
Organism: bacterium; assembly: GCA_017409065.1. Lineage (GTDB taxonomy): Bacteria > Cyanobacteriota > Vampirovibrionia > Gastranaerophilales > Gastranaerophilaceae > RGIG2134. The sequence goes on from JAFQTK010000129.1 coordinate 8, forward strand.
GAAATTGTTAAAAATATTGTCACTGCACCTGTTTCGAAAAATGTTTTGAATATGGCTGGACATAAGTTTTCCGGACAAACAGAAATTTTAGAGTATTTTTTGGCACAAGCAGGACAAAAGTCTGAAATGTTTTTTGTTTCAGGTGACTTTAGAGTTCTTTTGTTAACTCGCCATATACCATTAAGCAGCGTTTCTCAGTATTTATCTAAATCAATGATTATAGATAAAATAACAAGACTTAACGATGTCTTATGTTCAAAATTTAACCTTCAGAATCCTAAAATAGGTATATTAGCATTGAATCCTCATGCCGGAGAAGCCGGATTATTAGGGAAAGAAGAAGAAAATATAATTAAACCTGCGATTAGTGAACTTAAAGCACAAGGGCTTAATGTATGTGGACCGCTAGTTTCTGATGCTGCTTTTGCTGAGTTCGGTGCAGCTTATTTTTCTAAGGAAAAAATCCCTTATGATTGTTATGTTGCTATTTATCATGATCAAGGACTTATCCCAATGAAACTTGTAGCAAGAGATTCTGCCGTAAATACAACAATCGGATTGTCGGCAATAAGAACCTCACCATCGCATGGTACAGCTTTTGACATAGCCGGAAAAAATATTGCACGAACAGACAGCATGAAATCTGCAATAAGATTGGCTTTGGATTTAGCTTAGATTATCTTGAAATCACAAAAATTACTTCTTCTGTAAAAAAGTTTGAAATTGCACGGATTAGCATTCCTCTGCGTACTTTTGCCCTAGTCATATAAACCGATTGAAGAATATTTATATTGCGTTTTTTACAAAATTCGTAAAAATCATTAATCGTCAAAAGGTGGATATTAGGGGTGTTAAACCATTCAAACGGAAGAATTTTTGATTTCGGCATTTTTCCTTTGAAAAACAAATAAAATCTAACTTTCCAATAAGCAAAATTTGGAAATGAAACCACGACTTTCTTACCGACTCTAAGCATTTCTTCTATTACATAATCAGGTTTATCTGTGGATTGTACGGTTTGATTTAAAATAACCCAATCATATTCTTTGTCCGTAAATTCTTTCAACCCTTCGTCAATATTTCCTTGAATAATAGATAAACCTTTTTCAATTGCAGAAATAGCAAGATTTTGATCTATTTCAACCCCGATTCCATGAACATTTTTTTCATCTATCAGTTGCTTTAATAAACTTCCATCACCACAACCTAAATCGAGAATTTTTGCTTCTTTGTCTATTATCTCTGTAATTATGTTGTAGTTGAGTCGAAGACCTTTTGTTTTTCCGTAATCTTTGTTTTGAATCATATATGATTAACCTTATTTAAAAAGCTTTTTATAATTTTAGTCTGTGTTTCAAATTCAAGTAAAAATGCATCGTGTCCGCAAGGACTTTGAATTTCACAGAAAGATACATCTTTATGAGCTTTTATCAATGCATTTACGATTTCTTTGGATTGATATGTTGGGAACAGCCAATCGCTTGTGAAAGAAATAATTAAAAACTTAGCATGAGAATTAGCGAAAGCTTTTTCTAGCGTTCCGTACCCCTGAGCTGTGTCATAGTAATCTACTGCTTTTGTTATGTAAAGATAAGAATTTGCATCAAAACGATTTACAAATATTTTTCCTTGATGTTCTAAGTAGCTTTCAACTTCAAAGTCTATATTAAAGTCAAAATCAGGTTTGTCTTTGTCTTGGAATCTACGGGCAAATTTATTTTGCATAGCTTCTTCGCAAAGATATGTTATATGCCCAACCATTCTGGCAATAGACAAGCCTCTTTCCGGCTGTTTTTCACAATGGTAATAGTTTCCGTCATTAAAATTAGGGTCGGAAAGAATAGCGTTTCTTCCAACTGCGTTAAATGCAATTGCTTGTGTTGATAATTTACTTGTTGATGCGATTATAATACACGCTTCAACCATATCACTATGAGTAGTTGACCATTCAAGAGCTTGCATCCCCCCCATAGAGCCACCTGCAACCATAAGTTTTTTTACGCCCAAAAAGTCTATTAGTTTTTTTTGAACTTTAACAGCGTCCCCCACCGTTATAACAGGAAATTTTAATCCGTACTCTTTTCCCGTTTCAGGATTTATTGAACTGGGACCGGTAGTTCCTGAACAGCCGCCAAGCATATTGGATGATATTATAAAATACTTGTTAGTATCAAATGCTTTGTTTGGTCCTATCATATCATCCCACCATCCAACTTTTTTATCAGTTGGGTGATGCTTTCCTGCAGCGTGAGCATCCCCTGTTAATGCGTGTAAAACAAGCAATGCATTGCTTTTATCAGAATTAAGTTCTCCGTAGGTTTCATAAGCAATATCATATTCAGACAAGACTTTGCCGCTGTCCAAAGTCAGCGGCTCATCTATGTGTAAATATTTAGTTTCAACAATTCCAACGCTATTATTCAATTTAGCCTCTTAAGTTGTCTATAAGTTCCTCAATTGTAGCAGCCTGATTTGAAAGTTCTTCAATTCTGGCTTTTGTTGTTTCAATTAATTCTTGCGGTGCATTTGAAACAAATTTTGGATTGTTAATTCTTGAATCGAGAGATTTTTTCTCATTTAGAAGTTTTTCAAGTTTTTTGTTTTGTCTTGCAATTTCTTCATCCAAATTAATCAATCCGGCAAGAGGAATTATAATTTTAGAATTACCTACAACCGCAGAAGCTGATTGTTTTGCTACTGTTGAATCAGGTTCGCTAAATTTAATATCTTCAACCTTTGCAAGTCTTTTTAAATAAGATGTTACCGCTTCAAATATAGGTTTTTCTTCTTTTGAAGCATGAATATCAATATTTATTACCGTTGAAACCGGAATGTTTAAGCTTTGACGAGCATTTCTAAGTGATTTAATTGTTTCAAAAACAAGCTCCATTTCAACAGCTTCTTTTTCAAATGCCAATTTGTTATCATAAACTGGGAAAGAAGAAAGCATAATCGCTTTTTCTTCTTTTTCCATTGGAATAAGCTGCCAAATTTTTTCCGTAATATGCGGCATTAACGGATGAAGCAGTCTAAGGGTCATATCAAGAACATATCTTAGAACCCTTTGGGTGTTAGCTTTTTCATCTTCATTTCTAAGTTGAATTTTAGCAATTTCAACATACCAGTCACAATATGCATTCCAGAAGAAATCATACAAAATATGTGCGGTTTCCCCTATTCTGTAATTTTTGATATTTTCATTGATTTCTTTTGCAGTTTCATTGAGTTTATTCAAAATCCACTTATCCGCAATTGTTAGTTTAGACATATCTATTTGTTGGTTATCAACCCCTTCGAGGTTCATAAGAACAAATCTTGAAGCGTTCCAAATTTTGTTGGCAAAATTTCTTCCGTATTCAAATTTGTCGTTAGAAACTTTTATGTCTTGTCCACCATAAGTACAAAGCGAAATAAGTGTGAATCTTAATGCATCACATCCGTATTGGTCAATAACTTCAACAGGGTCAATTGTATTGCCTTTTGACTTTGACATTTTTTGACCGTGTTCATCACGGATTAAACCATGAATGTAAACGGTTGAGAACGGTGCTTTACCCGTAAACTCGTAGCCCATTGTAATCATTCTTGCAACCCAGAAGAAAATGATGTCAAATCCGGTTACAAGAACTGAAGTAGGGTAGAATTTTTTGAAATCAGCACTGTCCGTATTTGGCCAACCCATAGTAGAAAATGGCCAAAGACCTGATGAAAACCAAGTATCAAGAACGTTTGTGTCTTGAGTATATTTAGTTGGATCAGGATTTTCTTTTGCTACTACCATTTCACCTGTTTCATTATGGTAGTATGCAGGAATTTGATGTCCCCACCATAACTGACGAGAAATACACCAATCACGAATATTCTCCATCCAACCTAAATAGTTTTTAGTCCAACGTTCAGGAATAAACTTAATTTCTCCTGTATGAATCGCTTGAATTGCCTTTTGTGCCAATGGTTTCATTCTAACAAACCATTGTTCGGAAAGTAGCGGCTCAATTGTTGTTCCGCAACGTTGACATTTTCCAACGTTATGTTCGTGATCACGAACACGCAACAGGTGTTTGTTATATTCAAGATTTTTAATTGTCCATTCTCTTGCTTCATATCTGTCTTTGCCATGAATGTTTGGCGGAACATCTCCGCAAGCAATCATTTTTCCTTCTTCATCAATAACCCAAACAGGTGACAAATTATGACGTTTACCTACTTCATAGTCGTTAGGGTCATGAGCAGGTGTGATTTTAACTGCACCTGTACCAAATGATTTATCAACATATTCATCAGCAATAATAGGAATTTCTTTTCCGGTCAATGGAATACATACTTTTTTGCCGATTAAATCTTTATACTTATAATCGTCAGGGTGAACAGCAATAGCTACATCCCCAAACATTGTTTCAGGACGAGTAGTTGCAACTAAAATTGCACCGCTTTCGTCTTTTAATGGGTAAGAAATTTCCCACATATGTCCTTGTTCTGTTTCATATTCTGTTTCAATATCAGATATTGCACTTTGACAACGAGGACACCAGTTTACAATGTATGCACCTTTATAAATCAAATCTTTCTCATAAAGTTTAACAAAAACTTCTTTAACTGCGTTAGAACAGCCTTCATCAAGTGTAAAACGTTCACGAGTTCTATCAAAAGATGCACCAAGACGTTTGCATTGGTCTAATATATGACTTTTGTGTTTATTAGCCCAATCCCAAGTTCTTTCTAAAAATTTATCACGACCAAGTTGGTGTCTGTCTGTGCCTTCTGTTCTTAGTTGTTTTTCAACAACGTTTTGTGTTGCGATACCTGCATGGTCAGTACCTGGAACCCAAAGAGTTTCAAAACCTGACATTCTGTGATAACGAACCAATATGTCTTGCAATGTTTCATCAATAGCATGCCCCATATGTAATACACCGGTAACGTTTGGTGGCGGGATTACTATTGAGAATGGTTGTTTTGAACTATTTGCGTTAGCTTTAAAAGCCTCAATATGTTCCCAATAACTGTATATTTCACTTTCGGTCGCCTTAGGGTCATAAACCGTAGGTAAGTTTTGTAAATCAATTGTTTCCATTTTTATGCCTCAAAATCTCTAATTCTATAACAAAAGCATACCATAAACGAGATTTTAAGTATTAATTTTTAAAAATATGTGACATTTATTAATTGTAAATAATTGTAAATTAAGTAGTAAAAAAAAATAAGTTTGTATTTTAGAATAACTGTAAAAGTTAGAAAGAGGAATACAAAATGCAAATAAGAAGTGATGTTTCATACGATGTTCAATCCACATTAAAAAAATATAATGGGACTATTGGAGAGAGAGTTATTTTGAAAAAATATATCAAACACCTCAATAATCTAACTCCCTATGATTGGAGTTTAAGACACCATTTAAACGAACTAAATAAGGACATAGCCAGAGATAAAGATATTACGACGGCTATATTCTCAAGACGCATCTATTACCTCACAAAACCTCAATTGGCACCACTTAGAGATAATTTTGTGAAGTTTTTTGAAAAAACAGGGATGAAAAAACTGGCACAAAGTGTTATAGATTGTTCTAAGTCTGATTCCAACTTAACTTTTGGTGAAAATATAACCGCAAGAAGGTTGGCTGGTGAAGATTTAATAAATGGTTTAAAAAAATCATTTAAAGACAGACGATTTAAAGAATCGTTTACAAGAATTTTTGCTAAATTTATGTAAAAACAATGTTTGTTAACATTAAGCATATACTTTTTTAACGTTATAAGGAAGGGCTTTTCTATCTTTTAAAATCGGAAAGTCCTTCTTTAGTTTTTTTGCTTCATTCAAATCTATTTCAATGACTTTTGTGCAAGCTTCGAAACTTGTTTGACAGAGAACTTCTCCGTATGGTGCCACTACCATTGAGTGTCCTAAATTCCATTCCTCGTCCATAATATGACCACTTTGTGAAACTGAAATCATAAATGATTGATTTTCTATTGCTCGAGCTTTTGTGAGTGTTTCCCAATGATTTTGTCTGTATTTAGGCCAAGCCGCAACTTCTACCAGTAAATCCGCACCTTCATACGCATAAGCCCTAAACAATTCAGGAAACCTTATATCGTAGCATATACTTATTCCAATTTTTCCGATGTCAGATTCCACGAGTAAACCATTAGTTCCACTAGTTAAGTCTTTTCCTTCGTTGTACAAAAAATGTGAGAATAAATGAACTTTGTAATAATGTGCAACCAATTCGCCGGTTCGACTTATAAACGGGCAAGCATTTCTAAGTGTGCCATCAATTTCTTTTAATATATAGCTTCCGCCAATTATATTTGAGTTGAATCTTTTTGCAGTTGATTTTAATAAGTTTAAAGTCTGACTATTATCTAAACTTTCTGCGTTTTCAACAAAAGAATCAGGATGCCAACCTACGGCAAAAAGTTCAGGTAAGATTATAAGGTCAAAATTTTCCCCTTCATGCTTATCCAGCATGCTTTTTACATCTTGCAAATTTTGTTCTTTTTGTCTAATTTTGGGAGCATTTTGAACTAATAAAATTTTGATTTTAGACATACTATCCTCTTGTTGATGTTTTTTCAAATATCTGTCTTGATGAAGCCAGTGCCAAGCCTTTAAGTGAGCATAAACCGTTTTCCTTATCAAAAACTCCGATTGAAGTTAGCCTTGCACTAACGTGTTCATTGATATCTTCCGGTGCAATAAATAATGCACATTCAGACGAACATTCTTCGTGATTAAATGGACATTTTTTCATGATTCCTCCTCAGATTTATATTATAGCATTTTTTTAAATTTGGGGTAGCTAAAAATTCTTGAAGTGTTTCCATTTTTTATTATCAAATGAGAATGTTTGAATATTTTTATTCGTTATAACAACTTTTATGGCATTGTCAACATCCGTGCGTAAAATTAAAGAGTTTGAACTTTGCAGGTCTTTTACTGTTGTTGGTGAAGGGTGATTGTATGCACTTGGACCTGTTGAAAGTATTGATAATTTTACTTTTTTGTTTTCTAAAAAATTCTTATTTATTGTTTTGTCTGCACCGTGGTGTCCGATTTTTAGTATATCAATATTGACTGGTAAGTTTAATTTTTCGATTGTTTCTATTTCAGCATCCCCAGTGAATAAAATATGATTGTTGTTTTTTGAAATTAGTGTGACAAGTGAAGATTCGTTGCTGTCAATTTTGGTATTTTGAGTTTGGAAAAGTGTAACATTCCCATCTTTATATTTCATAAGTGTTTGACCATTTTGTGGGTATATTAAATTTATCTTTTTTTCTTTTGCAAATTGTGGAATTTCAAAAGCTAATGTTGATGAGTCTTTTATTGGATTAAGTATAAGGTTGTTGATTTTTACAAGTTTCATCAGCTCAATAGCTCCGCCGGCATGGTCTGCATCGTAGTGAGTAATAATAAGATAATCGATTTCCTTTATGCCATTGTCTTTTAGATATTCGTATATTATTGCTTTGGCTTGTGAGTAGCCACCGGGATAAGGTGGGTGAGCTGTATCTATAATTATATTTTTGTTGTTCGGTGTCTTTATTAAAAACGAATCAGCATTACCAACATTGAAAAATAGAGCTTCCAAATTAGAGTTTTTAGGCGAAATTGTTGTCCCCATTAGTAATATTACTGAGGTGATTAAAAAAATAATGACTTTTTTAGAAAATGAGTTTTTTAGGCCTATAAAAATTGTGACTATTATAAAGTAATAAATACATATTTGAAGTGGGGAACATTGAGTTGTGGTTAGTAGTGCGTTTGGTAAATTTGCAAAAAATTCTGATATTCTAATCAGAATTGATATGGTTGGATTGAGTATGTAGTCAAATCCTGTGATTATAAATGACGGGAATTTTGGAATCATAGCCATAATTGAACTCGTAAATCCAAGGAAACTGATTATACTAACAAATGGCATTGATAGTATATTCGCAAATATCGAATATGTTGCAAAATTATTGAAATAGTACATTTGAATTGGGGCAACTATTATTTGTGCAATAAGCGGAACATATATTGAGCCTGCGATTATTTGTGGTATCTGTTTGGTTTTTTCAGCAATAATTGGACAGAACATCAGTAACCCAAGTGTAACAGTAAATGAAAGTTGAAATCCCACATCAAACAAGAACCCCGGATTATAAATGAGTATTATGGCTGCGACTAAAAGAAGCAATGCGATATTATCCGCATCACGATTTAGTAATTTTCCAATCAAAGCGAATGTAAGCATTAGAGCTGCTCTTAAAACCGGTGGACCTAAACCTGTCATCAGAGTATAAAGTATTATAAGCAGGATACCTGTTGAAATACCAAGTCTATATGGAACTTTTAATTTTGAAAATATAAAAAACCATATCCCGAATATCAGAGCAACATTTAAACCGGAAGCTGCTAAAATGTGCATAAGACCTGAGTGTATGAAATTATCTCTAACATCTTCCGGCGGATTTATTGCATTGTGTCCAAATACAATCCCGCCAAGAATTTCAATATTCGGTGATGTTAAAATTTTGTTATGTTGTGTGATAATTTTTTGTCTGAGTTTGTTCAAATTTTGTATGAACTTCCATTTTGGTTCTTGAGGGCTGTTTATTATTTCCCAACCACTCTTTGTGACATATGCTGTCGTGAATGTATTAAAGTTTTTTAGATAATTTTGATAACTAAACTGAGATGGGTTTGTGTTTGTTTGTGGGATTCTTAATTTTGCATTAAGCCTTATGTCATCTCCTATTTTTATCTTTTTATAGTTTTCTTTTGCGTCGGCTATTGTTATGTATGTTTTGCTATTAGTCGTGAATGTTGTGCCATTAGTTTCAATTTTTGATACGGTAACAAAAAACTTTGTTTTATCAGCATGTGTGCCTGTTGGGATAGATGTAACTTTTCCTTCAAGTATTGCATCTGTTGGGGCAACTGATTTTAGTAAATCATCATCTTTCATTTTGTAATCTGTATACAAAATCCCTGATATAAATGTTGCTACCATGATGAGAGCAAATATTTTCGAAATTTTGTGTTTGAAAAGTAAAAATATTGTTACAAATAAAATTAAAATTGAAAATAATACTTCACATTCTTTAAAAAATGCGATTATTCCCAGCATATACATAATTGTAAAGAGTATTGTATATTGAGTTTTAGATAACATATCCGCTCTAAGTGATTTAATGTATGAATTTTATTATAGTTTGTTAACATATATTTTACAAACAGTATTTTTGTGTCAAAATTAATCTAGATAGCGAATAGCTGTTTAATTAAGAAATTACATAAAAAAAGAGGAAAAACAAAAATGGCAAGACAAACCCCTTTAGAAAAAGTTAGAAACTTTGGGATTGCAGCTCACATCGATGCCGGTAAAACAACTACAACAGAACGTATTTTGTTTTACACAGGTAAAACTCACAAAATCGGTGAAACACACGATGGTGCAGCTGTAACTGACTTTATGGAACAAGAAAAAGAACGTGGTATTACTATCCAATCAGCAGCAGTTACTGCTATGTGGAAAGGTCACCAACTTAACATTATCGACACACCGGGTCACGTTGACTTTACTATCGAAGTAGAACGTTCACTTCGTGTATTAGACGGTGTTGTTGCTGTATTCTGTGCTGTTGGTGGTGTTCAATCACAATCTGAAACAGTTTGGCGACAAGCTAACAGATACGAAGTTCCTCGTATGGTATTTGTTAACAAAATGGACAGAACAGGTGCTAACTTCTATCGTGTAGTTGACCAATTAAGAAATAGATTGGGTGCTAACGCTCATCCTATTCAACTTCCAATTGGTTCTGAAGATGAATTCAAAGGTATTATCGACCTTATGGAAATGAAAGCTCATATCTATACTAACGATTTGGGTACTGATATTCAAGTTACAGAAATTCCTGCTGAATTAGCTGATAAAGCTGTTGAATACAGAGCTGCGTTAGTTGAAGCAATTTCTGAACAAGATGATGATTTGATGATGAAATTCTTGGAAGGTGAAGAACCAACTGTTGATGAATTGAAAACTGTTTTGAGAAAAGCAGTTTGTGACAACAAAATTGTTCCTGTTTGCTGTGGTACAGCATTCAAAAACAAAGGTGTTCAATTGTTATTGGATAACGTTGTTTCTTACTTGCCTTCTCCTGTTGATGTTAAAGCTATCGAAGGTGAATTGGAAGACGGAACTCAAGTTGAAAGACATTCTTCTGAAGCTGAACCATTTGCAGCTCTAGCGTTCAAAGTTATGACAGACCCATTTGTTGGTCGTTTAACATTCTTGCGTGTTTATTCAGGTAAGTTGACTTCAGGTTCATATGTATTGAATGCTACTAACGGTAAAAAAGAACGTATTTCAAGACTTGTTCAAATGTATGCAGACCAAAGAAACGAAATTTCTGAAGTTTATGCAGGTGATATTTGTGCAGCTGTTGGTTTAAAAGATACAACTACAGGTGATACATTGTGTGATGAAAAATCTCCAATTATTTTGGAAAAAATGTCATTCCCAGATCCTGTAATTTCAGTTGCTATTGAACCAAAAACAAAAGCTGACCAAGATAAAATGGGTATCGCTCTTCAAAAGTTGGCTGAAGAAGATCCATCTTTCCAAGTTAAATCTGATGCAGAAACAGGGCAAACAATCATCTCCGGTATGGGTGAACTTCACTTGGATATCATTGTTGACCGTTTGATGAGAGAATTTAAAGTTGATGCTAACGTTGGTAAACCACAAGTTGCTTACAGAGAAACAATTCGTGGTAATGCTGACCAAGACTCTAAATTTATTCGTCAGTCCGGTGGTAAAGGTCAATACGGACACGTTAAAGTTAGAATCTCTCCTGCTGAAGAAAATGCCGGATTTGTATTCGAAAACAAAATCGTTGGTGGTGCTATTCCTAAAGAATACATCGAACCTGCTAGAAAAGGTATGGAAGAAGCTCTTGAAGGCGGTATCCTTGCAGGCTTCCCAATGATTGACGTTAAAGTTGAACTTTATGATGGTTCATACCACGAAGTTGACTCTTCAGAAATGGCATTCAAAATTGCAGGT
>JAFQTK010000130.1 GCA_017409065.1 bacterium
ACTTGAACTGCTAAATTATTATAATTTTTATAATAACCTTTACATTGTTCAATTTCCTTTTCTAATTCTTCTTTTTTTACATTCATATTTGTTCCTCCTTGTTTTCTTTTATTTACCTGTAGAACCTAAGCCTCCAGTTCTATCTTGGTCTGCATTGTCGTCATCTGTTACTAAAAACTTAGTAAATATACCTTGTGCTATTTTATCTCCTATAAAGATATGATAATCTTCATCGGTTGGATTATAGAATTTAATCCACATATGACCTTCATTATCCGGATTATTATAGTAATCACTATCAATAACTCCTGTCGTGTTAGAAAGCCTTATATTTGTTTTAAATCCAATTGAGCTTCTAGGATATATCATTAATACCTCATCTGGCTGCATATATACTTTAACTCCTGTAGGTATTTTTACTGTTCCGTGTGCCGGTATTATTTCATTTATAGGACTAAAGAAATCATATCCTGCACTATTTTTAGAACCTCTTTTTGGTAATTGATGTTTAGGATAATCTACTTGGTGCATTTCTAAGATATTATGAAAATCATTATCCCATTGTTTTTGACTAATTTGTTCAAAACCTCTTTGCATTATTTTCCTCCTTCTTTACTAACTTTTTAACTAAACCTTTTTCTATAGCTTCTGTATATGGCATAGGAGTAAGAGAATAAGTATTCCCTTCTCCATCCCACATATAATATTTATTTTCAAAAGGCTTATATTGTATACCAATTAGTTGGGGATTTTCTTGAATTGAAGTTGCTTTTATTAAGTCATCTCCTCCTAAATAGTAGTTTCTTTCACGAATAAATTGTTCTAATTCCCAAGGGTACATTTAAGCCATCTTCTTTCTATTATTATGTTGTATTGTACTCCTTGTTTACCTTTTATTCTATCTTTTCTTTCTAAATATCTTTTTATCTCCAAATTCTTCTAATTGAGGATTTATACTATGTATATTACCTTTATTATCAAAATCGACATCTACCCACCAACACGATTTATCATTCGCAAGTCCTTTACTTCTGCAATAAGGTGTTTGGTCTTCTAAACAACTTGTTTGAAAACAATGTGTTTTATCTTGTTTCATATAGAAACTTTGATGTATATGACCTGTTTGTAATATATCTGGTCTTTCCTCCATTGGAATACTGTCAAGATATTTTTGTAATTTATATGATTTAGCATAAGCAGAACCACCAGAACCGTGGAATAGGCGTATTTTTAACTTACCTATTTTTAAATCTGCTACGTCTGCTCCTAGATATTCAATATCATCTCTTTGTTGTGCTATTGCTTTAACTATTTCACTACCAGCTGATTTATACCACCAATCATCGTGATTGCCTTGTATAACATAAGTTTTACCACTAAAAGTAGGATATTTATCTACGCAATATTGAACTTGTCCTTCATATGAAGGTTCTCTTAATTCATATACTTGTTCTGCTCTATTGCTTCTTCCATCTGTAAAATCTCCAGAGTGTAAAATATGTTTAACTCCTTTTTCTTCTGCTTTATCATATAAATATTTTAAAATATCGAGCCTGTCATATTTTGATGCAAGATGCGTATCACTTATTAATAATAGTTTTAAATGTTCTAAATTGTAAGGGAGTTCATACACATCTTGATTTTTTGGTGGAGTTTTTCTTAAAATAATTTCTCCATTCACAAAATCTATATTGTAACCTCGTTCGGACATTATTGTTATAAGTCCTATTACTTCATAATCTTTTAACTCTAATTCTTCACATATTTTTAAGAAAGATTTCTTTTTCTTTACTAGATAGTAAATTTTATCACATATTTCTTTATATTTGTCTTGATTGTCTTGATACATATAATTACCTCCCACTTATATAATTATAAATATCCTTTTTTACAAATCTATTCTATTATGAATATACTCTCTTTTTATCAATACTCTTCCTTTTTTATCTCTATCAAACTGGTGTTCTTTTTCAAAATATAATAATATATCTCTTATTTTTTTTAAGTTTTCGATGTCTAAACGTCCATTAGCATTCTCTTCAATCATTTGATAGGTTATTCTTAAGAATAATTCTTCATCTATTCTTTGAATAAGGTGCAAATAATCGTGTGAAGTCGATTGTTTAAGAATTGCACCATTCCATTTTAAATAACCATCTCCGATGCCCATTGCTTCAGAATCTTTTTTAGGTACTATTAGATGATGAAAACTTAATTCATTCATATTATTAAATGTATATCCCATAAAGTCATATCCCAGTTTCTTAAGTTTATAATCTCTAATCATTTCTTCTTTGATGGTTTTCACCAATAAGACCCCCTTATATTTTAGTATAATTCAGTCTCCTTGTTTTCTATTTATTTCTAAACAATAATGCTGTATATAAGAAAGTTGCTCCTAACCATTGCAATGATACTGCCCAATTACCTTTAGTTACACAATTCAATATTAAACTTCCCAAAGCTCCAGTTACCATTAAAGCTGGAAAAGCAACTTTTAAAATATCTACTAGATTATTCATATAGAATCACTTCCTTCTGTTTTAAACTTTGTTGAACATCAATAACCCTTTGATTAGAAGAGCCTTTCCATTTAAGCGTTATATTACGTAATTCTATTTTAAATTGACCATCAATTAAAACATCAATATACTTAATTAAATCATAATACTCTTCACTTTTAGATTCAAAATCACCTCCGGTGTAGAGCCATATTAGTTTATTCGGATATAATTCTTTAATCCTTTTACAAAGCTGTGTGAGTGGTCGTATATTGCGTTCTATTAAAGGTTCTCCTCCTAATATTGTTAATCTTCGCATTTGTGTAGGCTCCAATAATTTAATTATATAATCTTCGTTATCTTTTGTCCAGTCTTTTCCTTTATTAAAATCCCAAGTTTCAGGATTGAAGCATCCAGGGCAATGATAAGGGCATCCTTGAGTATACAAAGATACCCCAAATCCTATCCCATTTATAGCTTCACACTTATCTATATAATTATATTTCATCCTTTTTATTCCAATCTTTCATTTTATTGCTATGTTTATATCTATCTTCAACTTCTTTTTGTTTTCCCCAGTTGAATGCAGTTTTATAATCTCCTGTTAAATAGCCTGTTACACGTCTTAATTGTTGAATATGTTTGCTATGACACATAGGACATTCATCATTAAATTCGTCTGTATAACCACAATCTAAGCAAGTATCTGATGGGACATTAATAGCAAAATATGGAATATCTTTATCCATTGCATAATTAACTAATTCTTCTAGTGCTTCAAGATTATTTTGAGCTCCACTATCTAATTCTACATATGTAATACATCCGGCATTACTATATCCAGTTAATTGACTTTCAATATCTATTTTTTCAAATGGTGACATTTTTTTCCAAACTGGAACGTGAATTGAATTAGTAAAATATTCTTTATCTGAAACATTTTCGATTACACCATATTGTGCTTTAAATTTTTTCATAGCAGTATAACATAAATTTTCTGCTGGAGTATAATAAACTCCAATATTTAATTTATATTTTTGTTTAAATTCGGCACATCTATCTTTAAATAATTGTTCTATTCTTTTAGCAAGTTCCATACCCTCTTCTGTTGTATGGTCTTTACCTATTAATATTTGTAATGTTTCTGCTAAACCAATTTGACCTAATGCTAAAGTTCCGTGCTTCATAGCACTTTCTACATTTTTGCCGTCATATCCTAACATTAACCCATTTTCATACATAAATTTAGCAGATTCTGGTGCTTGAGTGCAAATATAATTATATCTTTCAATAAGCATATCTTTTGCTTCTCCAATTTTCTTATCTAATAAAGCCATAAATTTTTCAACATCTTTATCGGCTTCCATAGCAAGAGTTGGCATTATAACTGTTACAGGACAAATATTTCCTCTCCCATCTTTAGTTTGAGGATTTGTTCCTTCTTCTGCATTAATATCTAAACCATTATATGTTCTACACATTTTATCTTATGTCACCATAAGCACTGACTATATCTTCTATCTTTCGATAGCCTTCCGCTTCGAGCTGGTGCTTATCTCCAGCCCTACTCCCTTACATTCATCAGGGATAGTCGATACACTTTATTCATCACAATATTCAAATATATATTTATTTTTATAAGGTTTCTTAATTGTACCATTTAGTCTTTCAGTAATAGAAGTTTTACCTCCTTTAATTCCTAAATCTCTAGCACATCCTATAATACTATCAAAATATTCTATTGAATTATCTATAATATTAATTCTTTTAATTTTTCTCGCCATAGGATTAAGTCCTTCTAATTTTGTTTTACTAATTTTCTTTTTTATTTGTTCCATTTATTTATTATTTTTATGTTTATATGTATTCCCTCCACATTTATTTAATGCTTCCGTTTCATTATAACCATATTTTTCGTTTGTTGCTTTATAATATTTAATCCAATAAATTTCTTTTAAATTTAGTTCTTCTTGATTATCTGCTTTATCAATTATTTTAATATAGAAATTATCTTTCCCATATTTTCTAATTGCTCTAGCAAAATAAGTATCTAATTTATTATTTATTGCATCATTTATATGTCTTCGAAATCTTTGATTTACTGGTCTAATACTTTGACCAATATAAACTTTATTATTTTGAATATTTGTTATTTTATAAATCCACATATAGAAACTCCTTTCTATATTGTGATGAATCTTAGCACGGTCTCAACTCATAGAGTCCTAACCGTTAGCAGCTTTCGCTACACCCGTTAAGCACGGTTCAAAAGGTTTTAGATGAGCTGTAGTTTACACTTACCCATCGTTGATACATATGTCTTAGGGTCATTTTTATCATAACCAGCATTAACAGACCAATCTACGTTAACATAATTTGGATATAATCTTTTTGATGTTGATTTTAATGCTAATTGGAATAAATCATAATTAGGGTCTCCAGGTTTTCTATTAACACCAATCATACATTGGAATATACCACAAGGGAATATAGGAGTTTTTCTTACTTTCCCTACTCCTTCAATAGAGCCTTCTAATAATGCTTTAATAACCATTCTTCCTTCTGGTAAAGTACAAGTACCATAATTTATACTTGTAAATGGCAATTGATTACCAGAACGGCTTTGTAATGTATTTAAATTATGATACATACCTTGAACAGCTTGCATTAATTCCTTTTCAGTTTTATCTAGTGCATATTTATATACTTTTGGAAATTTATGATATTTTTCATCATCAATAGATAATTTTTCATTATAATCTTCTGATAATTCCATTTCCTCAATATAATTCATACCATCTCTATAATGTTTAAAGAATGATATTTTTACATAAGGTACCATAGTCCAGTCTAAATGACTAGCACTCACTCCTCCGAATTGTTGAAGTGATTGTAATTGAAATAATACAGCAACTAATTGAAATGCAGTATTAATTGAACGAGCGGGTCTAACATCTGTTTGTCTAGTATTAAAACCTTCTTTTAATAATTTATCAAAAGGTATTGTCAAACAGTTGTGCATTCCTACTGCATAACTATCTAAATCGTGTATATATATTTCATTATTTAAATGATTTTCTCTTGACATATCAGATACAATATAATCAAGAGCAATCTTCTTCATTAATGAATTTCTTGCCTCTCCCATTCTTCCACCAAACGAATGTTCATCAACATTAGCATTTTGATTTTGAACATTAGAAGCTGCAAGTTTTTCAGAAACGTCTCTCATAAATTGAGAGTTTCTTTCTCTTTCTTTTGTTCTTTCATATCTGTAAGTTATAAAATTTCTAGCAATATTTTTGTAATTACTTGCCATTAATTTTTCTTCAACTATATCTTGTATTTCTTCTACAGATAAGTCTTTTTCAATATTACTTACATAATTAGCAATTTCTCTTGCTTTGAGGTGAGCTTTTTCTGAAATCTCATTCTCCACATCTTCAAATGATAACTCTACAGCTCTTACAATTTTTTCTTTGTCAAATAATTCTTTTCTTCCATCTCTTTTAATAACTTTTTTCATTTTAAACTCCCCTCTCATATTTTTTAATCTAGTAGTTCATCTTCAACTACTAATACATTTATTTTATTAGATAAGATTGACGTGGAATCTAATGCTATTATTCTTCCATCTTCTCTTTCTAATATTGAAAAATCTTCCTTATCATCTTTTTTTAGTCCATATATATTACGTAAATGGTCTGTTCCAAAATGTCCTATAACAACAGTTTTATCTGTGTTATTAATATTCTTGCTAAAGAACTTACCATCATCCCACGTAAGTGCTTTCCAATCAATATACCCATATCTGATGCAATGAGGATTATGCCAATCTTCAGCTAATGTATCAATTGCTCCGTGAGTGAATATATAATTTTTAGTTTCAAAATAATAAGGTTGATTTTTTAACCAATTTAATAACTCTGGATATTCTTCATTAATGTCTTTTCTAGCTATATTTAACCAGCGTGCGAAATCACCAACTGTCATTTCTGTTTCTGGAATATTTTCATCAATCATACACCAACTTTCAAATGGTGCTGTTCTATGCCAAAAATCGGCAAAAGTTTCTCTCT
>JAFQTK010000131.1 GCA_017409065.1 bacterium
AGCTAACAGTGAATATGTACTCTTAGATTCAGCAACAGAATCAGGTGTTAAAGTCCAAGACGTATTGAATATCTCTAAACAAGGTATGTTGGTACAAACAGACGGAAAAGCTCAAGTAGGCGAAAATATCGCAATCACAATGGATTACAAAGGCTTACCGTTCACAGTAGAAGGTACAGTAGTAAGAACAGATGCAGCTAAAGGTACAGCAGGTATTCAGTTCAATAATATAGACCAATTTACTTCTTCAATGATTCTATACTTAGGTATGATGAATGGAATGAAATAAAAATAAACACCTGACACGATACAAATAACAAAAGCCGAGATAAGTGATTATCTCGGCTTTTACATTTCATCTATTTATTTGATGGATAACTTAAAAAATTGTATTATGCTGCTGTGAGGACTAGGTGAGGATAAAACAATAAAAATTTTAACTAATAAGTTTAAGTATTTTATGTTAGCAAGTTTACTTGCTTTTAGTTTTGTTATTCCTGTTTATGCGGTCGATGAAATTACGGAAAATTCAGTTCTTGATTTAAAAGATTGTATTGAACTTTCCATAAAAAATAGTCCTAAAGTAAATATGGCAAAAAATTATGCTCTTGCGGCTAAAAGTAGAATAGGACAGGCAAAATCTGATTATTTTCCTACTTTTGGTGCAGGAACAGGTTATTATGGACAAGAAGACAGCCACAAAAACTATTCCGGAAATAATAACTATTATTCGGCTAATGCATCTTTAAATCAGTTAATTTATAACTTTGGTAAAACTAATGCTCGTGTTAACATGCAAAAGTTTTATGAAATTGGTGCTAAACATGATGTGGAAAATTCCATAGTCCAAGCTGTTTTTGATGTTAAGAACGCTTATTATGCTGTGCTTGCAGCTCAAGCGAACAGAGATATACAAAGGGCGAATGTTCAAATAAATGAGCGTCAGTATTTGCGGACTAAAGCTTATTTCGAAGAAGGGATTAAATCCCGTATTGATTTAGTTAATGCTGAAGTTTACTTGAGCGATGCGAAAATACAGTTGGTTAATGCTGAAAATAATTATAAAACTTCAATGATAAAATTGAATAATGCGATGTATATAGCTTATGCACCGGAGTATTCAATAAAGAATACTGAAACATTTAATTTTACGAGTGAACAGTTTACTCCAATAAGCTTAATGACGCATAATCCGGATGAAAAATATGATTCGGTTAAGTATGATGATGAAGAACCTGTTTATACATCATCTGTTGAAAAAACAGATATTCTTCAAAATTATGAATTTCAACCTTATCCTTATACTTTGGAAGAAGCTTTAAATCGAGCCAACGAACAGCGACCTGATTTGCTTTCTTATGCTGCAACTTATGCCGCAATGGAAGAGTCATTAAAATATACAAAAAGAGAGTATTTCCCTTCTATAAACGGACGAGTGGGATTTACGCATAGGAACACAAATTATTTTGTAAATAATGGGATGAATTTTTCTGCATCTTTGGATTTTCCGACGGTTAATATTATGAATACAAAATCTAAAATTGAAGAAGCTCAAGCACAGCTTGATGTTGCTTTAGATAATTTAAATTTAAGTAAACAAAATATATATTTTGAAGTTCAAAACGCATATGTAAATATGCAACAAATAGAAAAAAGGATACCTTTGTTGGAGGTAAAAGTTAGACAAACACTTGAGAATTTTGAACTTGCAGATGGACGTTATGCTGTTGGAGTCGGGGATTTTATACAGCTTCAGGATGCTAAACAAAATTATAATAATGCTCAGCAGTCTTATGTTCAAGCAATTTTTGAATATAATGTTGCAAAGGCTACTCTTGAAAAAGCGATGGGGGAAAAATGAAAAAAAGATATATAATTTCTTTGATAATCGTAGTGGCTTTATTTTTATTTTTTGGATTAATGAAAAAAACAAAAAATGCACCTAAGTATTTAGTTGAGCCAATCGGAAGAAACACGATTGTTCAAGTTGTCGAAGCTTCAGGGACAATTAATCCTGTTACTACTGTTAATATAGGTTCTCAGGTGTCAGGATTGATTAAAGAAATTTATGTGGATTTTAATTCTCAAGTCAAAAAGGGGCAATTGTTGGCTCAAATAGATACTTCGTTGTTTGAAGCCCAATTACAACAATCTTTGGCTAATATTGCCAATGCAAAGGCAAATTACCAGAAAATATCTGCAATCATGGAAAATGATAAAAAAACATATAATCGGTATAAAAATCTTTATGCCAGAAATTTTATTGCTAAAAGTGAGTTAGATTTAGCAGAATCAACATATTTTTCAGATATTGCACAGCTAGACGCAGCAAAAGCTCAAATATCGCAAGCTGAGGCTAGTTATAAAACAGCATCTGCAAATATGCGATATACAAAAATAATTTCTCCTGTTGATGGTACTGTTGTATCTAGGAATGTTGATGTGGGGCAAACAGTTGCTGCAAGTTTCCAAACCCCGACTTTATTTATGGTTGCACAAGATTTAACTAAAATGCAGATAGAAACAAGTGTTTCGGAAGCTGATATAGGTAAAGTCCAAGTTGGGCAGGATGTAAATTATACTTTGGATGGCTATCAGGATAGTGTTTTTCATGGAAAAGTTACTCAAGTTAGGATTTCACCTACCACTGTCCAAAATGTTGTAACTTATACTGTTATTGTTGATGTGTTGAATGAAGATGGTAAACTGATTCCGGGTATGACTGCTAATGTGTCAATCATAACGAGTAAAAAAGAAAATATAATGACTGTTCCTAATGCAGCTTTGAAATTTACACCTAATACAGACGGAAGTGGTCCAAAATACAAAGAACAAGGTATTTGGATTATGGAAAATCGTCGTCCAAAACGTGTGAATATAGTAGTTGGTGTAAGTGATGATGTTAATACGGAAATTTCCACACAAGAATTAAAAGGTAATGAACAAGTTATTGTAGGATTTGAAGATTCTAAAAAAAATAAAAATAGAAGTGGACGTCCGCCAGTGAGGATGTTCTAATGGCATTGGTCGAAGTTAAAAATGTAATAAAAACGTATTCGACAGGTGATACTTCGTTTAATGCCTTGAACGATGTTTCTCTTTCTATTGATGATGGTGAATTTGTCGCAATTATGGGAACATCCGGTTCCGGCAAATCGACATTTATGAATATGTTGGGGTGTTTGGACAAACCTACGTCAGGGAGTTATTTCCTAGACGGTATTGATGTTATGAGTCTTGATTCCGATAAGTTGTCTGAAATTCGAAATATCAAATTGGGGTTCGTATTTCAAGGGTTTAATTTGATATCAAGAACTTCTGCGTTAGAAAATGTTGAACTTCCAATGATTTATAAAGGGATACCACAAGAAGAAAGACAAAAAAGAGCGGCAGAAGCTTTGAAAATAGTTGGTTTGGAGCATAGGGAACACCATTTGCCAAATCAAATGTCAGGTGGGCAACAGCAAAGAGTTGCTATTGCAAGAGCTATTGTTAATGACGCACCTATCATTCTTGCCGATGAGCCTACAGGGAATTTAGATACCAAGACAAGTTATGAAGTTATGGACTTTTTTGTCCGGCTCAATGAAGTTCATAAAAAAACAATAATTTTGGTTACTCATGAGCCTGATATAGCTCAATATTGTAAGCGAATTGTACGTTTTAAGGATGGAAATATTGTATCCGACGAGGTGAACAGATGATAGATTTTGCTTCAACTTTCAAAATGGCGGTTGTTTCTCTTCGTGTGAATAAAATGCGTTCAATGCTCACCAGTTTGGGTATTATTATAGGGGTGAGTGCGGTTATAATTATGCTTGCTGTCGGAAGTGGGGCAAGTAAGAAAATTGCAGATGATATGGCTTCTATGGGGAGTAATCAGCTTATGGTTACATCTGCATCATCTACATCAGGGGGTGTTAGGATGGGAGCCGGTACAAAACCAACTCTAACTTTAAAGGATGCATATTCTATTGAAGCGAATTGTGATGCAGTGTTGAGGGTTGCACCCTATATGAATGAGGCAAAGCAAATTACTTATGGCAATCAAAACTGGTCAACTGCCGTTGGTGGAACAACTCCGCCTTATTTGAGGATTGCTAACTGGGAATTGGCATCGGGGAGAAACATTATACCTGAAGATATAAAAAATGTTACAAAAGTCGCATTACTTGGAAATACTGTTGCTATAAATCTTTTTGGGGATGTTGATCCTATTGATAAAACCATAAGAATTGGAAATGTTCCGTTTAAGGTTGTGGGGTTGTTGAAAACTAAGGGGGAAAATGGAATGGGGATGGATCAAGATGATATTATCCTGATTCCGATTACAACTGCTCAAAAAAAGGTGTTTGGTACTGATTTCCCCGGCATGGTTAAACGGATAAATGTGCAAGCTGTAAACTCTGATAGTTTGGATTTAGCTGTCGAACAAATACAAGAACTTTTGAGAGTTAGACATAATATCGGAAAAAATCAGGATGATGATTTTACGGTACGAAATTTAACTCAAATGATGGAGTCGGCTAAAGAAGCAACCAAAACAATGGGATTGTTATTGGGGGCAATTGCTTCTGTTTCACTGCTTGTCGGCGGTATTGGGATTATGAATATTATGTTGGTTTCTGTTACTGAAAGAACCAAAGAAATCGGTATCAGAATGGCAATAGGGGCTAAGGCAACGGATATACGGATTCAGTTTTTAATTGAATCACTTTTATTGTCTGTTATTGGTGGACTTGTTGGTGTAATCATTGGTGTTACCGGGGCTTATGCAATAAAATTCTTTACTGAAATGAATATTGCTATTTCATCGTTTTCTATCTTTTTGTCAATGGGCTTTTCGTGTTTAATTGGAGTTGTTTTTGGTTATTATCCTGCCCATAAGGCTTCTTTATTGAATCCTATCGACGCTTTAAGATATGAGTAAATTATATTTTTGTAAATTTACAACGATTTAGCTTCATTTATATGATAAAATTATTCTTATAAATACATCGAAAGGAAATTATATGAAAGTATTAGTAACAGGTGCAAATGGTATGTTGGGACAGGATTTGTGTCCTATTTTGGAAGATGTCGGATGTTTTGTTTATGAATCTGATATTGATACTTTGGATATTACAAATGAAGAAGCAGTTTCCGTTGCAATTGCAACGATAAAACCCGACGTAGTTATACACGCTGCGGCATATACAAATGTCGATAAAGCAGAAGAGGACTTGGATGTGGCTCTTAAGGTAAATGAGCAAGGTACGGCAAATATTGCTAAGGCATGTGGAGAAAATAATATTCTTATGGTGTATATTTCAACTGACTACGTTTTTGACGGAACTAAAAATGTTCCATATTTGCCTGATGATGCGACAAACCCAATTAACAATTACGGTTTAAGTAAGTATAAAGGTGAAGAAGCTGTTAAAAAATATTGTGGAAAATATTATATTGCTCGTACAAGTTGGCTTTATGGGCATCATGGAAAAAATTTCGTAGAAACAATGATTTCGCTTGCTGAAAAACCTGAGCTTAAAGTTGTTGGGGACCAAGTAGGTTGTCCTACTTGGACAGTAGAGTTAGCAAATGGCATACTAAAATTGATAAGTACTCAAAAACCTTTTGGAACTTATCATGTTTGCGGAAGTGGAGTTACTTCTTGGTATGGTTTTGCTAAGGAAATTTTTGAGCAAATGAATTTGGATGTAAATCTTAAAGAATGCACGACTGAGGAATTTTCTCGTCCGGCTAAACGTCCGGCTTACAGCGTTATGAACAATGGTGGTTTATGCCGAGATTGGAAAGTTGCGTTAAAAGATTATTTAGCATTGAGATTTTAGGTACGATAGTTGAGGCATAAAATGAGTGAATCTTTATCTTTAGCACAATTTGTGAGTGAACGACGAGAAAATATTGGGTTGTCGCAGACAGGGCTTTCAAAAAAATGTAATATTCCTATAAAAATGATAGAGGATATTGAGTGTGGTAATGAGTTGTTTTTAGCAACATCAGTTCGCCAAAAATTAGCTAAGGGGCTTAAAGTTGAGCCGTCAGAAATCAAAAAATATGAAAAAACCTTTGATGTTTCTCTTGTTTCTGATGCAAAGTATATTGATGATATTAAAATAAAGATTCTTGCGGGAGAAGGAGAAGAGTGTGTTTGTCCTGTTTGTGGAGAAAAATTAGTCACTAGAATAGCTCAAATGTACGACTTAGAAGATGTTTTGCAACTCCATCCGAAAGCTCATTGCACAAAATGCCCATTCCAAATTAGATAGTTATTCTTTTAATCCAAAAATCATCTTGTAAACTGTATCAATCTTTTTAGAATCAAGTTCGCATAAAATAGAATTAATTTCACTGATTTTTTCTTTGTCTGATTTTGTTTGGTCTACGGTTCTAAAATCAAAGAAATAATAAGCCGGAACATTAAATGTTTCACAAATTTTAACAAGTGTGTCGTATTTAAAATAACCATTTTTTTCAAGGCAGCTAACCGAACGAGCGGTTAAATCTATTTTTTCAGCAAACTCTTCTTGTGTTAAATTTAAATTAACACGAAGTAATTTTAATTTTCTGCTAATCTTATTACGCATTGTATCCATAAGGATAGGGTAGCTGTTTTTTTCTGAATTTTCTATGATATGGCATTAGATATATGGTGTTTTTATATCATTTATGTTATTGTAAAAATGTAGGTAAATTGAGAGTCTGGAGATTATGGCAATTAATGAAAAAAACGTAATAATTATTGAAAATTTAATTAAGATGGTAGAAACAGAATCAAAAAAAGTTCAATTTTTGACTAAAACTATATTGGCTGAAATTAGCGAATCAAGTTTTAAAAACCATACATTAGAAAAACTAATCAAATTACTTGATAAACAAGTAGATAATGTTTGTATTGCGGTTGAAGATTTAAACAAAGAGGCTCTAGATTAAATTGTCCGACAGGTTTCATAAACGGTATTTTTGTTGATGTCAAACAGTGTTGATAAAATAATGGAAATATCTTTTGTTGAATAGCCTTTAGTTTTTAATTTTTTAATATATGTGGAAATTTCCATAGAGTTGGAGTTCTCTTCATAAAGTTCGCTGCAATGAACCATAATAACGATTTCACCTTTAGGTTGAGATTTTGAAAAATACTCTATGATATCTATAATTTTGCCAGATTTAATTTCTTCGTATAGTTTTGTTAGCTCTCTTCCGACTGTGACTTTTATATTTTCACTGTAATAATTTCTAATGTTTTCAAGTGTTTTGATTAATCTGTTGGGTGATTCGTAAAAAATTATGTCTGTATTTCCGTATTTTTCAAAGAACTTTTCTTGCTCGTTTTGGGTTCGTGGTATAAAACCCGTAAATGTATAAGCTTCATTGTTTTTCGGAGCTACGGATAGAAAAGTTGATACTGCACAAGCACCGGAAATTGGTACAATTTTTATGTTTAGTGTGTGTAATTCATTTATTAGAACTCTTCCGGGGTCTGAAACGCAAGGTGTTCCTGCATCAGAAATAAGTGCAATATTCTTTCCGCTTTCAATGTCTGTTATGACACGTTGAAGTTGTTCTTTTTCATTAAATTTATGATATGCAATTAGTTTTGTGTGTATATCGAATCGAGATAGAAGTTTTGAGCTGACTCTTGTATCTTCACAAAGTATATAATCAACACTTGAAAGAGTTTTAATTGCTCTTGGAGTCATATCATCTAGGTTGCCGATAGGAGTCGCAACTGAATATAAAATACCGCTCATTATGTGAAGTTCAACCTTTTTGATGCTAGTATCGGATTGGATGCAAAGCCGTTTAGAGTTTTGTATATTCCTGTTTCGAACAAAACTTTATCAACGGTTGGGGTGGTGTTTTTTATATTTAGTTTGACATTATTAAACAGTGCAATTTTTTGTAAGTCTAAAAGTGCATATAAATTATTCAAATTAAAGTCCTTAACGTGTCTAAAATCAAGTGTCAAATGGCTTTCTTCGTCAATATGTATCGTATTTAGTATATTTTTGTTTGCGAATAATTTATCTGCCAAAATTACGTTCATTCTAATCCCTTTCTCCCCCTAATAGCAATATACAATATTATGCTTTTTTAGATAATCATCTTTGCAGATGATATTAGTTAAATTTAGGGAGGATATTTTTCTCCTTATCAAGCAAAAGGTCTACTGTATTTGAATTAGGGTGATTGACAGATTGTAAGTCCTACTGTCATTTGTGTTTTAAGGTCTTAATAGACCAAAGGGTTTAGACCGCTAAATAGACCCTAAACGGACTTAATTTAGTCCTATATGTTGATGAGTGACTCCACTAAATAGATGTAATATACATAGTGTGAAAACACGATTTATTTGTTTCGACGTAATTAAATAGAACTTTAGGGGGAGTAAATGAGAAGAATTGGAGATTTTAAAAAGAAAGCAAGAATTATACTTATTGATGACAACTTTGATCATCTTTCAGGTGTAAAAGAGCTTATTAGCATGGAAAGCGATTATGATGTAATTGCTACTGCTACAAGTGCGAATGTCGGCATTTCATTAATCAAAAAATATCGTCCTGATGTTGTTTTGATGGATATTAATATGCCGGAAAAAGACGGTCTTTCTGCAATCCAAGAAATTGAAAAATTAGATTTGGGTGTTAAAGTTATAGCTTTGACCGGTTATGATGATTCAGATTTAATTTTCCGTGCTATGAAAATAGGTGCGAAAGGTTATATTTTAAAAACTATGGCATCAGCACAGTTGATTTATGCTATTGAAGAAGTCGTAAACGGAAAAATTTATCTTCCTGCTGCTTTGTCATCAAGATTCTTTGAATATTTCCAAAAATCTTTCAGAGAAGAAATGAACGAAGTTACAGATGAAGAAAATCTTCTTACTTATTTGACAGCCAGAGAAGAAGAAGTATTGGAACTTTTGACTCAAGGTGTTACATACAAAGGAGTCGCAAGCCAATTATTTATTTCTGAAACAACTGTCAAAACTCATGTAAATAACATTTTCCAAAAATTACAAGTTAATGATAGAACACAAGCAGTGCTTTATGCTTTAAACAATGGTTTTGGTAACAGAAAAAGAATGAAAGTTGCTATTTAGTTATAGCATCTTAGCTGAACAGATAGGGATATGAGAAAGTTCAAACAAAGAAAAAATCTCCTAAAGGAGTTTATATTTAATAACGGAATGAAACAAGCGAGTGAGCAAACTGTAAAAAGTTTGCTCCGCTCGATAGTTGAACCTGTTATAGAGAGCAATTCTGATGGGGTTGTTCTTGCAAGATTGTTTGATACTAAGGGATTGGATGGGCTTTTAAAAAGATTAGATTATTCAAAGGCTAGTGTATATTTTTACTCTGATATGGGTGAAAATACCGTGAACGTTTCTAATAACGATATTTGGGAATCTACGGAGTTTGTAATTGTTTTGGCGTCTAGATATTGTGCTGCGTTAGTTTGGGATTATAGTTCTTCAGAATTAACAGGATACACAAATGTTAGTTTTTATCTTAACTCTCGTAAAATCCAAGATATTTTAAAAATAGTTATTGATAATTCTCGTATTGATTTTATGCCGGATGTTGAACCTTATTCGTTAGAAAGACGTGAAAATGAGTTGATGTGTGATGCTTTGCATAAGGTTGTTGATTGTCTGAATGATGCGGTTTTAGAAAATCATATTACAAGTGAAGCAGGAAATATTATTAATGAGGAAAAGCCTGTTTTAAGTTCAAACGTTAGAAAAATTATTCACGAAATTAGGAATAATTTATCTGTTATTGATTTGCATTCAAAAATAATAGAAAAAAGAATTGAAAAATTTGACCAAGAGGCTTTGGCTAAAATACTTAGTGCAAAAGCGGTTATCGAAAAATCATCAAAATCTATAAATATGCTTTTGGATGATTTGAAAGAAGGTACGGAAGTTAATTTGGAAGAGTTAAGCGTACAAGGATTGGTAGAAATTGCTCTCGAGCTTTGTACTCCAAAGATGAAAGAAAAAAATATAACTTCTGATATCGAGTTGAAAGATTTCAGTGTTTTAGCTGATGAAACCAAAGTTTTGGGTGTGTTATTAAATATTATAAATAATGCAATTTATGCTCTTAGAAAAAATGGTAAGTTAGCGGTAAAAATTAAAGAAAATGCAAATTCAACGGTTAGTATCTTTGTAGAAAATGATGGCAGTATGATACCTGTTGATGTACAGAAAAATATTTTTGATGAAGGATTTACTACTAAAAAGGATGACGGCGGTTCTGGGCTTGGATTAAAAATTTCAAAAACTTCTATGGAATTAATGGGTGGAGAGTTGAATTTAATTAAATCTGACGTTGAGTCTACTGTTTTTGAAATTGTGATGAAAAAGTATGAAAGAGGAGGTGTTTGCTAATGGATTTGACTACCAGAGCTATGGATGTTACTAAACTAGCACTTGATGGATTGATGCAACGCCAACAAGCAATAGCTTCTAATACAGCGAACGTTATGACTCCGGGTTATCAACGTAAAGACATTGTGTTTGAAGACCAGTTGCAAGAAATGTTGAAAAAAGACGATTTGAAACGTGAAATTAAAGCTGTTAATAGTGCTTATTACGCACATAATAGTTTGGATACGGTTATGCCTAATAAGGAATTGAAAATTTTAACTCAAAATAGTTTTGATGGATATAAACCTGAGGTTATCCGTGATTTTTCAGGGGTTCGTCCGGAAACAGGCAACAATGTAAATATAGAAGCTGAAATGATGGATATGGCAAAGGTGGGAATCCAATACAATACGCTTTCAACTTTGCAAGGTAAAATGTTTGAGTCGCTCACTTCAGTTATCAAGAGTGGAGGTTAATAGATGAGTTTTAATGTTTTTGATGTTTCATCATCCGGAATGTATGCTCAAAGATTAAAAATGGATACAATTTCCAGTAACGTTGCTAACATAAATACAACGAGAAATCCTGATGGTTCTCATGGGGTTTATGTAAAAAAAGATGTTACTTTCAAAGCTATTTATAATGATAAGTTATCATCATCACCTGCATTCCCAAATGGGATGCATGAGGCTAAATTTAGTCAAAATCAAGGAAAAATGGTTTTGAGCGGTGGCATTTCTTTTGATGAAAAAAATTTGGCACAAGGAGTTGCAGTTGCAGAAATAACAGATTCAAAAGACCCATTTAAAGTTGTTTATGACCCATCTCATCCGGATGCGGATGTTGAGGGCTATGTGACTTTGCCAAATATTAATGTCGTAGAAGAGATGGTTGGGATGATATCAGCATCAAGAGCTTATGAGGCAAATGCCGCTGCGGCTGAAACGACAAAATCTATGCTAAATGCAGCGTTAAGAATTTAGGAGTAAAAAATGGTTCAAGGTTTAGGGAATAATTTAGCAGTTCAAAATTCAATATCAAATTTTAACAAAATTTTTGATCAACATCTTCAAAATATTGATAAGAGTTTTGAACAAGTTAGCTTGCAAAATTTTGATGATATATTGGCTCAGAAAAATTTGGAAGCACAAATTCACATGGCAAGTCCCATTCGTGGCGGTATTCAAATTAACGCAGGTAATGTTAATATTCCTAATCTTGATATGAGCTTGACTCAAGACGTAAAAATTCAACCAAAATCAGAGGTGGAACGTGCCTTAGGTAATTTTGGGGAAGGTTTTGCGGATGGAATCAGAAGTATCAATCAAAAAGAGTTAGAGGCTGAACATGCAGTTGAAACATTGGCTTCAGGCGGTGATATAAGCGTTCACGAAGTAATGATTGCTGCGGAAAAGGCGAATCTTTCAATGCAAATGGGATTACAACTCAGAAATAAAATCCTCGCAGCATATAATGAACTTTATAACGTGAAAATTTAAGTTAATTTTCTCTAAGGGCAAGATTTTAAGCAATCTTTACATAGTTGAATCATAGAAAATATAAGTTATATTATTAATAGAATGAAATAAGGGATATATCTTGGGAAATAATTATTTTAAAATGATATTTGAAGACTTGAAGCGGCTGTGGGGCGGTTTGGATATCGGACAAAAGTTTGGTATAACTGCACTTATGGCTATTACTCTTGTCGCTGTTACATTTTTGCTTATGAAATCTACTGAGCCTAATTGGGCGGTTTTATATTCTGACTTGAGTGAAAGTGATGCAGTTTCAGTTTCAGAAAGTATTAAAAAAAGCGGATATCCTGTAAAGGTAAGTAAGGACAGAAAAGCAGTCCTTGTTCCATCCAATATGCAAGATGATTTAAGACTCTATGTTGCTCAAAATGATTTAATCCAAGATAGAGAGCATGGATTTGAATTGTTGGATGAATTGCAGTTGGGTTCTACTGATTTTAAAAACCAATTGACAAAACAAAGAATTTTCCAAGGTGAATTAACTCGCTCAATAGAAAGAATAAATGGTATAGCTAAGGCCAGAGTGCAAATAGCAGAACCTGAACGTTCTGTTTTTGCAGACAAAGATGAGGCTCCAACGGCTTCTGTAATTTTGATTTTGGAACCAGGTTATAGAATTAAAACAGAACAAGTTAAGGCTATCAAAAATTTGGTAGCTTATGCTGTTCCAAGATTGACACCGGATAAAGTTTTCTTGACTGACCAAAGCGGCAATAGTTTGACTGATGAAGTCGGTAGAAATTCCAGCGACATTGAAAGTTACAAGACGAATGTAGAAAACCAAACTGCCAAAAAAGTGCAGACTGTTTTGGAGAAAATTGTTGGTAGAGGTAATGTATCTGTTCAAGTAAGTGCGGATATTGATTTTAATTCTGCTCGTTCAACCATTGAAAGTTATATTCCGGTAGATGGAAAAACTGAAGGGGTTGTAACTTCTCAGCAAAGCGAAAATGAGGTTTACGACAATCCGAATGCTCCTGCAAGTTCTACAATTACAACAAATGACCAACGTAAAAACTTGAACTACACAAAGCAAAAAAATCTTACTAATTATAGTGTTTCAAAGGAAATCAAGCAGGTTATATACGCACCGGGTTCTATTAAGCGTATGACCGTTGCGGTTGCAGTAAATAAAATATTGACTTCTCAAGAAAAACAAGAATTGAATGAATTGGTGGTTATGGCTAGTGGTTTAGATGCAAATCGTGGCGATGCCGTAACTATTTCAAGTCTGCAATTCTCGGGCTTGGCAGAAGAAAAAGCAGAAAAAGAAACTGTTGCAAAAGAAGTTCAAACAGCATCTATGATTAAGTTGTTGTTAAATGATATTGCACCTACTGCTGTAATATTAATTTTGGGCTTGGTAGCAATTTTCACCTTCCGTTCATTATTCAGAGGTATTGCTTCTACTGCGGTGTCTTATGCACCTGTTGAAGAAACAAATGATTATGAACATTACTCAACTATCAAAGATGAGTTAGGTGATTTGTCAGATATTGAATCATTGCCTCAGTTAGAAGCTAAGCTTGACCCTGAGTTAGAAAGAATTAAAAATGACTTGAATGAAACAATCTTGAATGATGCGGCTGAGGCTACAAGATTATTGATTTCATATATTAAGGATTAATATTAGTTATGGCACAACAAGTACAAGTAGTAAATTATGATTATATGACTCCAACGCAGAAAGTTGCAGCGTTGATGATTGCTTTAGGTCCGAGTACGGCATCAGAGATTATGAAGAATATTACTGATGAAGATTTGTTGGAACAAATTACGTTTGATATTGCAAGTTTAAATAAGATTCCTTCTGATATCCTAAATGGTATATTAGAAGAATTTCATACTATATTTTTGGCGAGTGATTACTTGCAATCAGGTGGTATGAACTATGCACAGACTTTGTTAGAAAAAGCTTATGGGGCAGATAAAGCGGGTAATATTTTGGATAGGTTGGTTACTTTGATGAATACTAACCCGTTTCAGTTTTTCAATGATGCCGACCCTGCACAATTAGCGACATCTTTCCAAAATGAGAACCCACAGT
This sequence comes from bacterium, assembly GCA_017409065.1. GTDB lineage: Bacteria > Cyanobacteriota > Vampirovibrionia > Gastranaerophilales > Gastranaerophilaceae > RGIG2134. Next base: position 13,964 of record JAFQTK010000131.1, read on the forward strand.
TGATTGCTCTTATTCTAGCGTATTTAAAACCTGAACATTCTGCAAAGGTTTTGAACTTGTTACCATCAAATTTACAGTCGGCAGTTGCTATTAAGATTGCAGATATGAATACGACAAACCCTGAAATTTTGGCAGAAGTTGAGAAAATTGTAGAAAGTAAATTTTCCTCATTGGTTGTTCAGGATTTCTCAAAAACAGGTGGGGTTTCTTCTTTGGCTAACATCTTGAACCGTGCGGACAGAGCTACTGAACGAAATGTTATCGAGTTGTTAGAAATACAAAAACCTGAATTGGCGGAAGAAGTTCGTGAGTTGATGTTCGTATTTGAAGATATTATCAAAATTGAGGACAAAGATATTCAAAGAGTACTTCGTGAAGTTGATACTAAGGACTTGGCAATGTCACTCAAAGGTGCTAAAGAAGATATCAAAGATAAGATTATGCGTAACATGTCAGAACGTGCTCAGGCTATGTTGCAGGAAGATATGGAATATATGGGACCTGTTAGAGCTAAGAGTGTTCAAGAAGTTCAATCTAAGATTGTTGGTATTATCAGAACATTAGAATCTGCCGGTGAAATATTTATTGTTAGAGAATCTCAAGAGGATGAATTAATTGAGTAGAATTGACAGTGACAAAGTTAATTTAGGGTCTTCTTATGTCTTAACAACCAGTGATGAGCAGTTGCGTGCTCAGGAAGCGGCAAAAAAAAAGAATTTAGCATTGGATATTATTGGAAAGGCTAAATTACAGGCACAGCAGATTATTGCAGAAGCACAGCAAGCAGCACAGAAAAAGGGTGAAGAGCTTTTAGCAGAAGTAAATTCCCAAGTTGGTGAAATTACAGAGAAAGCACGCCAAGAAGGATACCAAAAAGGCTATGAACAAGGTCAAGCCGCTGCTCGTCAGGACTTGATTGATTTAATTGAAAATGTGGATAGATTTGCTAAATCTGAGTTTGAGATTAAAAAGAGAATTGTTAAATCTGCTCATAATGATATTGTTAATCTTGTGATTGCAATTTCTGATAAAATTTGTCAAAAACAGTTAAAAATGAACAGACAAATTTTGTATAATATTACTATGGCTGCTATTAATCTTCTTAGTGATAAAGAGCAAGTCAAAATCTTTGTTAATCCAAATATGGCAAAGAAAATTTATGCAATATCTGATAAATTAAAAGATGATATTTTTTCATTGCAATCTATAAAAATAGTAGAAGATTCAAGTGTGTCCGAAGACGGTACTATTGTAGAATCTATTAGTTCTCGTGTTGATTGCAGGATATCATCTCAAATAGATGAAATTACACAAAAATTGCTTGTTGAGTTACAGTCAATTGACGAAGAACGCCTTGTGTCCGAAATTCGTCGTGAAAATCCGCCAAAATGATTAATTTAAACAATTACAAAGATATTATTAATAAAACCCCTATGATGCGATATTTGGGAAAAGTTATTCAAATCATAGGATTGATAATTGAAGCCGATGGTCCTAAAGGAAGTATTGGTGATTTATGCTATATTTCAACTAATGAAAAAGAAGATTATATTTCGGCTGAAATTGTGGGATTTAAAGAAGATAGGATTCTTCTTATGCCTTTGGGAACTATGGAAGGTTTAAGACCGGGGGCAAATGTTATTAACACCGGAAGTTCAATGAAAATTCAAGTTGGTCCTCAGTTGTTGGGGCGTGTTTTAGATGGATTGGGCAGACCTATTGATAATTTGGGTGAGATTAACTCTCAGTCATTGTATTCTACTCAGGCAGAAGTTATTAACCCATTGAAACGTTCATTGATTCGTGAACCTTTGTCGTTGGGGATTCGTTCTGTGGATGGGTTTAATACAATTGGGAAAGGGCAACGTGTTGGTATATTTGCAGGTTCAGGTGTAGGTAAATCAACGACACTTGCAATGATGGCAAAAAATACCAGTGCAGATTTGAACGTTATTGCTTTAATTGGTGAACGAGGTCGAGAAGTTAGAGAATTTATAGAAACTACACTCGGCTCGGAAGGTATGAAACGTTCTATTGTTATTGCTGCGACAAGCGAGCAACCGGCATTAGTTAAGATTAAAGCTGCATTTGTTGCGATGTCAATTGCTGAGTATTTTCGTGACCAAGGTAAAGATGTTTTGTTTATGCTTGATAGTGTAACTCGTATTGCAATGGCTCAACGAGAGGTTGGTCTTGCGGTTGGCGAACCTCCTGCCACTCGTGGATATACTCCCTCTGTATTCGCACTTATGCCTAAATTGTTGGAAAGAGCGGGCAGTAACGATAAAGGGACTATTACCGGACTTTTTACGGTTTTAGTAGAGGGTGATGATTTTAATGAGCCTATTTCGGATACTGCGAGAAGTATTTTGGATGGTCACATAATGTTATCCCGTGATTTGGCACATAAGAACCATTATCCTGCA